>JBBWZH010000420.1:0-27772 GCA_039648995.1 Mycobacteriales bacterium
GATGGAGTTCACCCCGGCCCAGGCGGTCGAGATGGTCAAGATCCTCGGCGCGACGCTGCGGCGGGCCCACCTGCCGGTGAGCCTGGTCTGCTGCGACGCGGCGAACTGGGCGGACGCCCTGGGGTACAGCGCGGCCATCGAGGCCGACCCGGCCGCCGACCGGCTGGTGCGCACCCAGTCCGGGCACACCTACGGCGGGTTCGCCACCCAGCCGCTGCCGACCGACAACCCGCACACCTGGATGTCGGAGTGGAACCCGAACGGCAACACCTGGAACGAAGCCTGGGACGACGGCAGCGGCTGGGCCGGCATCACGATCGCCGAGAGCATCCACAACGCGCTCGCGGTGGCGAACAACTCCGCGTACGTCTACTGGACCGGTGCCTCGCTCGGCGCGACCCGGGCGCTGATCCAGGTGCCCGACAGCGGTGACGGGGTCGCGGTATCCAAGCGGCTGTGGGCGCTGGCCGCGTACAGCCGGTTCATCCGGCCCGGCGCGGTCCGCGTCGCGGCCGACGCCTCCGACCCGGCGCTCAAGGTGACCGCGTTCCGCAACCGCGACGGCAGCACCGTCCTGGAGTTGCTGAACGAGGCGACCACGCCGCTGCGCACCAGCCTCGGGGTCGCCCGCGGCGCCCGGGCCACCACCTACCTCACCGACGAGACCCACTCCCTGGACCGGACCGGCACCGCCCGGGTGACCGGCGGGCACCTCCCGGCGAACCTCCCGGCCCGCTCGCTGACCACCATCGTCCTCAGCCGGTAGCGCCCGGCCGCCCGGACGGACGCTGATGCCCGGCGTTGGTGCGCCAACGCCGGGCACCAGTGGGCCCGCGCCATTGGACCTGGGCGGCTATCGGCGGCTCGGGCGCCGGTACGCGCGGCCCTGGTAGGTGAACAGCAGCACCAGCGAGCAGAGCGGAAGCATGGCGAAGGCCGCGGCCGCCGCCGGCCACGCACCGCCGACGGCGCCGATGACGCCGCCCGCGAGCACCAGCACGATCGCGCCAACCATCGCGATCCGGACGATCCTCGTGTTCACCACGACCTGATCCTCCCCGCTCGGCAGCCCTGACATACGCCGCTGACCGACGCTGCTTCGGGCTCAGCTATCTCGGGCCTACCGCCGCCCCGGCGAGTTCGGCGAGGGCCTGGCCGATGGCGCCGGCCAGCGCCCGCACGCCGGTCGGGTCGAACCCGGCGGCCGGCAGGATGGTGACCTGCAGCGAGCCCGGCCCGACCGCGGCCCGCAGCGCGAGCGGGAAGCGGCCGGTGACCCGCCGGCGCGGCGGCGGGTACAGCTCCGGGCGGGGCCGCAGCAGGCCGGTACCGGCCCCGATCGGGCTGCCGGCGGTGGCCTGGTAGGCGATCAGCACGTCCGGCTCCGGTAGCGACCGCAGCTCGGCCAGCGCCGGCGACATCGGCGTGAGGTGCCGCAGGACGCCGTACCCGATGCCGTCGTTGGGCACCATCCGCAACCGGTCGGCGGCGCTCGCCGGGCACCCGGGCCGGGCGGGGTCATCGGGCAGCAGCGCCGGATGCAGGCTGGTGAACCAGCCCACCGCCGGCGGGCGCCCGCCGGGGCGGTACGGGTTCGGCGTGCCGGCGCCCTCCAGCATCACGCAGACCTCCGGGCGGCCCTGCCAGCGCGCGACGGCGGCGGCCAGCGCGCCGACCGCGGCCTCGGCGGCCGCCCCGTCCAGGCCCCGTGGCGGCCACGGGATCTCCTGGTACACCGGGTCGCCGGCGGCCGGCCCGCTGGCGCCCGGCCCGCTGGCGCCCGGCCCGCTGGCACCCGGCCCGCTGGCACCCGGCCCGCTGGCACCCGGGTCGCGGGCGCCCGGCCCGCTGGCGCCCGGCCCGCTGGCGCCCGGGCCGCGGGCGGCCGGGGCGCTGGCGGCCGGGTCGCGGGCGGCCGGGGCGCGGGGCATCCGCGGCGCGGCGGCCCCGGCCCGCAGGATGCCGGTCCAGTAGGTCAGCTCGGCCGCCAGCTCGTCCGACCGGGCCACGTCCTGCAGGTGTTCCGACCAGGCCCGCCAGGCCGGCCGGCGCTGGTGCGCGGCCGGCCGCCGGCCGGCGGCGAGCCCCGCCAGCGCGGCGTCCAGGTCGTCGAGCAGCACTACCGCCGAGACGCTGTCGAACACGAAGTGATGCGCGACGAGCAGCAGCAGGCCGTCCTGGCCGCTGCCCCGCCGGTAGTAGCGGAGCCGGAGCACCGGCCCCCGGGTGAGGTCCAGCTGGCCGGCCAGCGCCGCCGCGTCCTGCTCCAGCACGGCCGCCTCCTCGGCCGGGTGCAGCGGCGGCAGCAGCCGGACGTCAAGGACCTCCGCGGCGGCGGCCGGCGGGTCGACGCAGCGGATGTGCCAGCCGAGCTCGTTGCGCCGGAACCGGTACCGCAACGGCTCGTTGACCGCGACCAGCCGCGCGACCGCCGCCGGCAGGTGCCCGGGATCGATCGCCGCCGGCACCGCCAGCACGTGCATGTCCACGAAATCCGCCAGCTCGCCGGACGGCCCGTCGAGAAACCCGTACATGACCGGCGTGAGCGGAACGTGCCGGCGCGGCGGGCTGACAGGGGCATGGTCGGCCGGCCCGGCCCCGGCGGCACCCCCGCCGTATGCACCGGCCGGGCCGCTGCCGGCGTGGCCGGTGTCGGCGCCACCCGCCGCGCCGTCGACGCGGCCCGTGGCCGCCGGGCTCTTGCCGACCGGCGCGCAGTCCGGCGGGCCGGCATCCGCCGGGGCGCTCCCGGCGGCACCGTCGCCATCGGCGCCGTTGGGCGCCAGGCCCTCGCGGGCGTCGGGGTGGCCGTTGGGCGCCGGCTGGGTTGACGTGGCCGAGGGGGCCGACGGCGGACGTGGCCGGGTGGCCAGCTCGCGGAGCGTGCCGCAGCGGAGCAGGTCCGGCGGTCCGAAGTGGATACCGGCGTTGGCGGCCCGGACCGCCAGCCGGATGCCGAGCAGCGAATCCCCGCCGAGCTCGAAGAAGTTGTCGCCGGGGTCGACCGGGCCGGCGCCGAGCAGGTCGGCGCAGATGTCGGCCAGTACCCGCTCGGCGTCGCGGTCCGGCCGGAGCCGGTCAGGCCCGCCGGGCCGGGCGAGGTCAGGCCGGCCGAGGTCAGGGTGCCCGGCGTCGGGCCGGCCGCCGTCGGGCCGGCCGAGGTCAGTCGTCCCAGCATCGGGCTGGCCGTTGTCGGGGCGGCCGTTGTCGGGGCGGCCGTTGGTGGTGGTTGCTGGCTGCCGGGCCGGGGCAGGGGCGGCGGGTGGGGCTGGGAGCTCGCGGGCTCGCTTGCGGTCCAGCTTGCCGTTGACGGTGCGGGGCAGGCTCGGCTGGGTGAGGATGCGGGCGGGCACCATGTGCGGTGGGAGTTCGGCGGCGACCCAGTCGAGCAGCTCGCGCTCGGCCGGCGGCGGCCCGGCCGCGGTGATGTGGGCGACCAGGCGGGTGCCGCCGGCCCCGGCGACACCGACCACCAGCGCCTCGCGCACCGCCGGGTGCCGGCCGAGCACGCCCTCCACCTCGGCCGGCTCGACCCGGTACCCGCGCACCTCGAGCTGGTTGTCGGCCCGGCCGAGAAACTCGATCGTCCCATGTGGACGGAGCCGGCCGAGGTCGCCGGTGCGGTACATCCGGGCGTTGGGCCGGCCGGCGAACGGGTCGGCGACGAACCGGGTGGCGGTGAGGCCGGGCAGCCGGTGGTAGCCGCGGCCGACGATCGCCCCGCCGAGGTAGATCTCGCCCAGCTCGCCGGCGTCGACCGGCCGGCCGCGACTGTCCAAGATGTACACCGACGTGTCGCTGATCGGGCCACCGATATCGGGTAGCCCACCATCGGAGTGGGTGCCCACCGGGCCGGCGGTGGCGACGATCGTGCACTCGGTCGGCCCGTACATGTTCAGCAACTGGAACGGCGTCCCAGCTTCCGGGCGGACCCGCAACTGGTCGCCGCCGGTGCTGAGAATGCGCAGCCGCCCGCCGGCCGGCCAGCTGCCGTCGGCGACCAGCACCTCCGCGATCGGCGTCGGCAGGAAGGCGGACGTGATGCCGTGCTCGGCCAGCCAGCCCGGCAACGTCGCCGGGTCGCGCACCGCGGCGTCGGCGAGGTACAGGGTCGCGCCGCGGCACAGCGTGGCGAAAACCTCCATGATGGTCGTGTCGAAGCTCGGCCACGCGCCCTGCAGCACCCGCTCGTCGGCCGACATCCCCATCGCGTCCTGGTACCAGCCGATCACCCCGGTCAGCTGGCCGTGCTCGATCTGGCAGCCATGCGGGCGGCCGTTGGAGCCGGATGTGTAGCACAGGTAGGCGAGGTTGCCGGCACCGGCGCGGGCCGGCGGGTCCGGTTCGTCGGCGCCGCTCGGCTCGATCCGCAGCTGATCGGTCGCCAGCCGCCGGCCGGACCACCCCGGCCCGACCACCGCGACCGGAGCGTCCACATCGGACAGGATGGTGTCGATCCGCGGCCCGGGCAGCGCGGGGTCGATCGGCACGAACGCGCCGCCCGCCTTGGCCACGGCCAACCAGCCGGCGACCAGTTCGATGTCGCGGCCGGCGACCACCGGCACCGGCAGCTCGGGCCGCACTCCGGCGGCCAGCAGCCGCCGCGCCAGCCGGTTCGCCATCTGGTTGACCTGCCGGTACGAGTAGCCGCGGCCGGCGCAAACGACCGCCGGGTGATCCGGCCGGGCCGCCGCCATCCGCTCCACCGCCTGCCACCACAGCTCCCGCGCCGCCCTGCCCGCGGCCGGCGCCGGTCGGCCAGCGGCCACCCCCATCGGGTCCGTACCGCGCCCGGCAGGCGGCGCGGCCACGCCCGGCGCGGCGGCGAACTCCTGGGCAGCCGGCTCAGCCGCACCAACCGCCGCCCTGGTCCCGGCAGCGGACCGACCCGCGTCCGCGGCCAAGGACTCCGACCGGCCCGTGGTGGGCGGGGCCGTGGGCAGGCCGGGCAACGGGATGCCGTCGATGCGCCGGTCAGGGTCGTGCAGCGCCTCGGCGAGCAGGGTGCCGAACCAACCGGCGACCCGGCCGGCGGTGGCGCCGTCGAACAGGGCGGTCGCGTACTCGACGTGCGCCGGCATGGCGCCGCGGGTCTGGTCGATCACCCCGAGGGTCAGGTCGAACTTGGCGGTGCCCGGCGCGATGCCGGCGATCTGGCTGTTCAGGTAGCGGCCGGCGGGGCCGCCCGGAAGCGCCGCGGCCGGCGTGGGCGCGTTCTGATGGGTGTACGCGACGTCGAAGACCGGGTGCCGCGCGGGGTCGCGGCGGCCGCCCAGCGCCGACACGATCGCGTCGAACGGGATCTCCTCGTGGTCGAGCACGTCGGACACCGTCCCGGCGGCACGGGTGACGAGGTCGGCGAACGACACGTCGCCGGTCACGGCGGTCCGGAACGGGAGCACGTTGTTGAAGTAGCCGATCAGGTGGTGCGTCGCCGGGTGGCGGCGGCCCGCGGTCGCGACGCCGATCACCACGTCCGGGCTGCCTGCCCAGCGGTGCAGCAGCGCGCTGAACGCGGCGAGCATCGTGACGAACGGCGTCACCCCGCGCTGCCGGCTGAACTCGCGCATCCGGTCGGCCACCGCCGCGGGGACGCTGAACTCCACCAGGCCGCCGGCGAACTGCTGCACCGGCGGGCGCGGCCGGTCCAGCGGGAGGTCGGTGCGGCCGCGGCCGGCCAGCCGCTCCCGCCAATGCGCCAGCCCGCGCTCCAGCAGCGGCCCGGCCAGCCGCTCACGCTGCCAGCTGGCGATATCGGCATACTGCGCCGGCAGCTCGGGCAGGTCCGGCGGCCGGCCGGCGACGCGGGCCCGGTACAGCTCGGCCAGGTCGTCGAAGAACACCGACGGCGACCAGCCGTCGAAGACGATGTGGTGCCAGGTGGCGACCAGCACGTGGTCGTCCGCGGCGAGCCGGATCAGCAGGATGCGCCACAGCGGGCCGGCAGCCAGGTCGAACGGTCTGGTGGCCGCGGCCTCGATCGCCGCCCGGGCCAGCCCGTCCCGCTCGTCGTCCGGCCAGCCGGCGAGGTCGAGCAGCTCCAGTTCCGGCCCGCGGTCGGCGAGCAGGACATACGGGACGCCGTCGGCGCCCGGGATCCGGCTACGCAGCACCTCGTGCCGGTCGGCCAGGTCGGCCAGCGCGGCGGCGAGCGCGGCCCGGTCCAGCGGCCCGGGCCAGCGCAGGTCGATCGGCAGGTTGTACAGCGCGCTGTTCGGGTTGAGCTGCTCCAGGTACCACAGCTGCTCCTGACCGAACGACAGCGGCAGCGGGCCGCCGCGTGGCAGTCTCGGGATCGGCGCCGGCGGCTCGGCCGGCGCCTGTTCCGGCAGCAGCGCACCGATCCGGCCGGCGAGCGCGGCCGCCGTCGGGTGCGCGTAGAGGTCCGCGAAGCCCAGCCGGACGCCGAACTCGCGCTCGATATCGCGCAGCACGCTGATGCCCGCGATCGACGTGCCGCCCAACGCGAAGTAGTCGGAGTCCGGCCGTACCCCCGGCGCCTTCAGCACGGCCGACCAGATCGCCGCCACCCGCTCGGCGACTCCCCCACTCCCGGCGGCCACCACCGCGACAGGCGCGACCCCACGCGCAGGTACGACCCCATCCGCAGGCGCGGGCCGGCCGGTGGATACGGGCGTGGTGGGGGGTTCACTCGGGCCGGGCGGCTGGCACCAGCAGCGGATCGGCGCGAACGGGTACGTCGGCGCGTCGAGCCAGGGGATGTCGGCGCGCGCGTAGTAGCGGTCCCAGTCGATGGCACCGCCGAGCGCGTACAGCCGGCCGACCTGGGTGAGGACGGCCGCCCGGTCCGCCCCGGCGAGCAGCGGCAGCACCGGCAGCTCCGGCGCGAGCCGGCGGATCTCCCGGGACAGCACGCCATCGGCGCCGATCTCCACCAGCAGCGTGCCGTCGAAGCCGGCGATCGCCGCCGCCAGCCGGCCCAGGTCGAGCTGCGGGCCGCTGGCCGCACTGGCGGCCGCGCGGACCGCGTCCGATATGGACAGTTCGCCGCGGGCCGCCCGTACAACCAGGTTGCCTACCCCGCAGCCGACGAGGCGATCACCTGGCACGCCGAGCGAACGGGCCAGCAGGTACAGCGCGTACTGCCGCAGCACCCACCGCCCGGCCGACCCGACCACCCCGGCCGGCCCGACCACCCCGGCCCGCCCGGCCGACCCGACCACGTCGGCCCGCCCGGCCGACCCGGCCACCCCGGCCCGCCCGGCCGGCCCGACCAACCCGGCCCGCCCGGCCGGCTCGGCCACGTCGGCCGACCCGGCCGCGCCGGCCGGGTCAGCCGGGTCGCCGTCCACCTCGGCGGCCAGGTCGCGTACCAGGTCGGCCAGCTGCGGGAACGCCGCGCGCAGCGCGGCCCAGCCCGGCTCGTCAGGCTGACCGTCCGGCGAGAACAGCAGGACGGTCGGTGCGCCCGGTGGCACCGGCTCGGCGGGCGGGACGGCGGCGTCCAGCGCGGCGGCGGCCGCCCCGGCACTGTCCACAGTGAACGCCAGCCGGTACGGGTGGTCGTCCCGGCCGCGGTTCATCGTGTGCGCGACGGTCCACAGTGGATGGTCAGTTTGCCGCAGGAAGCCGGCCAACCGGCCGCAGTACCGCCGCAGTGCCGCCGCCGACCTCGCCGAGACCGTCAGCAGCTCCGCACCTGCCGCGGCGGACGCCGCCGGCGCGGCGGGCGGCTGCTCCAGCACGATGTGGACGTTGGTGCCGGTCAGGCCGAGCGAGCTGACCCCGGCCCGCCGTGGCCCGCCGCCGTCCTCCGGCCAGCCCCGCAGTTCGGTGTTCACCCGCAGCACCGGGCCGAGATCCGCCTGTGGATTCGGCGTCGCGAAGCCGGCCGCCGGGTACAGCACACCCTCGCGCACGCTCAGCATCGCCTTGATCAGACCGGCCAGACCCGCCGCGGCGTCCAGGTGGCCGATGTTGCCCTTGACCGAGCCGATCGCGCAGACCGCTCCCGCCCGGTCGCCGCCGTACGCCCGCCGGACCGCGTCCAGTTCGACCACGTCGCCGAGCGGGGTCGCCGAGCCGTGGCACTCGACGTAGCCGATGCGGCCCGGCTCGACGCCGGCGTCCCGGCAGGCCGCGGCGATGACCGCGGCCTGGGCGACCGGGCTGGGCGCGCCCATGCTGACCGCGCGGTGTCCATTGTGGTTGGTGGCGGCACCGGTGAGCACCGCGTGGATCGGGTCGCCGGCCGCCAGCGCGGCGGCCAGCGGCCGGAGCACGACGACGGCGCCGCCCTCCCCGCCGACCGCGCCGTTCGCCCGGGCGTCGAACGGCCGGCAGCTGCCGTCGGGCGAGTCGACCCCGCGCAGCGGCCGGTGCTCCGACCACGGCACCAGCACCGTACGCAGGCTGGCCGCGCCGGCGATCGCCAGGTCCACCTCGCCGGCGCGGACCGCCGCCATCGCCGCCGCCACCGCGGCCAACCCGCTGCTGCAGGCGGTGTCCAGCACGAGCGCCGGGCCCTGCAGGTCGAGCAGGTAGGCGAGCCGGGCCGCGAGCGCCGCCGGCAGCACGCCGAGCACCTGCTGCGGGTCGTCGCCGGTGAACAGGTCGCCGTAGCTGGACGGCGCGGCGCCGACGAACACCCCGGTGCGGGAGCCGCGCAGCCGGCCCGGCGGGTGGCCGCTGGTTTCCAGCGCCTGGTGGGTCAGCTGCAGGAGCAGCCGCTGGTGCGGGTCCATCAGCTCGGCCTCGCGCAGCGGCAGGCCGAAGAACCCGTGGTCGAACAGGTCCACCCGATCCAGGTAGCCCATCGGGACGTAGTCGGGGCCGACCGGCGCGCCGGCCTGGCGGACCCGTTCCTCGGCCGGCGGGCGGATGTACCCCCGGCCAGCGGCAAGGTTGGCGTGGAACTCGGCCAGCCCGGCAGCGCCCGGGAACAGGCAAGCCACCCCGATCACCGCAACCGCCCGCGGTGCCCGCCCGGGGTCGCCGTCTCCTGGTGGTCCCGGTCTCGTCGCCGCACCCGCAGGTCGGTCGGAACCGCCGTCCGGCGCCTCCCGCTCGGTCATAGCTGGCAGTCCCCTTCCGGTGTGCTCGGGCGGCCGGCGGGGCCGTCGAGCAGGCGCGCCTGGGCGGCGATCGTGGTGTGCTCGAACAGCAGCGCGATCGGCAGCGGGCGGCCGTACCGCGGCTCCAGCCGGCCGCGCAGCTCCAGCAGCGTCATCGAGGAACCGCCCACGTCGAAGAAGTTCTCCAGCACGCCCACCGGATCGCCGCCGAGCACGTCGGCGAGCACGCCGGCCCAGTGCCCGGCGACCGCCCGCTCGGTGTCGGTGCCCGGCGGCGTCCGCGGCGGCGCGGGCCAGCCGGGCGGGAGGGGACGGGCGGCGAGGGCGCGCAGGTCGGTCTTGCCGGTGAGCGTCTGCGGCAGGGCCGGCAGCTGGCCGATCCGGGCCGGCAGCATGGCCGCCGGCAGCCGCTGGCGCAGCCACCCGCGCAGCTCGGCCAGGTCGACCGGCCGGCCGGCCACACCGGCCAGGTAGGCCACCAGCACCGGCGCCGACCCGCCCGGTACCGCGACCACGGCGGCCTCCGCGACCTGCTCGTGCCGGGCGAGCAGGTGGGCGATCTCGTCCAGCTCGACCCGGACGCCATGGATCTTGAGCTGCCGGTCGACCCGGCCGTGGAACCGCAGCAGCCCGTCCGCGGTCGCGCTGGCCAGGTCGCCGGTGCGGTACATGCGGGCGCCGGCCGGGCCGTACCGGTCGGCCAGGAAACGTTCGGCGGTCAGCCCCGGCTGCCCGAGGTAGCCCTGGGCCACGCCGTCGCCGGCCAGGTACAGCTCGGCGACCTCGCCGGCCGGCACCGGCCGCAGCTGCCGGTCGAGCAGGTACGCCCGGACGTTCCACAGTGGACGGCCGATCGGCGGCACGGCCGGCCCGGCCGGCTGCCAGCCGGTGACGTCGAACCAGGTCGCGAGCACCGCCGACTCGGTCGGGCCGTACACGTTGACCAGCGTGCACGGCAGCCCCGGCGGCACCGCGGTCAACGTCTCCCCGCCGACGAGCAGCTGCCGCAGCCGGCCGGCGCCGGCGAGCGCGCCGGTGGCGAACATCCGGGTCGCGACCGCGGTCGTGAGGAAGCAGCGGACGAGGCCCTCGTCGGCGATCCAGGCGGCCAGCGCCCGCGGGTCCGCCCGCAGGGCCGGGGCGGGCACGCACAGGCAGGACCCCAGGCACAGCGCGGACCAGGTCTCCCACACCGACGCGTCGAAGGCGAGGCTGGCCAGCTGCCCGACCCGCTCACCCCCGCCGCCGAGCACGTCGCCGTGCCACCGGATCAGGTTGACCAGGTTGTGCTGGCTGAGGACGACGCCCTTGGGCCGGCCGGTCGACCCTGACGTGTAGACAGTGCACAGTGGATCGTCCGGGCCGGGCCCGACCACCGGCACCGGGCGCGGCTCGGCCGGGCCGTCGACCGATAGCACCGGAACCCCGCCCGGATCGAACGCCGGGGCGCCGGCACCGGTCAGAACCAGCCGCGGCCGGCAGTCGGCGAGGATCAGCCGGAGCCGCTCCGGCGGCATCCCCGGCACCAGGCAGGTGTAGCTGGCCCCGACCGTCGCCACCGCCAGGGACGCGGTGACAGCGTCCACTCCGGACTCGGCCGCGACGCAGACCCGGTCGCCCCGGCGCACTCCGGCCGCGGTCAGCCTGGCGGCCAGCCCGGCCGCCAGGCCGGCCAGCTCGCGGTAGCTCACCGTCCGGCCGCCCGCGCGGACCGCGGGCGCGTCCGGCCGCGCGCTGACCTGGCGGGCCACCAGCGCCGGCAGGGTCGAGCCGACCGGCCGGTCCACGCGGGCTGCCGCCAGGGGCGGGGCCGCGGCGGCGGGCGGGAGCAGGTCGGCCACCCGGCCGCCGGGGTCGGTGGCGATCCGGCCGAGGACGGCGAGCAGGTCCGCGGCGAGCCGGGCCACCGTGCCGGCGTCGAACAGGTCGCTGGTATAGGTCACGCTGCCGTCGATCGTGCCGCCGGTGTCGCGGAACTCGATGAGCAGGTCGGCGACGGCGGCCCGGCGCGGCACGTCCACCTCAGCGACGCGCAGGCCGGAAAGCTCCGGTAGCGGCCGCGGCGACTGGTACGACACCAGCACGTCGATCAGCGGGTTGCGGCCGGGTCGGCGGGCCGCTCCGGTCGCCTCCACCACCCGGTCGAACGGCGCCCCGCCGTGCGCCAAGGCGTCCAGCACCGTGCCCGCGACCTCGGCCACGAACTCGCCCACCGACCACGATCCGTCCACTGTGGACCGGATCACGACGGTGTTGGCGAAGAACCCGACGACCCGTTCCAGCTCCGGCCGCGGCCGGCCGGCGACGACCGTGCCGACGGCGACGTCGGCCCGGCCGGCATACCGGGCGACCAGCACCTGGCAGCAGGCGACGAGCAGGGTGAACAGCGTGCAGCTCCGCGCCCGGGCCAGCGCGCGCAACCCGCCGGCGACCTCGCCCCGCACCACGAACCGGTGCACCGCCCCGTCCGACGTCGGGCCGACCCGACCACCCGGCAGGCCCGGCAGGTTTGACGGGGCCGGGACGGCCGGCCGGGCCGGGGTGGGCGGCCCGGGCCGGGGGTGGTCGGTCGGGAGCTCCACCGGGCTGAAGCCGGCGAGCTGGCGGCGCCAGTACGCCAGCTGCGCGGCTATCTCCGGGCCGGCCGACCGCTGCCGTTCCCAGGCAGCGAAGTCCCGGTACCGCACCGGGGGCGGCGGCAGTGTGGCCGGCGCGCCGCGCAGGCCGGCGTCGTAGACCTCGGCCAGCTCGTCGAGCAGCACGGCCATCGACGCGCCGTCGATGACGATGTGGTGCGCGGTGAGCTGCAGCACGTGCTCGCGGGCCGCGACGCGCACCAGCAGCGCCCGCAGCACCGGCCCTCGGCGCAGGTCGAACGGCCGGGCGGACTCCGCCGCCAGAATCCCGTCGAGCTCGGCGTCCCGGCCGGTGAGGTCGACGATCGGCACCGGCAGCTCGGCCGGCGGCCGGACAATCTGCAACACCGTGCCGGCCCGCTCGGCGAACGTGGTTCGCAGCGACTCGTGCCGGCTCACCAGGCAGTCGATGGCCGCGGTCAGCGCCGGCAGGTGCAGGGGGCCGGTCAGCCGCAGGGCCAGCGCGCTGTGGTAGGCGACGCTGTCCGGCTGCAGCTCACGGAGGAACCACATCCGCCGCTGGCCGGACGTCGCCACCACCGGCCCGTCGTCCGCGACCGGGACGATCCCGCCCGCCGCGGGCGGCCGGCCGGACAGCCGGCGGCGCAGCTCGTCCTGCAGCTCCGCCGGCAGCGCGGCGGAGCGGGTCGATCGCGGTGCCGTCATCTGCTCGTCCCTCCCGCCCGCGCCGGCCAGCCAGCGAGGCCCGATCGACTACAGGTAGAGCGCCTCCCCGCCGCCGACCTCGACGAGCAGCAGGCTCCAGGCGGCAACCGGGCTGACGTTGAGCAGCAGCGCGCGCTGGCCGGCGGCGAGCCGGCCGGATCCGGCCTCGGTGTAGAGGTTCAGCAGCACGTCGGCCGGCCCGAGGTGGCCGTACCGCCGCAGGTTCTCGGCGCAGCCGGCCGCGAGCCGCATCCCGAGCGCCTCCTCGGCGAACCGGAAGGCGCCGAGGGACAGGTTCTGGCTGACGTAGCAGCCGATATCGCCCGGCTGTAGCCCGTTGCGGGCCAGGATCCGGTCGTGCAGGGCGGCCAGCCGCCGGCCGGTCTCCACCGCCAGCCGGAACGAGTACGTCGCGACGTCCCGGCATTCCTCCCGCCAGTGCGACCACGGCCGGCCCTGGTACTGGACGCCGAACAGGTCCCAGTACTCGCCGCTGGTCTCCTGTAGCAGGTCGAGCACCCGCACCGGCCCCTGCCGGGCCAGCAGCACGGCCACCCCGCCGTCGCCGCTGACCGTGACCGGATGCCGGTACCGCCGCGGCGTCGCCGGCTTGCTGCCGTGCACCACCAGCACGCTGTCCAGGTCCCGGTCGGCGGCCAGCAGCCCGCGGGCCGCGAGCAGCGCCGGGGTGATCGACACGCAGCCGAGCCCGCCGACGCTGAACGTCACGGCCGCCTCCGCCCCGAGCGCCGCCTGCAGGCGGGTCGCGGTCGAGGTGAGAAAGGCCTCGGGCACCCGCGGCTCGACCACGATCAACGCCCCGACCTGCGCACCGGCCACGCCCGCGGCGGCGAGCGCCCGCCCGGCCGCCCGGACGGCGAGGTCGAACGCGTCCAGCCGGTCGTCGACCCGCACCTCGTCGATGCCCAGGCCGAGGCATGTCTCCCGGGCCGCCGCCGGCAACTGCGCCAGCTCGACCAGCCCGGCGACCTCGACCGCGGAGTCCGGCAGGTACGAGGCGGCGGCGCGTATCGCCACGGGCACGACCACCGCACCACTCCGTTGCGTTGAGACCGGACCGGCCGGCAATGAGTGCCAGCATTCGAGCAGCCCTGCGCCCTGCCCAGAACGGGCGCAACGCTAACCCGGGACACAGAGCCGGCACACCACCGAATGCCCGATACCACTGTTTTCCTGACAGTCATCACGCGATACCGATGACAAACATCCGTTTATCCGGCGCGGCAGCCCGCATGTCCGGGAACGGGGCTCTGACCACACCCAGCCGCCGATGCCGCCTACTACACCACCCCGTCGGACGCCGCCGGCACCAGCGACCGGGTCACCCGACTCTCCAGCCGGAACCCGGCCGTCCGCCGCGTGATCACCACCGTGACCAGCCGGCTGCTCCAAGCCTTCGCGGCCGGCCCGGCCGGGCGGGCGCACCCGGTCACCGACAACGCCGCCAGCTACGCCCGATCCCCCGCCAGCTGGTAGCCCGGCCCGTCGCACACGCGCCGGTCCGTCCGTTGGGCGGACGCGTCAGGACCGGATGACGAGCAGGGCTCCTGGGCGGCGGGCGGCGACCGCCAGGGCGGCATCGAGGGTGGCCGGGTCCAGGGCGTCCAGGGTCTGGTCGAGGATCAGCACGTCGGGGTCCTGCAGCAGCGCCCGGGCGAGGAAGACCAGGCTGCGCTGGCCGGCCGACAGCTGCCAGCCGGTCTCCCCGACGAACTGCGCCAGGCCGGCCGGCATCCGGTCGAGGAGATCACCGAGCCCGAGCGCGCGGCAGACCTGCTCGGCGTCGGCCAGATCACCCGGGCCGGCCGGCCAGCCGCGGCCGACCAGCAGGTTCAGCGCGAGCGGGGCGAGCAGCAGGTGGTTGTGGTCGGCCGGCGGGACGGTCAGCACGCTCGGCCGGGACCCGGGGCTCGGCGGTACGCGCAGCGCGCCCGCGGTCGGCCGCCGCGCACCGGCCAGCACCGCGGCCAGCGTCGACTTGCCGGCGCCCGAGGGACCGTCCAGCAGCAGCCGGTCACCGGGGCCGATCCGCAGGTCGATGGCGGCCAGCGCCGGCCGGTCCCGACCGGGATACCGGTAGCCGACCGCCTCCGCCACGACGAGCGCCGGATCGCCGGCCGGTGACACAACGCCATCCGGGCCCACGCCATCCGGGCCCACGCCAGCCGGCTCCGGCGGCGCCACGGCGGGTGTGGCGAGCAGCGGTCGGAGTTGCTGCCAGGCGGCTCGGGCGTCGGCGAGGCCGACGCCGCCGGCGGTGAGCCGGGTGAGCGCGGCGGTGGTGAACAGCACGCCGGCCGCTCCGAGGGCGACGGTGGGCTGGCTGGCGGCGTTCGCGGCCGCCACGGACAGCAGCACGACACCGGTCAGCGCCCAGCCGCGGGGCACGAGCACGGCCAGCGCTACCCGGCAGCGGTCCATCGGCCGGGCCACCGCCAGGTACCCGGCCAGCGCGGTCGCCTCGCCGTCATGCCGGCGGGCCGGCGGCTGCTGCACGGCCCGGGTCCGGTGCCCGGCGAGCTTGGCGATCACGTCGTCGCCGAGGCCCAGCCGCGCGGCCGTCCAGCGGGCGCGGTGCTGCCCGTACCGGCCGACCGCCCAGCCCGCGGCCGCCAGCCAGCCCACCAGCGCCACCAGCGCCACCGGGCCGAGCGCGGCGGTGAGCGGGATGGCCGCGAGCCCGAGGTCCAGCACCGCGGCCAGGCCGGGCAGCGACTCGCCGATCACCTGGTCCTCCAGGCTCTCGGCTTCCAGCAGTTGCCCGAGCAGCCGGCCGGCGCCGGCGCGCACCAGCGCCTGCTGGTCGAGGCCCAACGCGCCGCGCAGCAGCCGGCGACGCAGCGAGCCGCCGAGGGCGACGACGAGTTCGGCCTGCAGCGCGACCGTCACCGCCCGGCAGACGAGGCTGGCCGTGGTCGCCGCTGCCCAGCCGACCAGCGTCGCCGTGCCGACCGACCCGGCGAGCACGGCGCGGCCGAGCACCAGCCAGGACAGCAGGAAGGCCCCGTACTGCGCGAGGTGGCCGACCGTGAAGCCGGCGAGGAGCACAGCCAGCCGCCGCCCGGCCGGGCCGGCGACCACGCCGCCGGTGTCGCCCGTCCCCGATCGCCGCGCCCGACCGGCCGGGTGCGGGACGCCGTTCACCGCCGCCGGCCCGGTTGGGCGGCTCACCGCTGCCGTCCGGCGGGCGTCGGCGCCGGTGTCCCGACTCCCCCGAGCCGGACCCGCCGCCACGCCCCTTCGAACCCCGCGTCGACGGCCTGTTCGGCGTCGAGCAGTGCCCGGTAGCCCGAACCGCTCCGGGCGGACAGCTCGGCCGGCGGGCCGTCCTCGATGACCTGCCCGGCCTCGACGAGCAGGACCCGGTCGAAGCCGAGGGTGTCGGCGACGTCGTGGGTCACGAAGATCAGCGTGGCGCCGGGCCACCAGGCCCGGACGCGCGCCAGCAGCGCCTGCCGGCGGTCCCGGTCGAGCCCGCGGAACGGCTCGTCGAGCACGGCCAGCCGGACGTCGCGCTGCGCCACCGCCCGGCCCAGCCGGACCAGCTGCGCCTCGCCGCCGGACAGCAGCCAGCCGCGTTCGCCGAGCGGCCGGTCGGGGTCGGCGGCCACCACCGGCGCGAGCCCGGTCTCGTCCACCACCCAGGACGGCACCGCGCCGTCGACGCCGTAGCCGAGGTTGGCGGCCAGCGACCGGTTCCAGACGGTCACCGTCGGATCAACCCAGGCGGTGTGCCGGCGCAACCCGGCCAGGCCGGCCGGGTCCAGCGGCCGGCCGTCGACGAGCACCTGCCCGGACGCCGGCACCTGCCAGCCGAGCAGCAGGCCGACCAGCGTCGACTTGCCCGAACCCGACCGGCCGACCACGGCGACGGCCTCCCCCGGCGGGATCGTCAGCTCGTCGACGGCCAGGACCTGCTGACCGCCGGCCTGCACGGTCACCCCCGCCAACCGCACCTCGACCCCGGCACGCGCCGCCGGCGCGGCCCCGGCGGCAGGCGCGGCCGGCTCGGTGGCGTCGACCGGGGCGGTGAGCGGCTCGAGCAGGCGGACCGCGGCGCTGCGGTAGGCCGGGTAGCGGCGGGCCAGCGCCCCGGCCTGCTGGCCGAGCATCGGCAGGCCCACCGCCCAGTAGGCCAGCAGCAGGAACGTCGCCGGGTCGGTCACCCGCCCGGCGGCGCTGGCCAGCAGCCACACCACGCCGGCCAGGCCGACGCCGCCCTGCGCGAGTTCGGCGCCGAGCGCCGACCGGTGCACGCCGCGTACCGCCGCGGCCCACCGGCCCAACAGCCCGCCGTGCTCGGCCTCCAGCACCGCCTCGCCGCGATGCGCCCGGATCGCGGCCAGGCCGACCAGCGCGTCCAGGTAGTGCCGGGCGAGCGCGCCGACGTGGTTGCGCTGCCGCAGATCACGCTCGGCCTGGACGGGCACCAGCAGGAAGCCGACCGCGGTGGTGGCCGCCGCGGTGACCGCCGCCGGCACCGCGCTGGACGGCTCGATCAGCCCGATCACCACCGGAAGCAGCAGCAACTGGGTGGTGAGCGTGACCAGCTCGGCGGCCAGCGCCGGCAGCTCCCGCAGCCGGTGCAGCCGGTGCGCCCGCTCGGCCAGGTCGGACAGCGGCCGGCTGCGGACGTACCGGTCGGGCAGCCCGGGTAACCGGCGCAGCAACCCGGCCCGCAGCCCGGCCTCGACGCTCCGGCCCGCGCCGGCCACCTGGCCGGCGAGCAGTACGTCCAGGGCGAGCAGTGCGGCGGCCAGCGCCACCAGCGCGGCGACCGCCCGGCCCACCCCGGCGCCCGGTGAGCCGGCCGACAGCAGCGCCCGGAACAGCACCGCCTCGGCGACCGTGCCGGCCGCGGCCAGCACCGCCACCAACGCCGCCGCGGCCAGCCGCCAGGCACCCAGCCCGAGCAGCCGCTGCCACAGGAAACGACCCGGCCGCGGGTCCCGCCCGGCCACGACCGCCCGCACGTCCGGCGGCAGCTCGTCGACCGCCGGCGCGTCCGCCCGGCGGCCGCCGACCCGTACCAGCACCGCCCCGCGCAGCGTCACGCTCGCTGGATCGTCCGGTGCCGGCCGCGCGAACCGGTGCTCGTCGGCCGCGTCCCCCGCCTGCGCCAGCCGCGCGGCCAGCGGGCCGGCCCGCCGCGCGGCGTTCCAGGGGGCACCGCGCGGGCGCGCGGTGGCCGCCTGCCGGGCGGCGGCGTCCAGCCGGGCGAGCGCGTCGCCGGTCGGCGCCGTCGCGGCGGCGTCGACCAGCGCCCGCGCCGCGGGCCGGGCCACGCCGAGGCCGGTGAGCCGGCGCAGCAGCGGCAGTCGCAGCGCCTCCGACCGCGCCCACGAGTCGAACACCTCCGCCGGCACGCCCAGCTCGTGCAGGTAGACCTCGGCGAGGAAGCGCCGCGCCGGCACCCAGCGCCGGCCGACGCCCGGATCCATCACCTGCAGCAGCGGGCCGTGCCGCCGCCAGACGACGACGAAGTGGGTGAGCCCATCGGGCATCCGGGTCACCACGATCGCGGGCAGCGTGCCGGCCGCGTTCAGCAGCAGGTGATCCGGGGGAACGATCATCTGCTCCGCGTCGAGCCCGAGCAGGATCGCCACGTCCTGCATCGCGTCGATCGAGGTGCCGTCCACGTCCGTCTGGCAGGCGTCGCGCAGCCGGGCGTAGCTGGCCGGGATGGCGAACGCGCCGAGCAGGCAGGCGAGCGTGGCCGGGCCGCAGTCCATCCCGGAGGTCTGCACGACCTCGGGCACGAGCAGCCGCCGCACGGGTCAGGCCCCGCCCCGGGCGCCGGTCAGCGCGGTCACGCTCGCCTCCGCCGCGACCAGCGCGGGATGGTCAGCCCGCCCGCCGCACGGCCTGGCTGTGGTTGGCGGACAGGCGCCCGGCACGCAGACCGGTCCGGACGGTGAGCGGCGCCGCGACCACCTGGCTGTGGTTCGCGGACAGGCGCCCGGCACGCAGGCCGGTCCGGACGGCGATCGGCACGGCAACCGCCTGGCTGTGGTTGGCGACAATCTTCCCGGCGCGCAGGCCCGTCCGGACGGCGATCGGCGCCGCGACCACCTGGCTGTGGTTGGCAATTGGCTGTTCCATCGACAACTCCTCTTCATCGGTGCGCCGCGAGCCGCGCTCGCCGGCGCGGCTCCGGCATCCTGCGACGCCGACCTGTCAGTCGACCTTGAAGAATCCTTGCGTCCGACCGGATCGGCGATGCAGGCAACGTTGCCACCCACGGCGGGGTTCGGGCAGCAACGACCGGCGAACACTGCCTCAAGAGGCCGTCCGCCGCAGGCCGGGCAACCATCCCGGTGGCGGCGCGGCTCGTCCGCCGCGGCCGACCGGCGGTCCGCCCGGTGGGCGGCCGCCGGTGGGTCAGCGGGCGAGGGTCAGCGGGCCGGGGTCAGCTGCCAGCGGGTGGACAGCGGGCGGTAGCCGCTGCGGTGCCAGAACGGCGCCGCCAGCGGGTTGAGCGCGGCGTAGTGCAGCACCGTGACCGCGACCCCGGCCTGGTCGACCGCGGCGTGCAGGTGCCGGATCAGCGCGGCGGCGACACCCCCGCCGCGGTGGTCCGCGGCCACCGAGATGCAGTCCACGTACACGATCGGGGTGGCGGCCACCAGCGGGGCTATCCAGGCAGCGCGCTCACCGACGGCGACCGAGGCCAGCCCGACGAGCTCACCGTCCCGCTCGGCCACCCACACCCAGCTCGGATCGGTGGCGAGGAGGGCGCCGTAGCGCTCCCGGATCAGCCCGGCGGTGGTCGGCCGCTCGGTGATCCCGCTCATCTGCGCACCGAAGCGGATCTGCTCCATGTACAGGGCCACCACGGACGCCAGATCCGCCGCGGCGGCCGGGCGGATCCGCACACCGGCCGGCACCGCCGCCGGCGCTTCGGGCCGGCCGGCCGGCCGGACGGCGATCACGCTGTCCGGGTACAGCCCGTGGGCGAGGAACACCTTGGTCAGCGGCACGTCCCGGCTCGGCCAGGGCAACACCAGCGACGAGTCATCCGCCGGCGGCCCGTCGCTGGCCAGGTACTCCCGCCAACGCACCAACAGCCGGGCCAACGGCCGCGGCCCGGCGGCCCGCGCGAACAGCCAGCGCTGGTCCAGGGCGCCCCACGTCGCGGCCAGATCCCCGAGGTCCGGCTGCTGCCGGCGGGCCAGGCCGGCCGCCCCGTCCACGACGAGCATCGCGTCGGCCGCGCCGGGCTCCGGCAACGGTGCCGGCTCCGGCAGCAGCGCATCGATCGGCCGCAGCCGAGCCCAATGCGCGGCCTCCACGTCAGCAACGCGCCCGCCGTGAACCACAGGACACCCCACCCTCAGCCGAACACCCCGGCGCCGATCCGGGCGCCCAGGCCACGCCCGCCGCACCCGACGATCACGGCCACCACGGCGCCCGTGAATCCCATCATCGACATACCGGGCCGGACAATGCCGCCCGGGCAGGCACATCCGGGTCTGCCCGTTGAGGCAGAAGCGGAGCAGCGGCATCCGTGCGGACTCGGCGGCCGCAGGCCCGTGGCCGAGACACTCCAGGCCGGAAGCACCGTCCAACCTGGACGCTACGAACCCCGCCGACGCGGCGGAATGCGGCAATCACCCGTCTTCCGGCGGGGGTTCTCCCCAGGCCGGGGGGTCGCGAGCGGATCCGTGGCCGAACCGATTACGGTCAGGAAAGGCGCCGGTACGGCTGCCCGGACGGCGACGGTTCCGACTGACCGAGGAGGGCCACTCATGGACGGCACAGCTGCGACCGCGCCGCCGCGCGAGGCGGCGGAGCGCGACGGCGGGTACGAACCGACCGCGCCCCGGCACCACCGGTCGACCGGGTACGCCGCCCGCACCGTCGCCCGGGCGCCGGAAGCGTCGCCGCGATGACCACCGACTACGACGTGATCGTCCTCGGCGGCGGCTCGCCCGGGGAGCACTGCGTCGGCGCACTCGTCGACGGTGGGCTGCGGGTGGCACTCGTCGAGCGCGAGTTGGTGGGCGGCGAGTGCTCGTACTGGGCCTGCATCCCGTCCAAGACGCTGCTGCGCCCCGGCGAGGCAGTGCAGGCCGCGCGGGACGTGGCGGCGACCGCGCAGGTCGACGTCGACAAGGCACTCGCCTGGCGGGACTTCATGGTCTCCGACTACTCCGACGCCGGCCAGCAGCGCTGGCTCGCGGACCGGGGCGTCGACCTGATCCGCGGCAGCGGCCGGCTGGCCGGCCCGGGCGTGGTCGAGGTCGGCGGCGTGCGGTACACGGCCCGGCACGTGGTGCTCGCGACCGGCGCCGACCCGGTCGTGCCGCCGGTGCCGGGCCTGCGCGAGCTCGACGGCATCTGGACCAACCGCGAGGTGACCGGCATGAAGGCCGTCCCGCGCCGGCTTCTGGTACTGGGCGGTGGGCCCGTCGGCGTGGAGATGGCGCAGGCCGTGCGCCGCCTCGGTGGCGAGGCCGTGCTGATCGAGCGGGGGCCCCGGCTGCTCTCCCGCGAGCCGGCGCCGCTGGGCGAGGCGCTCGGCGAGGTGCTACGCCGGGACGGCATCGAGCTCGCGCTCGGGGTGCGGATCACCGCGGCCCGCCGGGACGCCCCGGACTACGTTGTGGACCTCGACGACGGTCGTGAGCTGCGCGGTGACCGCCTACTCGTCGCCACCGGCCGGCGCCCGCGGGTCGACGCGCTCGGGCTGGAGACGGTCGGCGTGCCGGCCGATCCGCGCGGCGTCCCCGTCGACGCGCGGCTGCGCGTGGGCGAGGGCCTGTGGGCGATCGGCGACGTGACCGGCCTGTGGCCGCTGACCCATGTCGGCAAGTACCAGGGCGAGATCGTGGCGGCGAACATCCTCGGCGAGCCGCGCGAGGCGAACTACGACGCGGTGCCACGGGTCGTGTTCACCGACCCGCAGGCGGCCTCCGTGGGCGCGGCCGACGGGCTGTTCACCGCGACCGCCCCGATCTCGGAGGTGGCCAGGACGGCTACCTACACGCACGCCTACGCCGAGTCGAACGGGTTCCTCACCCTGGTCAGCGACGGCGAGCGGCTGACCGGCGCCTACGCGCTCGGCCCGGAGGCGGGCGAGTGGCTGCAGGAGGCCACGCTCGCGATCCGCGCCCGCGTGCCGCTCGACGTGCTGCGTGACACGATCCAGCCCTTCCCCACGTTCGCCGAGATCTACGTCGCCGCGCTGAAGGCCCTCCGCGGCGAGATCCTGGCGGCCCGCCGGCCGGCGACAGCGGGATCGCCGTGATCAGCCACCCGACGGAATCATGACCGCAGGGCTGGACTTCTTCGGCCGCCGGACGGCCGGCGACGGCCGGCCAGCCTGACGGACCGGCGAGCCGGTGCCGCCGGGGTGTCGGGGTCGTCGGTGGGTCGCGGGCGGGTTGCGATGATTGGACGATGCGAATCGGGTTGCTGCATCCGGGACAGATGGGCGGGTCGGTCGGCGCGGCCGCGGTCGGGATGGGGCACGAGGTGGCCTGGGTCTCGGCCGGCCGGGGCGCGGCGAGCCGGCAGCGGGCCGCCGACGCGGGCCTCGTCGATGCCGGCACGCTGGCCGGCCTGCTCGGCCGGGCGGAGCTGGTGGTCAGCGTCGTGCCGCCCGAGGCCGCGCTGGCGGTGGCCGAGCAGGTCGCCGCGCTCGGCTATGCCGGAACGTACCTGGACGCCAACGCGGTCGCGCCGGCCACGGCTCGGCGCATCGGCGAGGTGATCGCCGGCCGCGGCGGTGGGTTCGTCGACGGCGCGATCATCGGCGGTCCGGTCGGCAGCCCCGGCGGCACCCGGCTCTACCTCGCCGGCGGGCCGGCCGCGGGCGTGGCCGCCTGCTGGGCCGGCTCCGGTCTGGAGACCATCGTGCTGCCCGGCGCGCCGGGCGCGGCCTCGGCGGTCAAGGCCGCCTACGCCGGCTGGACCAAGGGCACCGCCGCGCTGCTCCTGACGCTGCGCGCGCTGGCCCGGGCCGAGGACGTCGAGCAGCCGCTGCTGGCCGAGTGCGCCCGGTCGTTGCCCGACCTGCCCGCGCGCACCGACCGGGCCGCTCGTGGCGCCGCGGCGAAGGCGTGGCGGTGGGCCGGCGAGATGGACGAGATCGCCGCCGCGCTCGTCGCGCGTGACCTGCCCGCCGGCTTCCACCAGGCAGCCGCGGAGCTCTACCGCCGCGTCGGCGGGCCGGCGGACCGCGGCACCGACGCCGTGCTCGACCTGATCACCGAGCCGCCGGCCTGACCCGGCTCGCGCCGTGTCGCATGTGGACACCGGCGGAGCCCGGGTCGGCTGCCGCCGCCCGGTCAGGCGGCCGGGCTCCAGCCGAGTCGCGGGCCGAGTGTGGTGGCCATGTCGGTGAGGATCTGGACGTAGTCGTCGTGGTCGAAGGTGAACGGCAGGGCGAAGGCGACCTCGTCGATCTGCTGGAACGCCGCGTGGGCGTGCAGCAGGTCGACGATCTGGGCGGAGGTGCCGACGAGGTCCGGCGAGAACAGCAGGCCCGCCGGCCCCTGCGGGGTGGCGGTGCGTGGCAGGCGCTGCGCCGCGTACTGCTCGTACTTGGCGCGCTGCTCGGGTGTGGCGGTGTCGGTGGGGATGACGACGAGCCCCTGGCAGACCCGCGCGCGTTCGCCGTCGGGGTGGTGGGCGCGGAACTCGGTGATCTGGGAGAGCTGGATGTCGGCGAAGCCCTCCGACTCCTCGGCTTTCACGACGCTGCTGGTGAGCAGGTTCATCCCGTTCTCGCCGGCCCACCGGGCCGATCGCAGGCTGGCGCCGCCGTACCATAGCCGGCGGCCCAGGCCCGGTGAGTGCGGCTGGACGCGGTCGGAGAACACCTCGAAGCCCTCCTGCCCGCTGAAGTCGCTGGCCGGTTCGCCCCGGACGAGGTCGAGCAGCCGCCGCACCCGGGCGTAGCTGAAGTCCTCCGCATCGCCGGTGTCGGGGTACAGCGCCTGCTTCACCCGCTCGTAGTGCATCGGTGGGCCGACACTCATACCGGGGTTGAGCCGGCCGCCGGACAGGATGTCCACAGTGGCCAGATCCTCGGCCAGCCGCAACGGGTTCTCCCAGCCCAGCGGGATGACGGCGGTGCCGAGCTGGATGCGGCTCGTGCGCTGGGAGGCCGCCGCCAGCACGGCGACCGGCGAGGAGATGCCGTACTGCAGGTGCCGGTGCCGTACCCAGGCGCTGTCGAACCCCAGCCGCTCGCCCAGCTCGATGATCTCCAACGTCGACTCGTGGCCCCGGCGGGGATCGGCCCCGTCGAACAGGCCGATGGTCAGGAAGCCCAACTTCCGCAGCGGTCGCGAAGTCACCGGCGCACCCCTCCGTTCCCTGGTGCCCCCAGCCTGCCACCGCCCGGAGCCGCGGTCAGCCGGCGTCGGCCGCGCCGGCGGGCGCGAGCACCGGCGGCAGGCCGGACTTCAGCCGTCGACGTGCGCGGTCATCATGATCGACACGAGCACGTTCGGCAGTTCGACCCCGAGCTTGGTGACCGCGCGGGCCGGCGGCTCGGTCGCGAACACCCTGGCGTACTCCTCGTTCATGCCGGCGAAATCGGCCGGATCCGCGAGCAGCACGGTGACCTGCGCGACATCCGCGAGCGTGCCCCCGCCCGCCTCGACGACCGCCGCGCAGTTGCGCAGCGCCTGCCGGGTCTGCTCCTGGATCGTCCCGCCCGCCATCTCCTTGGTCGCCGCGTCGACCCCGGTCATCCCCGACACGTAGATCGTCGACCCGACCCGCACGCCCTGGCTGTAGAGCGGCGAGGTCGGCGCCTCCCCCGTGCTGACGATCCGCTTGGTCATCCGCCAACCCTATCGGTGCGCGGGCATGACACGGATCCGGACGGCGCGTTCACCGGAGCGGCCGCGCCGGCGGCATCAGCCGCCGGCGGCGGCACCCCCGGGCGGGCGGCGACTCAGGACCGCCGCACCGGGCCGGTGGAATCGCGCACGACCAGTTGGTGCCCGGTGGACTTGCGCCGAGCCCGGGACGAACGTGGGCGCAGCGCCATCGCCAGCGCCAACTGCCCCATCTCGGCCATCGGCAGGCGAACCGTGGTGAGGCTCGGCGCGAGATCGGCGGCCACCGACACGTCGTCGAACCCGGCCACCGATATCTGAGCCGGCACCCGGATGCCGGCGGCGCGGAGGGCGGAGAGCACGCCGATGGCCATCGCGTCGTTCAGCGCGATGATCGCGGTGGTCCGCGGGTGTTCGGTCAGGATCCGCTCGGCGCCGGTGCGCCCGCCCTCCCGGGTGAAGTCGGTCTCCACGACCGGCAACGCCGGCAGCGACAGCCCGACGCGTTCCAGCGCGAGGGCGACGCCGGCCGTCCGGTCGGTGACCGTGGTCAGCCGCATCGGGCCGGCCACCACGGCGATCCGGCGATGACCCAACGACAGTACGTGCTCGGCTATCACCCGGCCGGCCGGCACGTTGTCGGGCAGCACCGCGTCGGCGGGCAGGGCGTGCCGGCCGATCACGGCGACCCGCCCGCCGGTCGCCTGGAATGCCGCCAGCTCCGCCTTGGACTCCGCCTGCAGGCGGGGGTCGACGTAGCCGGAGCCGGCGATGATGATGACCCGGACCCGCTGCGCGATCAGGTTGCGGATCTGCCGCAGCTCCTGGCGCGGGTCACGGGCCGAGTGGCAGATCTGCACCATCAGGTCCTGCTCGCCGGCCGCCCGGATGACGCCGCTGGCGATCTCGGAGAAGTACGGGTCGTCGATCTGGTGGACGATCAGCCCCACGGTCGACGTGGACCCGCCGGCCAGCGTCCGCGCGTGCAGGTTGGCGACATAGCCGAGATCAGCGGAGATCTGGCGGACCCGGTTCGCGACCTGCTCGCTCACCCCTTCCCGCCCGGCCAGCGCGCGGGACGCCGTGGCCAGCGAGACACCGGCCCGCTCGGCCACGTCGACGAGCCGCAGGGTGGAGCGAGGTCTGGGCATACGACATGCTCCCCCATGGTGTCCCGCGGCGCCGAACGTGCCCTGCTTGCCATTTTCGAGACGCCGAGTCTATCGTACGTAAGCGCTTCACGAAAGCGCTTGCGTTGCTCGGGCCGAGGCCCGCGGACCGCCCGCTCTCCCCGAAGAGGTAACCATGGCGACCCGAAACCTGCGCATCATCATGAACGGCGTGACCGGCCGGATGGGCTACCGCCAGCACCTGCTCCGGTCGGTGCTGGCGATCCGGGACGCCGGCGGCCTGCCCACCGCGGACGGCGGCCGGCTGCAGGTGGAACCCGTCCTGGTCGGGCGCAACCACAGCAAGCTAGCCGAGATCGCCTCGGCGCACGGCATCGCCGCCTACACCACCGACCTGGACGCGGCGCTGGCCGACGAGGCCGCGACCGTGTACTTCGACGCGCAGACGACCGGGGGCCGGAAAAAGGCGATCCTCAGCGCGATCGCGGCCGGAAAGCACGTGTACACCGAGAAACCGCTGGCCGAGTCGGTCGCCGACGGCCGGGAGCTGGCCGAGGCCGCGCAGGCCGCCGGCGTGGTCAACGGCGTCGTGCACGACAAGCTCTACCTGCCCGGCCTGAAGAAGCTCAAGCGGCTGGTCGATTCCGGCTTCTTCGGCCGGATCCTGTCGGTACGCGGCGAGTTCGGCTACTGGGTCTTCGCCGGCGACGTGGAGCCGGCGCAGCGGCCCAGCTGGAACTACCGGGCCGAGGACGGCGGCGGCATCGTGCTGGACATGTTCTGCCACTGGAACTACCTGCTGGAGAACCTCTTCGGCCCGGTGGCCGCGGTCACCGCCAAGGCGGTCCGGCACATCCCGGACCGCTGGGACGAGCAGGGCAACCACTACGCGGCGACCGCCGACGACGCGGCGTACGGCATCTTCGAGCTGGACGGCGGCATCGTCGCCCAGATCAACTCCTCCTGGACAGTCCGGGTGAACCGGACCGAGCTGGTCGAGTTCCAGGTGGACGGTACCGCCGGTTCGGCCGTCGCAGGGTTGTTCCACTGCCGGGTCCAGCCGGCCGCGTGCACGCCCAAGCCGGTGTGGAACCCGGACGTGCCGACCGACCAGGACTTCCGCGGGCAGTGGCTGGAGGTGCCGGGCACCGAGCCGGCCGGCAACGGCTTCCGCGCCCAGTGGGCCGAGTTCCTGTCCGATGTGGACGCTGGCCGGCCGCACCCGTACGACTTCGATGCCGCCGTGCGGGGTCTGCGGCTGGTCGAGGCCGGCCTGCGCTCGTCCGCCGAGGGCCGCCGGGTCGAGATCGAGCGGCAGGTGTCCTGAGTGGCCACGGTCGCGGTGCCGGACGCCGCCGCCGGCTGGCGCACGGTCGAACTGCGGCCACCGCGGCGCTGGCCAGAACACCCGAAGCCGTACCGCTGCCGGGTGGCGTTCGCCGCCGCGCACGTCGTCGCCGACCCGCTCGCGGAGAACGTGCCGGGCGCCCCCGCGGTGCTGGACTGGACGGCCACGCTGGCGTTCCGCCGGCACCTGCTGCGGTACGGCTTCGGCATCGCCGAGGCGATGGACACGGCGCAGCGGAACATGGGCCTGGACTGGGCCGCCGCCCGGCAGTTGATCAGCCGCAGCGCCGCGCAGGCGCGGGAGTTCGGCGCCCGGATCGCCGCCGGCGCCGGAACCGACCACCGGCCGGACCTGACCACGGTGGCCGGGGCCATCGACGCGTACGCCGAGCAGATCGAGTTCGTCCAGGGCACCGGCGCGCAGGTGGTGCTGATGGCGTCCCGCCAACTCGCCCGGGTGGCCATCGGCCCCGACGACTACCTGCGCGGGTATGCCACGCTGCTCGCGCAGGTGCGGGAGCCGGTGATCCTGCACTGGCTGGGCGCGGCGTTCGACCCGCAGCTGCGCGGCTACTGGGGGTCGGACGACCTGCCCACCGCGACGGCCACCTTCGGGGAACTCGTGCACGCGCACGCCGACCGCATCGACGGTGTCAAGGTCTCGGTGCTGTCCGCCGAGCACGAGATCGGCCTGCGGGCGCTGCTGCCGGCGGGCGTGCGCCTCTACACCGGCGACGACTTCAACTATCCCGAGCTCATCCGCGGCGACGGCACGCACCACTCGGACGCGCTGCTGGGCGCCTTCGCCGCCGTGGCACCGGGCGCCGCGGCGGCACTGTCCGCTTTGGACGATGACGACCTGGTCGGGTACGACCGGGAGATGGCGAACACGCTGCCGCTGGCCCGGCACGTCTTCGCGGCGCCGACCTACTACTACAAGACCGGCATCGCGTTCCTGGCCTGGCTCACCGGCCAGCAGCCGGGCTTCACGATGGTGGGCGGGCTGCAGTCGGCACGCTCGGTCGTGCACCTGTCCAGGCTGTTCGAGCTGGCCAACTCCGCGCGGCTGCTGCCGGACCCGGACCTGGCCGCGCACCGCCTCGGCCTGCTGCTCGCCGCGGCCGGAGCGACACCGTGACCCC
>JBBWZH010000437.1:0-3072 GCA_039648995.1 Mycobacteriales bacterium
GTGACCGTGCCGCCCTCGGTGGAGTCGTAGTCGACCGCGGTCCGCCAGCGGCCGGCGTCCTCGCGGGCGGACTCAACGTCGGCCACGGGCGGTCACCGTAGCCGCGCCCTTCCCCTGCCGCATCCGAGTTTGCGCGCCCACGCTGCCCGTTGGGGCGGGCTATGCCGGCTGTCTGCCGGCCGCGCAGCACGCGGCCCTAGGGTCGGCCCACGTCGGCTGACACGGAGGTCCTGCGGCAATGCAACGTACGCGACGGATCAGGCTCACCCCGCGCCTGCTCGCGGCGGCAACCGTCATCATCGGCACCCTGGTGCTGATCGCCGGTGCCGCCGGTGCCCTGCCCCGCCCGGCATCCGGGCCGCTCGCCGCCCCCTGCCCGACCGTCGGCCCGTGCTCCACCACCCCGCCGTGCCCCACGGTCGGCCCGTGCCCGACTATCCGGCCGTGCCCCACGGTCGGCCCGTGCCCCACCACCCCGCCGTGCCCCACGGTCGGCCCGTGCCCGACGAGTACGCCGCGGCCCACCGGCCCGACCATCCCGCCGTGCCCAACCGTCGGCCCGTGCCCGACTATCCGCCCGTGCCCCACGGTCGGTCCGTGCCCGACGAGCACGCCGCGACCCACCGGCCCGACCACACCGCCCTGCCCGACCGTCGGCCCGTGCCCGACGAGTACGCCGCGGCCCACCGGCCCGACCACACCGCCCTGCCCCACGGTCGGCCCGTGCCCGACGAGTACGCCGCGGCCGACCGTCAGGCTGGGCAACGGCTGACGTGGCGCAGTGGCCCGGGTACCGGCCGGTTATCGTCTGCCGGACGTGGACATCACCGGAGAGACCGTGGTCGGGGATGCCGGCGCGCCCGGCCGACGGTTGCCGGTGTGGTTGGCCCTGCTGGCCGTCGCGCTGACGGGTGCCACGGCGGCGCTGACAGCGGTCTGGATCACCGACGCGGTCGCGCCGACCACGACGTCCCGGGCGGTCGTGACGCTGTCGCAGCGGACCGAGTACCGGACCAGGGGCCACAACCAGGCGTCGTACCGGGCCGAGGCGCGGGCCGAGGACGGCCGGGCGCTGCGGCTGGGCACCGGATGGTCGCTGTACCGGGAGGTGTCCTACGGCGACCCGGTGCTGGTGACCACCTCACGCGCCACCGGTGACGTCGTCGGCGTGCGAACCGCCGACACCGACGTCAACCTGCGGCTCACCACGCTGCGGGTGCTGAGCCTGGGGCTGGCCGGACTGATCCTGGCTTCCGCGGCGACCTGGGCGCGCCCGATCTGGCGCGTCCCGCAGCCGTCGATCGCCGTTGTCGTGGCCGCCGGCGCGCTGGTGCTGGTCGGCCTGATCCGGCTGCACGGCCCGCAGATCGCGCACACCCAACCGCTGTCGGACGACATCGGCATGCAGATCTACGGCGACTCCAAGCACTTCCCGCAGCACACCGCCGGCACCGCGACGACCGTCGCGGTCGGTGCGTTCACGCTGCGGGTCACCGGCGCGCTGACCGACCAACCGCCAGCCGGCGCGGCCGGGTGGCTACCCGGCTTCCACGTCCTCACCGTGCCGATCGCGGCCACGTTCACGGGGGACGACAGCACCGGCTACGTGCCGCTCGACCTGATCGGCCGGGGCCCGGGCCGGGCCGCGCTGGTGCACGCCGCCGACTGCGCCGGCTCGGCCGGCTTCGACGGACACGGCACCGCCGAGCACCGCACGATCACCGGCTCGGTCTGCTTCGCCGTGCCGGCCGACTTCCGGCCCACCTACCTGATCATCTCCCGGGCGATGCCCGACGACACCGCCATCCACATCGCCGCGATCGGCCGCTGAGGCCGGACCCGGGTACGGCCGTGTCGCGGTACTGCCGTCGTGACAGTCGATGAATTAGCCTGTTCGTACGGCTGCGCGGAGCCTTGTGACCGATGTCCGGTTCCGTCGCGGGCCTCCAGGGCGTGGCGGGCCGGTCCAGATGGTGGGAGGCCGGGATGTCGTTGCCTCGTCCGCGCCAGGTGTCGCGGCTGGCCGTGGTGGCTCTGCTGGCGGTCGGCGGCCTCGCGGGTGGCCTCGTGGCCGCCGGGCCGGCGGTCGCCGCGCCGGTCGCCGTGGCCAACGGGACGCAGTTCACCGACACGGCGGGGAACGTCGTCCACGCGCACGGCGGCGGGGTGATCGCGGTCGGCGGCTTCTACTACTGGTTCGGCGAGAACCGGAACCCGGACGGGACGTTCAAGGCGGTGTCGGTGTACCGGTCGGCCGACCTGCGCACCTGGGAGTTCCGCAACAACGTGCTGACCCAGTCGTCCGCGGCCGAGCTCGCGGTGGCCAAGGTCGAGCGGCCCAAGGTGATCTTCAACAGCGCGACCGGGCAGTACGTCATGTGGATGCACAAGGAGAACGGCGCGGACTACAGCCAGGCGCTGGCCGCGGTCGCCACCGCCAGCACGGTGGACGGCACATACAGCTACCGGGGCAGCTTCCGGCCGCTGAACAACATGTCCCGCGACATCACGATCTTCCGGGACGACGACGGCACCGCGTACATGGCGTCGGCGGCCCGCGAGAACGCCGACCTGAACCTCTACCGGCTCACCCCGGACTACCTGGGCATCAGCGGGCTGGTGCAGACGCTGTGGCCGGGCTCGTTCCGGGAGGCGCCGGCGCTGTTCAAGCGCAACGGCGTCTACGTCATGCTCACCTCGGCGGCCACCGGGTGGGCGCCGAACCAGCAGAAGTACGCGACCGCCAGCAGCATCACCGGCCCGTGGACCGGGCTGCAGAACGTCGGCGACGGCACCGCGTCCGACTCGCAGACCGCCTACGTACTACCGGTCGCGGGCTCGACCGGCACCTCGTACCTCTACCTCGGCGACCGCTGGGCCGGCGCCTGGGGCGGCCGGGTGAACGACTCGCAGTACGTCTGGCTGGCGCTGCGGTTCCCGTCCAACACCAGCATGTCGATGGCCTGGTCGCCGCAGCTGACCATCGACACCGCGGCCGGCGCGGTGCAACCGGGCACCGGCGGCAGCACCACGCTGGTGGCCCGGCACAGCGGCAAGTGCCTGGATGTCACC
>JBBWZH010000454.1:0-8562 GCA_039648995.1 Mycobacteriales bacterium
GCGAGGTTCCCGACCCGGACGACGTCGCGGCGCCCAACGGTGAACGGGGCCAGCAGGATGTGCGCCCACGGCCGGCGCGCCGGCCGCAGCTGGATGCCGGCGCCGTCGGCGAGTGCCCGCCGCAGCACCGCGCCGGTCGCGAGCGCGCGGCGGATCAGGACGGCGAGACCGGCCGCGCTGAGCACCGCGACGGTGAACGCCACCAGGCCGCCGGGCGAGACGAGGTCGCCCTGCACGAACGCGAGGACGCTGTCCGCGGCCAGCGCGTAGAGGGCGAGGAACGGCAGCTCGTTGATCAAGAAGGTGACCCAGAATCCCCAGTAGCTCTGGGTCGTGTGGGCAGGTCGTGGCCCGATCACGGCGGTGACGGTGCAGAACGCCAGGAGTGCGACGGAGATGACGTATCCGATCGGCACGGTGTCCGTCCTCATCGGTAGTTCCGCCGACTGGGCAGGCCGCCGATCAGGGCGGCGCCGACGGTCAGGTGCATGCCGACCAGCAGCAGCCGGCTGCTCGTGTCTACCCCGCCGCCCAGTGGCCCGGCCAGCGAGAGGATCAGCACAATCGACGCGATGATCCGGTACGGCAGGACCGGACGGCGGACGGTCCGCTCCAGCAGCGCGAGCAGGGTCCAGGCGGCCAGGCCGGCGATCAGCGCGGTCACCACGACGGCGACCGGGCTGACGTGCTGGGTGGTGTCGCCCCGGCGGACGGCCAGATCGATGCCGGCCCACGGGTCGTTGACGGCCCACAGGAGTAGAGCGCCGGCCGCTCCGGCAGCCACGGTGATCGCACGGCCCGTACGCCGTGCGGAAGTCGAGGTCATTTCGGACTGCTGCGTGTCGTTCGTCATGCCGATCAGCGTCGCGGTCCGGGCGGGCTGAACACATCGGACCGTCAGCTGCGCCGGTACCGTCTTTCGGGGACCCGGCCACCAACTTTAGAAGGTATCGGCCCCGGCTTCCTCCGATTAGCCGCTGATCAGCTCCCCGATCGGGCCGGACAGCGGCACCGCCCCCCGGCGCCGCCGCAGTCGCCGTGATCCTGGGCACATCCGGCGTGCTGATCGCGGTGACGATCCTGTCCTGGTGGGGCGATCGCGCGCCCAGCTCGCTGCTCGCCCTCGACCTCACGGTCGGCGTGTTGAGCTGGCTGCTGGCGCCGCTGATGTTGTGGCGGCCGATCGCCACCGCGGCCGTGCTCACCGTGCTGGCCGCGGCACCGCCGGCGGTAGCCCGTACGACGTACCGGGTGATCCAGGAGGGCCTGACCAACGCCGCAAACACGCCGCCGGTCAGCGGGTCCGGGCCGACCCGCGTGGCGGGCCCGGCGCTGGCCTGGACGGGGCCGGGATTGTCTTTCCAGGTATTGGCTCTTCTCCGGAACCGTGGCTTCGCCCCGCTACCCGTGGGTGCCCGGGAGGCCGCCCGAGGGCGACCGAGCCCTTGCGCTGCCATGCATAGAGCTGTTAGGTATAGTCGCTCCGTGCACATCGACAAGGACCTGGTGGCGGCGTCGGCGACCCCGCTGGTGCTGGCCATCCTCGCCGAGGGGGAGAGCTACGGGTACGCGCTGTCCAGGCGGGTGCGCGAGCTGTCCGGCGGCGAGCTGGAGTGGAGCGACGGGATGCTGTACCCGCTGCTGCACCGGCTGGAGCGGCAGGGGTGGGTGATCACCGCCTGGCGGGTGCCACCGGAGGGCCGGCGCCGGAAGTACTATGCGGTCACCGACGCCGGCCGCACCGTGCTGGCCGACCAGCGGCGGCAGTGGGCCACCGTGACCAAGGCCCTCAGCGGCGTGTTGCAGCGTGTGGCGGCTGCGCCGGTCGGCCCGTCCGGGCCCACCCTCGGGACGGTGTGAGGTGGCGGCGCTGGAGCACCAGATCAGCGAGTGGCGGGACCACGTCGGCCGGTCCCGCGGGCTGACCGGGCCGGACGTCGAGGAGCTGGAGGGCCATCTGCGCGAGCAGATCGACGCGCTGGAACGCGTCGGGCTGGCCGACGACGAGGCGTTCCTGGTCGCGGTCAAGCGGATGGGCGCGGTCGACACGCTCTCGCACGAGTTCGCTCGCGAGCACAGCGGCCGGTTGTGGAAGCAGTTGGTGTTGGCCGCGCAGGACGAGCCGGAGCCGGCCGCGGGTGGGCTGACCAGCGCCCTGGTGTTCGCGGTGCTGGCCGCGGTGGCGATCCAGGTGCCGCGGGTGGCCGAGCTGTGGCTCGACCCCGAGCAGGTGGACGGGTTCCGGCTGCGGAACGCGGCGCTGCTGGTGCTGCCGTCGGTGGCCGCCTGGTTCGCGCTGCGCCGCGGGCTGGGACGCCGCCAGTTGCTGGTGACCGCGGTGCCGTTCGTGCTCGGCGCCGCGCTGGTGAATGGCTACCCGTGGAGCCCGGCCGGTCGGCGGTCGAGTTCGGCACGGAGCCGGTGTCGGTCACCGAACTGCTCGCCGTGCTGCACCTGCCGGTGGTGCTGTGGTTCGCCGTCGGGTACGCGTTCATGGCCGGGACCTGGCGTTCACACGAGCGCCGGATGGACCTGGTCCGGTTCACCGGCGAGTGGGTCGTGTACTACACGCTGATCGCGATCGGCGGCGGCGTGCTGATGGGGCTGACGGGCGCCGTTCTGGATCCGGTGGCGCCGGGCGCGGTCGAGCCGCTGTTGGAGTGGGTGCTGCCATCGGGCGCGGCCGGGGCCGTCGTCGTCGCGGCCTGGCTGGTCGAGGCCAAGCAGGACGTGGTGGAGAACATGGCGCCGGTGCTCACCGCGGTCTTCACCCCGCTTGTCGCGGCGGTGCTGGCCGTCTCCGCGGTCACCTACACCGCGGTCGCGGTCACCGGCGGGTTCCACCGCGAGGTCATCGGCGTGTTCGACGCGCTGCTGGTGCTGGTGCTCGGGCTGGTGCTCTACGGCACCTCGGCCCGCGACCCGGGCCGGCCGCCGGGCCTGCTGGACAGGCTGCAACTGGTCGCGGTCCTCGCCGCACTGGTGCTGGACGCGGTGGTGCTGGCTGCGATGGTGGCCCGGATCGGCGACCTGGGCTGGACGGCGAACCGGGTGGCCGCGCTCGGGCTGAACCTGGTGCTGCTGGTCAACCTGGCCGCCGCCGCGTGGCTGTCGGTGCGGTTCCTCATTGGCCGCGAGGTCTTCCACCGGCTGGAGCGCTGGCAGACGACCTACCTGCCGGCCTACGGGCTGTGGGCGGCGGCCGTGGTGGCTGTGCTGCCGCTGGCGTTCACGTTCGGCTGAGCGGGTCGCGGGGCGCAGCGGTCACGGCGTCCAGGGCGAACCGACCGCCCAGCTCCCATCCGCGGCCCAGGACGTGCTGCTGTCCAGGCCGTCGCTGCCGCCGTCGCCGGCGACGCAGAGGTGTTGTCGAAGTGCCGCAGGAACCGGTCCGGGAAGGTGAACGAGGCACACGAGGCGCCGGTGCTCGGCGAGGGCGTCGGCCGGGCGGCGCTGGAAGTCGTTTAGCCCTGGGCCTTCGGGCCCGAGAAGGACCGCGGGCCGGCGGTCGATACCGGCCGGCAGTGCGAGGTGCCCGATCATCGTCAGGCCGTCGGCTGGGTACCCGACTGCGCGCGTCGTGATCGCCGACATGTCGCCGGACTGTAGCGATCGTCGAGCCCTGCCGGGCGGGCTACTCGCCGATCACGGCGTCGGTCAGCTCGCGGGCGATGTCGAGGTGGCCGGCGTGGCGCTGGTACTCGTACAGCACGTGGAACAGGATCCAGGCGAGCGTCGGCGCTTCCTCGGTGGTGGCGAACCGGCCGCCGGGCTGGGCCCGGTCGGTCAGTGCGGCGGCGGCGACCGTGGCCCGGGACACCTGGCACTGGGCCACGTACTCGGCCCGCAGTTGCGCCGTCGGGATGCCCGGCGGCGCCTGCCACCGCCCGTCCGGCGTGCGGTCGCCCCACGGCCGCGGCATCGGGTCGCCCGCGAAGTCCCAGCGGAACCAGCGACGCTCCATCCAGGTGAGGTGGACCAGCAGGTCCAGCGGCGCCCACCCGGACGGCAGCCTGCTGGTGCGAAGGTCCACTTCGGACAACCCGTCGATCTTGCGCAGCACCGCGTCCCGGCAGTAGTCCAAATAGGACTCCGCCAGCTGTCGCGGGTCGCTGAGCGACGTGGACGGCTCGTCCGGCGCCTTCACCTCGGTCACCATCACGACGATGCTAGTGCCGTGCTCGGGGGCGGCGGTGTGCAGGGACGGGCGAGGGCTGTCGCGAGGCCGGGGTGGGCGGCCGTCGCCGCTCGGCGCTGGTTGACCAGGGCAACTGTTCTATAGCGAGATAGTTTCTCGGCGGACGTTTTTGTTACGCTGGCGTCATGGGTGCGAATGCGGCGGCGGACTGTTTCTCGGACCTGATGTTCCTGCTGTCCCAGGCCAGCCATGCGTTGACCACCGAGATGACGGCCGGGCTGGCTTCGGTGGGGATCTCGCCCCGGGCGTACTGCGTGCTGACCAGCGCACGATCCGGCGAGCTCACCCAGACCCAGCTGGCCGACGTGTGCGCGCTGGACAAGACCACGATGGTGGTGACCGTCGACGAGTTGGAGCGGGCCGGGCTGGCCGAGCGGCGGCTGTCCGGCTCGGACCGGCGGGCCCGGATCATCTCGGTCACCGCGGCAGGGGAGCAGGCCGTCGCGGCAGCGGAAGGCATCGTCGCCGGTATCTACGCGGACGTGCTCGGGTCGCTCCCGGCCGCCGAGCGGGCGGCGCTTGTCAGCGGGCTGGCGCGGCTGATCCGTCCCGGTGGGCGGCTGGCCACCCCGGTGCAGTGCGACCGGCCGGTCCGGCGGCGGGCTCCGCGGCAACCGCAGGTGGTCCCGTAACAAATAGTTCTGAACAAAACCATCTGCTACGGTCGTACCTGGCCTGTACATCGACCAGGAGAGGGCGACCCCGTGGCTCGCACCGTCCCGTCCATCATCGGCTCGCGCTGGCCGGCGCTGGCCGTGCTCTGCACCGGAACGCTGATGGTCATCCTCGACCAGACCATCGTGAACGTGGCGTTGCCGTCCATCCAGAGTGATCTCGGCTTCACCCAGAACGGCCTGGCCTGGGTGGTCAACGCGTACCTGATCGCGTTCGGCGGCCTGTTGCTGCTGGCCGGCCGGCTCGGCGACCTGCTCGGCCGCAAGCGCGTGTTCCTGGCCGGCCTCGCTGTGTTCACCACGGCCTCGCTGCTGTGCGGGGTGGCTGGCAGCCCGGAGATGCTGATCGCCGCGCGGTTCGTGCAGGGCGTCGGCGGCGCGACCGCCTCCGCGGTGATTCTCGGCATGATCGTGACGATGTTCCCGCAGCCGCGGGAGCTGGCCGCCGCGATCGGCGTCTACGCCTTCATCGCCTCCGCCGGTGCGTCCATCGGCCTGCTCGCCGGCGGGGTGCTGACCCAGACCATCAGCTGGCACTGGATCTTCTTCGTCAACGTGCCGGTCGGCGTCGCGACCGCGGTGCTGGCCGTCCGGGTGCTGGCCGCCGACCACCCAGGCCATGCCAGCCAGCCCGAGCGGGCCGAGGGCGGCGCCGATGTCGCCGGTGCCGCGCTGGTCACCGCCGCGCTGATGCTCGGCGTCTACACGATCGTCGAGACCGTCCGCTACGGCTGGACGTCCGCGCACACACTCGGGCTCGGCGCGGTCTCGGCCGCCCTGCTCGCCGGCTTCGTCGCCCGGCAGGCCACGGCGGCCCGGCCGCTGCTGCCACTACGGGTGTTCCGCTCCCGTGCCGTCACCGGTGCCAACCTCGTGCAGGCCCTGATGGTGTCCGGCCTGCTCGGCATGTTCTTCCTCGCTGTGCTCTACCTGCGGCAGATCCTCGGCTACGACGCACTGCAGACCGGGTTGGCGTTCCTGCCGGTCTCGGTCGGGATCGGCACTCTCTCGCTGGGCTTCTCGGCCCGCCTGAACACCCGGTTCGGCGAGCGGGCCGTGCTGCTGCCCGGCCTGTTGCTGGTCGGCGCCGGGCTGGCGCTGCTCACCCGGGCGCCGGTGCAGGGCGACTACCTCATCGACGTGCTGCCGCCGATGCTGCTGCTCGGCGTCGGTGCGGGGCTCGCCTTCCCGGCGGTGACATCGCTGGCCATGTCGGGCGCCACCGCCGAGGACTCCGGCCTGCTTTCCGGGCTGGCGAACACCACCCTGCAGGTCGGCGGCGCGCTCGGCCTGTCCGTCCTGGCCACCCTGGCGACCTCGCGCACCAATCACCTGCTGGAGGCCGGCCAACCCGGCCCGGTGGCGCTGACCGGCGGCTACCACCTCGCCTTCGGTGTCGCCGCGGCCCTCGTGCTGGCCGCGGTCGTGCTCGGCGGCACCGTGTTGCGGCCTGCGCAGGTCGTCGCCGAGCCGGGCCCGGCCATGGACGAGCTGGCGGCGGAGGCCGACGCCGCCTAGCCGACACGCGACCGCGCAGGGGGTCGGCCGGGCGAGCCCCGTCGATCTACGCCGTGCCCACGGGGTTGGCCAACATCGGCGCGACCATCTTCGGCACGCCCTGCCCGAGACGGTCGGCTGGCAGAAGTAGTCCGTCGGCGTCGCTGGCCGGAGTCGCAGCCCTCCTCGCCGGCGGCGGGCCGGCGGTGTCCTCAACAGCCGGTCGGCGCGCTGCTGGTGGTCGCACTGGGACGCGGCACCTGGGCGCCGCCCGCCAAGCGGTCGTCGCCGCCGCGGCGTCGGGCGCCGTGGCCGGGGCGCCGGCGGGCAGCCAGCGCGGCGTCGGCGTAGGCGGCGTCGGTGCGGGTGAGCACGGCGTCCCAGGTGACCGGGCACGGCGTGCGCAGGTTGTGCCGGCGGATCGACTCCCGCAGCGCGCCGTCGGTCACCAACCGGACCAGCTGCTCGACCATCTGCGCGTCGTCCCGGGCGAGCATGCCTTCGTGCCCGTGCCGGACGAACTCGCCGACGCCCGCGCTGGCCTTCGCCAGCACCGGCAGCCCGGCGCAGCGGGCCTCCAGCGCGGCGATGCCGAAGGACTCCAGGTCCGCCGGTGCCACGAACAGGTCGGCGGACCGGTACAGCCGGGCCACGTCCAGCCGGGTGACCCGGCCGGGCAGCCGCACCCAGGAGCTCATGCCGTGCTCGTCGAGGTAGCGCTGCGCGGCCGCCCAGCGGGGGCCGGCGCCGACCACCACCGCCCGCAGCCGGATCTCCGCCGGCACCACCGCCCGGGCCACCCGCAGCATCCGCAGCAGCGGCAGCGTGCGCTTGCGTGCGGTCAGCCGCATGGCGGCGGCGATCGTGACCGTGCCGGGTTCCCGCGGCGCCGGCGGGCCGACCCAGAACGCCGGGTCCACGCCGTTCGGGATCACCGTCACCGCCGTGCCCGGCGGCAGCAGCCGGCGCACCGGGGCGGCGGCCGCCGCGCTGACCGCCGTCCACCGGATCGGCAGCCGCGACAACCCGCCGACGGCGTCGACCGCACGGAACACCGGGTAGACGTACGCCCAGAGCGAGTGCACCGTGACGACGGTCGGGATGCCGGCGCGAGCGGCGGCGGCGGCGGCCGCGAACGCCACCGGCGAGCCGACACCGACGTGCGCGTGCACCACGTCGAAGCCGCCGCCGCGCACCACCCGCACCGCCGAAGCCGGCGCCAGCGGCCTGGCCGCGAGCGGGTGCGCGGCGCCGATCAGCCGGTGCACGGGCAGCGCCGGGTCGTCGGGGTCCGGGCCGCCGGCCGACGCGGTGACCACCTCCACCCGGTCGCGGCGGCCCTGCTGCCGGCCGGCCAGCTCGGCGACCTGGATCTCCATGCCGCCCAGCCGCGGCAGGTACGAGTCGCAGACGTGCGCGATGTTCACTCCGCCCGCCCCGCGGCGGCGAGGGACGCGAACACGTCGTCGGTCAGCGGCGGCCCGGCCGGCCGGCCGCGTTCGACGAACCACTCGCGGCCGAACACACGGGCGAACAGCGGGCCGGGCAGCCGCAGGAACAGCGCGAGGCTGCGGGCGCCGACGTCGGCCGTGGCCTGGCTGGCATGTGCCGCCATCGCCGCCCGTTTCGCCCCGATCTGCGCCCGCACGTCCACCTGGTGGGTCAGCTGGGAGCGCGGGGTGTAAGCGCGGTCCAGCGGCGGGCGCTGCCACCGGTCACGCAGCACCGGGACCCGGTCCAGCAGCCGGGCGACCCGCAGCAGCGCGTCGCGGTCGACGGTGGCCTCCAGCACGACCGGCGTACCGGCCAGTTCGGCGGCCCGGACGCCGACCCGGTGCACCTGGACGTGGTCCGGGTGTCCGTAGCCGCCCGCGCCGTCGTACACGGTGAGCGCGTCAGCGCGCTCCTCGCGCAGCACCGCCGCCAGCCGCTCCGCGGCCCGCGCCGGGTCGGCCGCCGCGAAGGCGTCCGGCGCCGCGGTGGGCGCGCCGACCATCCCGGAATCGGCGTACCCCAGCCAGACCACCCGCCGCACGCCCAGGATGGCCGACGCCGCCGCCAGTTCATCGCGCCGCCGGCCGCCCAGACCCGCGCGGGACGTCCGGTCGGTGAGCCCGGCCTCCCCGTGCGTCGCGACGACCACCACGACCCGGTGCCCCGCTGCCGCCGCCTTGGCGATGGTGCCGCCGGTGA
>JBBWZH010000490.1:0-21977 GCA_039648995.1 Mycobacteriales bacterium
CAATGGGTGGTTCGGGTCGCCGAACACGCCGCCAAGGTCGAGGACGGTCTGCGCGGAGTAGCCGAGTACGAGGCCGAGTTCGGCGCGGTCCCGGTCGAAGCCGACCAGCGCGCGCTCGCGGCACTCGCGGCGGCCGGGCTGCTCGACGAGGAATCGATGCGGGCCGCTGGCTGATGACCGGCATCGTCTATGACACCGGTGCGCTGGTGGCGGCCGAGCGCGGTGACCCAACCATGTGGGCGTTCCACCGCCGGACACTGAAGTCGACCGACGTATTGCCGGTCGTGCCGGTCGTCGTCCTCGCACAGGCCTGGCGTGGTGGACCGCAAGCTCAGCTCTCGCGTCTGCTGCGCGGCTGCCACCTGCAGCCGGACACCGAGTCGATCGGCCGCGCCGCCGGCGCTGCCTGCGGCGTCGCCCGCAGCCGGGACGTGGTCGACGCGATCGTCGTCGTCACCGCCATCGCCCTGGGCGGCGCCCTGATCGTCACCAGCGATCCGGATGATCTCGCCCACCTCGCCGCCGCCCTCGACGCCAAACTCCCGATTTACCCGCTCTGACCGGTAAGCCGCGGTTCGCGGAATGGCGGAACCGGACGGCCGGCCCGGTCAGTGGAGTTTGGCGCCGACGGAGAGGAGCTTTTCGCGGAAGTTCTCGTAGCCGCGGTCGAGCAGGGAGGCGCCGCTGATGGTGGAGTTGCCCTGGGCGGCGAGGGCGGCGAGGACGTAGGAGAAGCCGGCGCGCAGGTCGGGGACGTGCAGGTCGGTGCCGAGGAGTTTGGCCGGGCCGACGATGACGGCGGAGTGCCGGTGGTTGCGGGAGCCGAACCGGCAGTGTGTGGAGCCGAGGCACTCGGTGAAGACCTGGATCTGGGCACCGAGGGCGCGCAGCGCCTCGGTGTAGCCGAGGCGGTCCTCGTAGACGGTCTCGTGCAGGACGGTGACGCCGTCGGCCTGGGTGAGCGCGGTGACCAGGGGCGGCTGCCAGTCGGTCATGAAGCCGGGGTGCACGTCGGTCTCCACGACCAGCGGGCGCGGCATCGGGCGCTCCCGCCAGAACGTGACCTCGGCGCCGTCGGAGGAGAACTCGAAGTCGCCGCCGGCCCTGCGGTAGACGTTCAGGTACGTCGACAGGTCGCCCTGGCGGACGCCGGAGACCGTGATCCGGCCGTCGGTGGCCAGCGCCAGGCTGGCCCAGGACGCGGCCTCCAACCGGTCCGGCACGGCGGTGTAGTCGACGCCGCGCAGGTGCCGGACGCCGGTCACCTGGATCGAGCGGTTGGGCTTCACCGTGATCAGCGCGCCCATCCGCTGCAGCATGCCGATCAGGTCCATGATCTCCGGCTCGGTGGCGGCGTTGCGCAGCTCCGAGTCACCCGCCGCGACCACGGCGCCGAGCAGGAACTGCTCGGTCGCGCCGACGCTCGGGTAGCTCAGGTCGACCACGCCACCGCACAGGCCGCGCGGGGCGGTCAGCTTGTAGCCGGTGTCGGTGCGCTCGGCGTCGACCCCGAACGAGCGCAGCACCTCCAGGTGGAAGCCGACCGGGCGCTCGCCGATGCTGCAGCCGCCGGGACGCCAGATCTCCGCCCGGCCGGTGCGGTGCAGCAGCGGCGCGCAGGTCAGCACCGGGATTCGGCTGCGGTTATGGAAGTCGGCCAGGTCGCTGCTGCCGGCGACGTGGACGTCCTTCGCTGTGATCGTGACCTCACCAGCGGACACGCTGGTGGACGTGACCGAGCCGAGCGCTTCGACCAGCTCGGACACCACGTGGATATCGCGCACGAACGAGACATTGCGAATGGTCACCGGCTGCTCGGTGAGCAGCGCCGCCACCATCATCTTCGGCACGGCGTTCTTCGACCCACGCACCGGGACGGTGCCGTAGAGCGGAACGCCACCGGTGATGTGCAGCGCGTCGTCGGCAGTCATCGGGGCTCTGTCTCCAGTTCGCTCGGCCTGTGTCGCTCTGGATGTAGTTGTCGGTCAGCTCGCTCGCGGCCGACCCCGAGGGGAACCGGCCACACCGTCCCCGGATTCCTACCCCTGTCCAGACGCCCCATCCGCCCGGCCGGTTGCCTCGCCGGTTGTGGGACACGCGGGCGCCTACCGGCGGGTCAGCCTACCCGCCGGCGCCGCCCCCACCCGCCGACACCGCGGCCCGGCCGGCCGGGCGGCACGCGCCGATGATCAGGAGGCGCGGGCGGTCGGGCTCCCGGGCGCACCGGCCAGCCCGGCGGCCGCGGCCGGCTCGACCACGTCGGCGGTGGCCGGTGCCGCGGGCGGTTCGGGTGGGATGACGCGGAGCCGGGCGATCCGGCGGCCGTCCAGCTCGGTGACGGTGAGCGTCCAGCCGTCCAGGCGGACCGTGTCGGCCAGGGCGGGCAGCGCGCCGAGCGCCGCCATCACGTAGCCGGCCGCGGTCTCGTACGGGCCCTCGGGCAGCCGCAGCCCGGTCTGCTCGGCGAAGTCGTCCAGGTTGAGCAGGCCGTCCACGTCCAGCACCCCGCCGGGCTGGGTGGGGCCGCGGCCCGGCCGGTCGTACTCGTCCCGGATCTCGCCGATCAGCTCCTCGATCAGGTCCTCCAGCGTGACGATGCCGTCGGTGCCGCCGTACTCGTCCACCACGATCGCCAGGTGGTGCCCCTCCCGGCGCATCTCTGACAGCGCCGGCAGCACCTTCTTGCTGCCCGGCAGCCGCCGCACCGGCCGGGCCAGGCCGCCGACGGTGGCCGCCCGGCCGCCGGGGAGATCCGGCGCGAGCAGGTCGCGGATGTGCACGAAGCCGACCACGTCGTCGACGTCCTGCCCGACCACCGGGTACCGCGAGTGGGGCGAATCGAGCACCAGCTTCGCGGCCCGGCTGACGGTCATCGTCGCGTCCAGGAACTCGACCTCGGTGCGCGGCAACATCACCTCCCGGACATGCCGCTCGCCGGCGGCGAAGACCTCGTCGATCAGCTTCCGCTCGTCGCCGGACAGCGACTCGTGCGCGGCGACCAGCCCGCGCAGCTCCTCCTCGGTGATCGACTCGCGGTTGGCCGCCGGGTCGGCGCCGACCAGCCGCACCACGCCGTTGGTGGTCCGGGACAGCAGCCAGATCAGCGGCCGGACCGCGGTCGCGATCCGGTCCAGCGGGGCGGCCGCGAACAGCGCCACCCGCTCGGCCCGCTGCAGCCCGATCCGCTTCGGCGCGAGCTCGCCGAGCACCAGCGCCAGGTAACTGATCGCGCCGGTGACCAGGATGAACCCGAGCGGGCCGGCGACGCCGTCGCGGACCCCACGGCGGGCCAGCCAGTCCGACACCGGCCGGGCCAGCGTGGTCGCGCCGAAGGCGGCCGAGAAGAACCCGGCCAGCGTGACGCCCACCTGCACCGCGGCCAGGAACCGGTTCGGGTCGGCGGCGAGCTTGGCCAGCCGGCGGCCCCGCCGGCCCCGCCCGGACAGCGCCTTCACCTGGCTGTCGCGCAGCGAGACCAGGGCGATCTCGGCGGCCGCGAAAGCGCCCCCGAGCAGCACGAAACCCACCACCAGCAGGACGTAGAGCAGCGGGCCGCCCATCCGCCCAGTCTAGGGTGGGCGGCCGAAGGGGCGACGGCCACGGCTTTGGGAGGTCCGGATGCGGCTGCTGGTCACCGGAGGCGCCGGCTACATCGGCAGCGTGGTCACGTTGCGGCTGCTGCGCGCGGGGCACGCGGTCACCGTGCTGGACGACCTGTCCACCGGTTTCGGCGACGCGGTGCCGGCCGGCGCCGCGCTGGTCACCGGCGCCGTGGCCGACGCCGCCGACGTGCTGGGCAGCGGCCCGCAGTTCGACGGGGTGCTGCACTTCGCCGCGAAGGCGCTGGTAGCCGAGTCGGTGGCGCATCCGGAGCGGTACTGGCACACGAACCTGGCCGGCACCCTGGCGCTGCTGGACGCGATGCGCCAGCACGCGGTCCCCCGGCTGGTGTTCTCGTCGACCGCGGCCACCTACGGCCAGCCGACCGAGATCCCGATCACCGAGCGGGCACCGACCGCGCCGACCAACCCGTACGGGGCGTCGAAGCTGGCGGTCGACATGATGATCACGAGTGAGGCCGTCGCGCACGGGCTCGGCGCGGTCAGCCTGCGCTACTTCAACGTGGTCGGCGCGGTGGACGGGTACGGCGAGCGGCACGCGACCGAGACTCACCTGGTGCCGCTGACGCTGCGGGCGGCCCGCGGCACCCGGCCGGCGCTGGAGGTCTACGGCGACGACTGGCCCACCCCGGACGGCACCTGCGTCCGCGACTACGTGCACGTCGCCGACCTGGCCGAAGCGCACCTGCTGGCGCTGGCCGGCGCCGAGCCCGGCCGGCACCGGATCTTCAATCTGGGCAGCGGCGCCGGCTACTCGGTGCTCGACGTGGTCGAGGCGGTCCGCCGGGTCACCGGCCGTCCGGTGCCGACCACGGTGGCGCCGCGCCGGCCCGGCGACCCGGCCGTGCTGGTCGCGTCCAGCGCGCTGATCCGCGACGAGCTCGGCTGGCAGCCGGCCCGGGGCCTGGACGAGATGGTCGCCGACGCCTGGGCCTTCGAGCAGGGCCGGTAGCGGTGCCCACCGCGACCTGGACCGCGCCGGGGCGGCTGAACCTGATCGGCGAGCACACCGACTACAACGACGGGTTCGTGCTGCCGATCGCGCTGCCCTACCGCACGACCGCGACGGTGACGCCGCGCGGCGACGGGCTGCTGCGGGTGCGGTCCGCGCAGCGGCCGGACGAGGCGGTCGAGGTGCCGGTGGCCGACCTGCGGCCGGGCCGGCTGGACGGCTGGCCCGCCTACGTGGCCGGGGTGGTGTGGGCGTTGCGCGAGGCCGGCCACCCGGTCGGCGGCGGCGCGGACGTCGCGGTGGACGGGCAGGTGCCGGAGGGCGCGGGGCTGTCGTCGTCGGCGGCGCTGGAGTGCAGCGTGGCGGCGGCGCTGGCCGAGGTGCTCGGCCTGGCGCTGCCGTCGATGACGCTCGCCCGGCTGGCGCAGCGGGCCGAGAACGAGTTCGTCGGCGTGCCGACCGGTGCGATGGACCAGCTCGCCGCGATGCTCTGCACGGCCGGCGCGGCGCTGTTCGTCGACATCCGCGGCGACGGCGACGGGCCGCTGGCCGAGCAGGTGCCACTGGACCTGGCCGCCGCCGGCTTGGCCATCCTGGTCATCGACACCCGCAGCCCGCACCGGCTGGTGGACGGCGAGTACGCCGACCGCCGGCGCGCCTGCGAGGCCGCCGCCGCCGCGCTCGGCGTGCCGGCGCTGCGCGACGTCGAACTGGCCGACCTGGACGCGGCGCTGGCCAGGCTCACCGACGAGGTGCAGCGGCGCCGGGCCCGGCACGTGGTCACCGAGAACGGCCGGGTGCTGCGGGCGGTCTCGCTGCTGCGGGCCGGTCAGATGGCCGACCTCGGCCCGTTGCTGACCGCGTCGCACGCCTCGCTGCGCGACGACTTCGAGGTCACCGTGCCGCAGCTGGACACCGCCGTGGAGGCGGCCCTGTCCGCCGGCGCGCTGGGAGCCCGGATGACCGGCGGCGGCTTCGGCGGCTGCGTCCTCGCCCTGCTGCCGGCCGGAGACGCGGCCGGATCAGCGCTGCGGGCCGCCGTCGACGCCGCCTACGCCAGCGCCGGCTTCACCCCGCCCGCCTACTTCGTCGCCGTCCCGTCCGCCGGCGCGCAGCCTGCGGGCGCGTGACACCTCCTCGACGTAGCGCCGCTGCCAGTCGCGGAGGAGCGCCGACTCGCCGCGGGCCCGGCCCCGCAGGCGCAGCGCGAGCCCGACCGCGACGAGGGCGAGCCATGCCCACCACAGCCCGCGCGAGTGCACGAACACGTTCGCGATCAGGCCGGCGAAGCCGACGCCGTTGATGACCATGCCGGCATACGTCCACGGCATCTCTCGCCAGGTCGGACGCCGCACGCGAGCAGGAGTCATACCGTTGACATACCCAGCAGGACGCCGTGGTGACCTCGGCCCGCGGACCGACCGGCTGGAGGCCGGAATTGGATGACGGGGGCGGGCCCGGCTTTGGGCAACCGCCCCCGTCCTGCGGGGAAGTACGTCGGTGGGGAGGCTAGCTGGCCAGGCGCGCCCGGCCTCCCTTCATGCCGGGGAAGCCTGCCCTCCCGCTGGCGGAAAGTAAAGTCTTGACTACCGGACGTGCGATGCCGTAGAGGGTCACACTCATCCCCGTACAGACAGCGGTTCCCCCGCGGACACCGCCGTGGTAGTAGCTACATCCCCGCGACGTCGGCCTGCTTGGCGCGGACCGCGTCGGCGGCGGCGGCCAGCGCCGCTCGCTCGGTGGCGGTGAGGTCACGCTCGACGACGCGGCGCACCCCGCCGGCACCGATCTCGGCCTCGACGCCGAGGTAGACGCCGGAGATGCCGTACTCGCCGTCGACCCAGGTGCACACCGGCATCACCGCGCCGCTGTCCTCGGCGACGGCGCGCGCCATCCGGGCCGCGGCCGCGGACGGGGCGAAGTAGGCCGAGCCGGTCTTCAGCAGCGCGATCACCTCGGCCCCGCCATTGCGGGTACGGGTGACCAGCGCGTCGATCCGGTCCGCGGCCAGCAGCTCGTCCAGCGGCTTGCCGTGCACAGTGCAGGCGGACGGCACCGGGACCATCGTGTCGCCGTGCGAGCCGAGGGTGAGCGTGCGCACCGCGCCGACCGGCACGTCGAGCTCCTCGGCCACGAAGTGGCTGAACCGGGCCGTGTCGAGCATCCCGGCCTGGCCGATCACGCGCGCCCGGGGCAGCCCGGAGACCGTCGCGGCGAGCGCGGTCATCTCGTCCAGCGGGTTCGACACGACGATCAGCACCGCGCCGGGCGACGTCGCCACGACCTTCTCGGTGACCTCGCGAACGATCTTGGCGTTGGTCTCCAGCAGGTCCATCCGGCTCATCCCGGGCTTGCGCGGCAGCCCGGCGGTGATCACCACGATGTCCGAGCCCTCGGTGACGTCGTAGTCGTTGGAGCCGAGCACCCGCGTCTCGAAGCCCTCGATCGGCCGGGACTGGTTCACGTCCAGCGCGATGCCCTGTGGCTTGCCCTCGATGATGTCGACCAGCGCGACCGAGTCGAAGATGTCGTACTCGGCCAGCCGCTGGGCGGTGGTCGAGCCGTAGAAACCCGACCCGATAACGGAAACCTTGCCCCTGCGCCCTGCCATGGTGTTACGCCCCCAGCCTCTCGATGATCGCATCGGCGTACTCGGCGGTGCCGACGGCGGTCGGGTCGGTCCGGGTGGGCTTGAGGTCGTAGGTGACGCTCTTGCCCTCGGCGATCACCGACGAGACCGCGTTCTCCAGGTTGCGCGCCGCCTGCTCCTCGCCGAGGTGGTCGAGCATCAGCTTGCCGGACAGGATCATCGCGGTCGGGTTGACCTTGTTCTGGCCCTTGTACTTCGGCGCCGAGCCGTGAGTGGCCTCGAACACGGCCGAGTCAGGGCCGATGTTCGCGCCGGGCGCCACGCCGAGGCCACCGACCATGCCGGCGGTCAGGTCGGAGAGGATGTCGCCGTACAGGTTCGGCAGCACCAGCACATCCCACTCCTCGGGCCGCTGCACCAGGCCCATGCAGGTCGCGTCGACCAGGTTCTCCCACGGCTCGATGTCCGGGTAGTCCTTGGCCACCTCGCGGAACACCGACAGGAACAGGCCATCGGTGTACTTCATGATGTTCGCCTTGGTGATGCCGTGCACCCGGCGCCGGCCGTGGGCGCGGGCGTACTCGAAGGCGTACCGGATGATCCGCTCCGCGCCGAACGCCGAGATCGGCTTGATCGACAGCCCCGAGTCGGGCCGGATCTGCTTCTTCTGCAGGCTGTTGAGCAGCGTGATGACGCGGCCGGCGTCCTCGCTGTTGGCCTCGTACTCGATGCCCGCGTACAGGTCTTCGGTGTTCTCCCGCACCAGGACCACATCCACCTGGTCGAACCGGGACCGCACGCCCGGGTAGGTCTTGCACGGCCGCAGGCACGCATACAGACCCAACTCGTGCCGGAGCGCCACGTTCACCGAACGGAACCCGGTGCCGATCGGCGTGGTGATCGGCCCCTTGAGGGCGACGCGGTTCGCCCGGATCGACTCCAGGGTCTCCGGCGGCAGCGGCGTGCCGGCGGTCTCCATCACGTCGACTCCGGCCTGCTGAACGTCCCAGTCGAAGGACGACCCGACGGTGCCGGCGGCGGCCTCGAGCACCCGACGGGTCGCCTCGGTGAGCTCGGGCCCGGTACCGTCGCCCGGCACCAGGGTTACGCGATGAGTGGTCATACGGCGAGCCTATCCCTACCGCTGCGGCCGAGTTGCCACCGCGTTACGGCGTCACCCGGTCGTCGCCGGCACCGGCCGGGTGGCCGTGACGCGGCTCACGATCCGGCCGGCGTGGACCCGTGACCGTCGCGTGTGGACGGTGTGCGGCCGCCGGCCTACTGGCTGGGCAGCTGGGGCAGCGCCAGGCCGAGCAGGATGATCGCGACGCCGCTGCCCGCGTAGCACAGGACGTCGGTGAACCGGCCACGGACGGCGAGCAGGCCGGCCTGCCGCGCCGGCAGCAGCAGCCGGAGCAGGCCGGCCAGCACCAGTGCCACCGCGAGCAGCAGCACGCCGCGCAGCCAGTGCGGCGGGACCGCGCTGGCGTAGGCGATGCCGGTCACGGCCATCGCCAGCACCACGATCAGCGGCAGGTTCCGCAGGTCGACCCCCCGCAGCCCGCCGCCGACCGACCGGTGATGCCCGCTTGGCCCCCTACTCATGCCGGCTCCGCCCCGCTGGCCGCGCCGCGTGGAGCGGGCGCCACACGACAGTGGGCGTCCAGACCCGGCACGAGACTCCAAGCGCCCTGTGCCCATGATTCGCTCGCACGCTCGCTCATGGGTTGATCACGTTCGGGCGGAGGTCGGGGGCGGGCTCGCCGCGTAGGACGGCGAGGGCGACGTCGGCCTGGGCGCTGCGTACCAGGACGTGGTCGGTGGTGAAGCCGGACATCGAGGTGAACGGGATGCGGGCCTCGGCCAGCCGGCTCGCCACGTCGGCCAGGAAGCCGACCACCTCCCAGGGCAGCGGGCCGGGGAAGGTGATCCGCTGCCAGCCGTGCTCGACGGTGTCGGCCGGCGGCAGCGCGGCGAACTCGGACTCGGCCGCGATCACCGAGGTCTCCGCCGGCTCCAGCACGACCGCGAGGAAGGTGCCGACCGCGGCCGGCGGCCACCAGCCGGCCGGGTACCGGGCCACCGCGAGCGGCGTCGGGTCCAGTTCCGGGCGCAGGTCGGACCGCTGGCCCGGATCGGGATCGGCGCCGTCCATCGTGGTTTCTCAGCGCTCCTCGATCGACACCCAGGACTGCTTCTCCGGCCCGATGTACTCGCTGTCCGGGCGGATCAGCCGGTTGTCCAGTTGCTGTTCCAGCACGTGCGCGGTCCAGCCGGCCATCCGGGACACCGCGAACACCGGGGTGAACAGGTCGGTCGGGATGCCCAGCGCGTAGTAGACGCTGGCGGCGTAGAAGTCGACGTTCGGGCGCAGCGCCTTCACGTCGAAGACCGTGCGCTCCATCCGGTCGGACATCAGGTGGTAGGTCAGGTCGCCGCGCAGCCCGCCGAGCCGGCGGGACATCTCGCGCAGGTGGGTGGCCCGCGGGTCCTCGCCGCGGTAGACCCGGTGGCCGAAGCCCATCAGCTTCTCGCCCCGGTCCAGCCGCTCCCGGACGGACACGTCCACCGTCTCGGGCAGCGCGTCGAGGTCGTCGCCGATCAGCCCGCGCAGCGACCGCAGCACCCGCATCACGGCCTCGTTCGCGCCGCCGTGCAGCGGGCCCTTGAGCGTGGCGATCGCCGCCGTGACCGCCGAGTGCAGGTCCGACAGCGTGGCCGCGCAGACCCGGGCGGCGAACGTGGACGCGTTCATCGTGTGGTCGGCATGCAGCACGAGGCACTCGTCCAGCGCGGCGACCGCGACCGGGTCGGCCGGGCGGCCGGTGATCTGGGTGAGGAAGACCGCGGCCGTGCCCGCCCGCGGGTCGGCCTCGGCGAGCGGGGCGCCGGTGCGGGCGGCGTGGTAGCGGGCCACCAGCACCGGCAGCTGCGCGACCAGCCGGACCGCCTTGCGGTTGTTCGCGGCCGGCCCGCTGTCGCCGGCGTCCGGGTCGTCCGCGGAGAGGGTGGAGACCAGCGTGCGCAGCGCCTCCATCGGCGCGCACCGGGCGGCGACCGCGGGCAGCACCGCGTCCACCGTCGGGGTGGGCGCCTGCCGGGCCGCGGCCAGCTCCGCTGCGTAGCCGGCCAGCTGCCGCCCGGTGGGCAGGTCGCCGCGCTGCAGCAGGTACGCCGCCTCCTCGAACGAGGTTCGCCCGGCAAGGTCGTGGATGTCGTAGCCGCGATAGGACAGCCGACCGGCGAGGCCGTCGATGTCGCTGATCGCCGTGCTCGCCGCCACCACGTCGGCCAGGCCCTTGGCTGGGCGCGCGGCTGGACGGGTCGCGTCGTGGGTGTCGCCCATGCGCGGTTTGTCCTCTCGGAGGGTTCCCCGAAACGTCGCGGTCAGCGTATCGGACTCTGGATCTCCAGCCCGCCGGCCGCGGTCGCTACCCGGGAGCCGGCGGCCTCCACCCGGCGGCGCAGTTCGGCCATCGGCGGCGGCTCGGCGGTGCCGGGAGCAGGGTCGCCCAGCGCGGCCAGGCCGGCCATGCGGTGCCGGTCGGCGGCGGCACAGTCGCCGCGGGCGTCGGCGACCTCGGCCAGGCGGAGATAGGTCAGCGCGATGCCGTACCGGCCGCCGCGCCCGTTCCGCAGCACCAGGCTCTCCTCCAGCTCCTTCGCCGCCTCGGCCAGGTCGACGCCGGTGCGGTGCGGGTCGATCAGCCGCAGCGTGCCGAGGTGGGTCAGGCAGCGGGCCTGCCCGAGCGTGTCGTGCACCTCCGCGTACAGCGGCCGGGCGCGTCCCAGGTCTTCGCGGGCCAGTTTGTACGACTCGTACCGCGCGTCGACCAGGCCGAGCAGTTCCAGGGCGTGCGCCTGGCCGGCCACGTCGGCCACCCGCTGGGCCAGATCCAGCGCCTCCTCCGCGCACTGCCGGGCCTCGGCGGCGCGGCCCTGGGCGAGCCGCGCGGCGCCGAGGTTGGCCAGGTCGATCACCCGGCCCACCGCGTCCCGGCCGGGCCGGTGCCGGCGGGCGGACACGAACTCGTTCGCCGCGGCCTCCACGTCCGCGGTCGCCATCAACCGGCGCCCCTCGTGCTCGTGCAGCCGGGCGTGCCGCGGCCCGCTGCGGGACCGGCCATGCAGCTCCCGGACCGCCCGCATGTGGTCCTCGGGGTCCCGGTCGAGCAGCTCGTCGACCGCGACCAGCCGCAGCAGCGCGGTCTCCTCGGCCACCGTCGCGCCGCGGGCCCGGGCCACCGCCGCCATCGCCGCGGCCGCGTCGCGCCGGTCGTCCAGCCGGTCCTCCCACTCGAACCAGACATCCAGCGCGTCGGCGATCGTCCACAGGTCGGCGCTGCGGCCGTGGGGTTCGTCCCGCTGCAGCAGCCCCAGCAGCGCGGTGTCCTCCAGCCGGAACCAGGACCGGGCCCGGACCCGCTGATCGGCGGTGACCGCGCCGGTCAGCGCGCGGACGTCCCGACCGGCGGTGCGGGCGTAGTGGCGGACCAACCGCGCCTCGCCGCCCCGCGGGCCGGCCGCGGACGCCTCGGCGGCGCGCACCGGGTCGGGGATCCGGTACCGGCCCGGCCGCACCTGCTGCAGCAGCGACCGGGGCTCGAGTTCCTCCAGGGCGGCCTTGACGCGCCGCCGCCGCCAACCGACGTACGTAGCCATGGTGGTCACCGACAGCTCGGACACCGGCGCGGCCGCGAGCAGCTCCAGCAGCCGGCGGGAGCGCGGGGACAGCCCCTGGTTGAGCCGCGCATGCAGCTGTTTGCGCACCGCCGACTCAGCGTCCTCGTCGGACGGGGTACCGCCGGCTCTGCCACCGGAAAGCTGCTCGAGCAGGTCGGCGATCGAGACGGCCGGCCCGGAGGCGAGCCAGGTGCCGATCAGGATCGCCACCGACGGGTTGCTCAGGTACCAGTCGAGCGTCTTGCGGTCTTCGGCGGGCAGCCCGGAGACCTCGGCCTCGATCCGGTCCGGCGGGCGCCGGTAGGCGGCGTAGAGGACGCGCGCGGCGACGGCCGGGTCCAGCGCGCCGACCGCGACGGCGGCGAACCCGGGCAGGTCGGGCGCGGGCTGGGTGCCGGCCGCGAGCACGTGCGCCCCCGGCACCGGGGCGGACAGCCAGCCGATCTGGTCGGCGCTGGCCACGTTGTCCAGCAGCAGCAGGCGGCGGTCGGCGGCGAGCTTGCCGGCCACCTCGGCGGCGGCGCCGGCCGCGTCGCGGGCCGCGGCCGGCGGCAGGCCGAGCGCCGCCAGCACCCGGATGCGTACCCGCGACGGGCTCTCCGCGTGGCCCGGACGCTGCCCGCGCAGGTCGACATAGGTGCGCCGGTCGGCGTCGGCGTCCGGCACCAGCCGGCGCGCGGCCTGCGCGGCGACCGTCGACGTGCCCATCCCGGCCGGCCCGTGGATCAGCACGTTGCCGCGCTCCCGGGCCAGCTCGACGACCTGGTCGATGAGCGCGTCCCGGCCGAGCGGCGCGGTGAACTCGGGCAGCGGCGTGTTCGGCGGCTCGGTCGCGGGCTCAGCGGGCGCGCGGAAGTGCTTGTAGAGCCTCTTGGCCACCCACCCGGCAACCCCGACCAGTGCCGACCCACCGAAGCCGAGCCAGTTGGCCGCGGCGTTGCTGATCAACTCGTTCAGCACCCAGCTGAGGCTCGAGCCGAGCACCCCCACGAGCCCGAGGCCGGCCGCGATCCACCGCCCGGTCGCCAGCCGGCCCGGCTTGGCCGGCGGCTGCGGTGCCGGCTGCGGGCCGGTCACCTGGCCACCCCGGCGCTGAGTCCGCGGACCAGCCACCGGCCGGTCGCCAGCACCAGCGTCAGCGGGACCAGCACGGAGATCACCGCGGTCGCGGCCACCGGGCCGGACGAGGCGGCGAACTGCCGGCCCTGGCCGAGCACGGCGAGGCTCAGCACGCCGGTCTCCGAGCCGGACAGCAGCAGGCCGACCACCAGGTCGTCCCACACCTGGACGAACTGCAGCACCGCCACCGCGAGCACCGCCATCCAGCTCGCCTTGGCCTCGCTGCCCAGCACCGACAGCCAGCGGGTGCCGCGCGGGGCGAACGCCTGCGGCACCGACGGCGGCCGACCGGCGAACGCGGCACGCAGCAGCAGCAGCGCGAACGGCAAGCCGAGCGCGGCGTGCGCCAGCACGAGGCCGAGCTGCGTGTTGGACAGCCCCAGCACCTCCAGCTCCCGGCCGAGCGGCACGGCGACCGCCTGCACCGGCAGCACCGCAAGGATCACCGCGGCCCGCAGTAACCACCGGCGGGCCCGGGCGGACAGCCCGCCGTGCGCCAGCGCGTGCGCCGCCGGCAGCGCGCACATGAGCGTGAGCAGCGTGGCCAGCACCGCGCGGCCGAGCGTGCTCCAGGCGGCACCGGCCACCCCGGCCTGGTACGCCCGCACGTAGGAGTCCAGGCTGAACCCGCTGCCCCGCCACCAGCCGACGACAGCGGCATCCTCCGGCCGGCGCAGCGAGGTGAGCAGCAGCACCAGCAGCGGAACCAGCCAGACCCCCGCGACCAGGACGCCGAGCAGCCACCACAGGCCCCGGCGGCGCCGACGACCGCCGTGACCCGATCCGGCCGCGGGCGGTGGCGGCTCGACCCGCGCGGCCCGCGCCGTGGACGCGGGCGACGCCGGCGACTCAGCCGACGGGGGCGACGGGGCGTTCCGCGGCCAGGTGCGGGACAGCAGCCAGAGCGCGGCCAGCGCGACCGCCGCCACCGCCACCGTGAGCAGCACCGCCAGCGCGGCGGACCGGCCGGGGCCCAGCGTGCCGCCGGCGCGCCACCAGAGCAGGCCGACCACGCTGGCGTTCCGCTGCACCGAGCCGGGCGCGGCCAGCAGCACCACGTCGAACACCCGGACCGCGGCCACCGACACGGTCAGCAGCACCACCGGGACCAGCGGGACCAGCGCCGGCACCAGCGCGGTCCACCACGCCCGTACCGGGCCGGCGCCGAACGAGCGGGCCATCCGGCTCAGGTCCGGCCGGGTGCCGGCGAGCCCGGCGTGCAGCAGCAGCACGGTCAGCCCGATCCAGGACCAGGCGAACGCCGACGCGAGCACCCAGGCGATGCCGGCCGGGCCGAGCGCGCCGATGCTCTGCGGCCGCGGCCGGTCCCCGTTCAGCCAGCCAGCGAGATGGGCCAGCACCGCGGCCACCATGCCGCGTTCCGGCAGCGGGTCGAACACCAGCCGGAACGCGACGCCGGCGACCGTCGCGGAGACCGCGACCGGCCCGGCGATCACGCCGACGAAGAAGGTCCGGGACTGACCGATGCGCCGGAACAGCAGCGCCAGCACCACCCCGAGCAGCAGCACGACGAACGAGAACAGCAGCCACTTGGCGTTGTTCGTCATCGCGTGCCGGACGTCCGGGTCGGCCAGCACGTCGTAGTTCGCGGTGGTGAAACCCCCGCCCGGAGCCTGGAAGCTGGCCCAGACCGTCCGGACCAGCGGCAGCGCGAGCAGACCGGCCCCGAGCACGGTCGCCGGCAGCAGGTAGCCGATCGCCCGCCACGCGATCGGCCGGCGGCCCCGCGGCGGGCGCCGGTTGTCCGCCCGAAGCGGCCACTCGAAGATCGGGTCGTCGACCAGGCTCATCGCGGCCCCGGCTCGCTGTTGGCCGGCCGGCCGCCGACCGGTGTGGCCGCCGCGGTCGCGAACTGGTCGACCGTGGTCTGGATCGCCTGCTCGACGTCGCCGCCGGTGCCGACCGCCGCGAAGAACTCCTGCATGATCCGCCAGCTGCCGCGCCCATCGCCGCCGGCCAGCGCGCCGGTGAGCTGGTCGGACAGGTCGAACAACGGCGGCGAGCCGTACGGATACCGCACGTCGGAGAGCAACCGGGGCAGGTAGAACGGCTGCAGCCGCGGGCTGTAGTCGGCGGTGTCGACCCCGACCAGCGGCGAGATGTAGCCGCCGCGGGCGGCCCAGATCCGGCCCGCCTCGGGGTCGGCGAGCCACTCCAGCACAGCCCGGCCACCCGCGCTGGCCGGCTTCGGCAGAACGGCCAGGTCGCCACCGACCACCAGCGGTCGCGGGTTGTTCGGAAAGCCGGGGAACCGGAACACGCCGACGCGATGCGGATCGGCGACGTGCTGCTCGATCACCGGGGTGGCGAAGTCGGCGGCCGCCACCATCGCGGCCCGGCCGCGGGCGAAGACGTCCACCACCGAGTCCTGGAACTGCATCAGCAGCGCCCGCCGGGCACCGCCGGGCAGGGTCACGTCGGTGGGGCTGATCAGCCCGGCGAACTGGCGCAGCGCCTCGGCCACGGTCGGCTGCCGCCAGAGCCGAACCGCGTCCGCGACATGGTCGGCTGGTGGCTGCCCGGGCTCGCGCCGGGCCAGCCGCTGGTAGGTCTCCGGATCCAGGCCGAGCAGCAGGTTCTCGAACCAGTCGGTGAGCACCCAGCCGTCGGCCGCGCCGATCGCGAACGGCGTCACGCCTTCCGTGGCCAACTGCCGGCTGATCCCCCGCCACTCCGCGACGTCGTTGGGCGGTTGCACCCCGTGGGCGTCGAAGATGTCCTTCCGGTACCAGACCAGCGACTTGTGGGCGAGCTTGAACCAGATGCCGAGGTCGACGCCGTCGACCTGGACCAGTGTCCGCCAGTCCCGAGGGAACGTACGCAGCCGCGAGCCGGACACCGCCTCGGAGACCGGGTCCAGGTCGGCGGCATGCTCGATGGCTACCCCGCTGAGCGACAGCAGCACGACGTCCGGCCGGATGCGCCGGCCCACCCGGCCGACGAGCAGCGCGTCGATGTCGTCGCCGACGGTCAGCAACTCGACCCGCCACCCGCGCTGCCGGCTGAACTTCGCCATCACCGCGCGGAACGCGGCCAGCTCCTCGCCGCTCCAGATCACGTACACCCGGACCGTGCCGTTGCCGGCGCCGCAGCCGGCCGCGGCCAGCCCCGCCGCGCCGGCCAGCACAGCCCTACGCGAGATCGTCATCGGCGCCTGCTTCCGGCTGGTCCGGCGGTACCCAGTCGGACGCACCGGGTCGGGTCGGTGGATCCAGCCGCGGCGGCGGCTCCGGCCCGGTTGGTGGCCCGGTCGGTGGCCCGGCGGTGTGGATGCCGGTGGTGAGGGGGGCGGCACGTTCGGCGCTGTCGGTGATCACGACCACGGCGACGTCCTGGCCCGCGAGAGCGGCCACCACGCTGGCGCAGTCCGGCTGGCCGGAGCGGTCTTCCACCACGACCGCGAGCGGCTTGCTGGCCAGCGCGCGGGCCGCGGCCACGCCGAGCCGCTGGGCCGGGGACAGCCGGTGCGGGTGCAGCCGCAGCGCGCCGGCCACCCGGAACATCTGGGCCAGCGCGAGCACCCGCTCCTTCCGCCTCCGCGCGTCGGCGGTGACCCGGTCGCCGAATGCGATGTTCTGCTTGACGGTCCGCTGCGGCAGCAGAGCCCCGCCGACCGGCACCAGCGTGATCAGCCGCGGATCGGGGCGGTCGACGGGGCGGTCCAGGCCGTGGCCGACAACCCAGGCAGCCCCGGCGAGCGGACGGGCCAACCCGACCAGCACGTCGGCCAGCGTCGTGCCGACCGCCCCGGCAGCCACCACCGCCGCGACCTCGCCCCGCTGGACCTCGATGACGCCCGGCAGGCCGACCGCTCCCCCGGCATCCCAGACCAACCCGTCCAGCCGTATCCCAGCCAATGTGCCGCGACCGGCCAGCCGGGCCGGCCGCACACCTCCTCGAAACGCTGCGAACCCGGCCAGTCCGGCCCGGTCTGTTACGCCATATCAAGACAGATAGCTTAGGCCCGCGGCACGGAAGGTCACAGGCCCGCAACACGCTGCTAGCGGCGGCCGGCGTCACACCGAGTGCTGCCGGACGGCGATCCTGGTGGCGACCGCGGCGAGCAGCCCGCCGTCCGGGCCGCCGAGCCAGAGCGCGTCGAGCACCGTCACGATCGGGCCGGTGCGGATCGCGAAGAACTGGATGGTCACCCGCTGACCGTTGGGGACCTGGGCGGTCGACTGCACGCCGGTCGCCTGGTCCGCCGCCGGCGCCAGCACCGTCGCCAGCGTGAACGCGGATGGGCCGCTGGAGAAACTGCCCGGCCAGGTGCGGTTGGCCTCGGCCGACATGCACCGGCCGACCGCTGGGGTCCGCAGGCCGGCCAGGAACCTGGCCGCGGCGGGAGCGTCCGGGAACAGGCCGGTGGCGCTGCCCACCTGGCTGGACTTCGCGTCGCCGGTGCGGGAGAAGTTCGGCGTCGCGGCGCCCGACAGGGTGCCCGGGCTGACCCCGGCGTCGCGCAGGCAGACGATCGCCCAGGACAGGTCGTCCTTGCCGCTCGGGCTGGCCACGATCTGCCGCCAGCCGCCCGGCAGATCGCTCGCCCGGACGTCCACCGCGCGGGCCACCGTGATCGGGTTCCGCGGCGTGGGCGTGCGCGTCGGCGTCGGCGTCGGCGTCACGGCCGGACCAGGCCCGGTGGTCAGCCGGGGGCTGATCTGGTTTCCCGGCACGAACGCGCCGTGGCCCCGCACCACGTCCGAGCACCCGCTCACCGGCAGCAGCACCACCAGCGCCGCGAGGACCGCGACACCGCGCGCAACCCCAGACATACGGGTACTTTAGTCCGCCGCAGCCTTCACGGACCCCCCGCGGCCCGCTCGAGCCTCGCCGACCCACACAACGTGATGACCACAATACTCGGAGTGAGATACCCTCTGCCGCCTGCGGGGTGACGGCGGCGTGGGGGACGGATGAAACACGGGGCACGACCCCGCCGGCCCGGCGCGGCAACGGGGGGTTCTGAGATGGGAACGTTCGGATCGGCACGCTGGCTCGCCGGCGCCGTACTCGCCAGCGCGATCGCCGCCGCGCACCCGGCGGCGGCACTCGCCGCGCCCCCCGGCGTCGACGCGGCCCGCGTCGGCCCCGCCGGAGTCGGCCCCGCCGGCGTCGGCACCGCCGGCGTCGGCACCGCCGGCGCGAGCGTCGCGCTGGACCGGTGGCCGGCCACGCTGACGGCGATCAGCCCGCACGCGGACCTGGCCGCGTTCTACGTTGCGCGCACGCCCGAGCGGGACACCTGGGTCTACCTGCAGTACGTCCGGGACCGGACGCGGGGCGTCACGATCGGGCTCGGCGTGCCGATCCCGATGGCGCTGGGCGGCGACCCGACGGTCGCGCTCAGCCGCGACGGCCGGTACGCCACCGCGTACACCGACGTCCCCGGCGCGCCGCTGCAACTGAACGTGTACGACCTCCGGCGGCAGCGGTACACGCCGGTCAGCCGGGACGAGGCCGGCCACCCCGCGGACGGCGTCTCCGGCCAGCCCGCGTTGAGCGCCGACGGCCGGTACACCGCGTTCGTCTCGGCCGCGACCAACCTCGTGCCCGGCGACACCAACGGTGTCCAGGACGTGTTCGTCCGGGACCGGATCGCCGGCACCACCCGCCGGGTCAGCGTCAACGGTCACGGCCACCAGGCCAACGACGAGTCGTTCTGGCCGTCGATCAGCGCCGACGGCCGGTACGTGACGTTCACCTCGACCGCGGGCAACCTGGTGCCCGGCGACACCAACCGCACCCGGGACGTCTTCATCCGCGACCGGCTGCTGGGCACGACCCGCCGCATCAGCCTCGACAGCCGCGGCCACCAGGCCGACCAGGAGTCGTTCAACGGCACGATCAGCGCCGACGGCCGGTACGTGGTCTTCGGCTCGGACGCCGACAACCTGGTGCCCGGCGACACCGACGCCCAGCCCGACGTGTTCGTCCGCGACCGGCGCTACGGCAGCACCCACCGGGTCAGCGTGAGCAGCGGCGGGACGCAGGCCGACGGGGTGTCGTTCGTCGGCCGCGGGTCGATCAGCGGCGACGGCCGGTACGTCACCTTCGGCTCCTACGCGACCAACCTGGTGCCCGGCGACACCGACCGCGATCAGGCGGACGTGTTCATCCACGACCTGCGCTACGGCACCACCCGCCGGTTCAGCATGGACCGGCACAACCGCCCGAGCCGGGGCAGCTTCGACACCGCGATGATCAGCACCGACGACCGGTTCCTCGGGTTCAACTCGAACGCCCCCAACCTGGGAGCGGCCCCGGACGACGCGACCTCGGTGGACGCCTTCGTCCGCGACCGCTGGGGCCACGTCAACTACCAGGTCAACCTCGACACCGAGCGGCCGGCCGGCAGGTGAGCGGGTGGTTCAGCCGAGGGTGGCCTCGGCCGCCTCGACCACGTTGGTGAGCAGCATCGCGCGGGTCATCGGGCCGACGCCGCCGGGGTTGGGTGAGAAGTAGCCGGCGACCTCGCGGACCGCGGGGTCGACGTCGCCGACCAGGCGACCGGCCGCGTCGCGGCTGACGCCGACGTCGAGCACCGCCGCGCCGGGCTTGACGTCCTCGGGGCGGACCAGGCCGGGCGAGCCGGCGGCGGCCACGATGATGTCGGCCCGGCGCAGGTGGCCGGCCAGGTCGCGGGTGCCGGTGTGGCAGAGCGTGACGGTGGCGTTCTCGGCGCGCCGGGTCAGCAGCAGGCCGAGCGAGCGGCCGACCGTGATGCCGCGGCCGATCACCACCACGTCGGCGCCGGCGATCGGCACGTCGTAGCGGCGCAGCAACTCGACGATGCCGCGCGGGGTGCAGGGCAGCGGCGCCGGCTCGCCGAGCACGAGCTTGCCGAGGTTGATCGGGTGCAGCCCGTCCACATCCTTGACCGGGTCGACCCGCTCCAGCACGTGGTAGACCGAGATGCCGGCCGGCAGCGGTATCTGGACCAGGTAGCCGGTGCAGGCCGGGTCCGCGTTCAGCTCGTCCACCACCGCCTCGATCTCGGCCTGGCTGGCGGTGGCCGGCAGCTCGCGCTGGATGCTGGTGATGCCGACTGTCGCCGAGTCGCGATGCTTGCCACGCACGTACGCGTGGCTGCCCGGGTCGTCGCCGACCAGCACCGTGCCCAGCCCTGGGACGACCCCGGCGGCCTTCAGCTTCGCCACCCGGTCGGCCAGCTCGAGCTTGATCGCCGCCAGGGTCGCCTTGCCGTCCAGAACCGTCGCGCTCATGAGGCCTAGTTTAGTGCGAGAAGTGCCGGACGCCGGTCAGGTACATGGGCACCCCGGCGGCGGCCGCGGCCGCGATCGACTGCTCGTCCCGCACCGAGCCGCCCGGCTGCACCACCGCCCGAACGCCGGCGTCCAGCAACACCTCCAGACCGTCCGGGAACGGGAAGTAGGCGTCGCTGGCGGCCACCGAGCCCTTGGCCCGGTCGCCGGCCCGGGCCACCGCGAGCCGCGCGGCGTCCACCCGGTTCACCTGGCCCATCCCGACGCCGACCGTGGCCCGGCCGGACGCCAGCAGGATCGCGTTCGACTTGACCGACCGGATCGCGCGCCAGGCGAAGACCAGGTCGCGCAGGGTCTCCTCGTCGGCCGGGTCGCCGGTGGCCAGCCGCCAGCCCACCGGGCCGTCGCCGGGCTGATCCACCCGGTCCGCGGTCTGCGCCAGCACGCCGCCGCTGATGTCGCGGAACTCGACGCCGAGCGTGGGGCGCGGCGGCACCACCAGCAGCCGGATCGACGGCTTCGCCGACAGGATGTCCACCGTCCGCTCCATATAGGACGGTGCCAGCACCACCTCGGTGAAGATCTCCGCGATCTGCTCGGCCAGCTCCACGGTGACCGGCCGGTTGACCGCGATGACCCCACCGAACGCGGACACCGGGTCGCAGGCATGCGCGTTGCGGTGCGCCTCGGCGACGTCGTCGGCGACCGCGATGCCGCACGGGTTGGCGTGCTTGATGATCGCCACGCACGGGTCGCCGAAGTCGTACGCGGCCCGGTAGGCGGCGTTGGCGTCCACGTAGTTGTTGAACGACATCGGCTTGCCGTGCAGCTGGTCGGCCTGCGCGACGCCCGGGGTGCCGGCGGGGTCGACGTACAGCGCGGCCCGCTGGTGCGGGTTCTCCCCGTACCGCAGGATCTCGGCGCGCTCCAGCGCCAGCCCGGCGTAGGGCGGCCACCACCGCGGGTCGGCCTCGGTGGGCGCGGCCACGTCCTGGTTCATCCAGGTGGCGATCGCGGTGTCGTAGCCGGCGGTGTGCGCGAACGCGGCGGCGGCCAGCCGGCGCCTGGCGTCCAGGTCGAAGCCGCCGGCCGCGAGCGCCTCGGCCACCTCGCCGTACCGCGCCGGGTCGACCACCACCGCGACGCTGGCATGGTTCTTCGCCGCCGCCCGGACCATCGCCGGCCCGCCGATATCGATCTGCTCCACCAGCGCGTCGCCGGCCACGCCACCGGCCAGCGCCTGCCGGAACGGGTACAGGTTGACCACGACCAGCTCGAACGGCGTGATGCCGAGCCGCTCCAGGGTGGCCACGTGGTCGGGGTTGCGCCGGTCGCCGAGGATGCCGGCGTGCACGTGCGGGTGCAGCGTCTTCACCCGGCCGTCCAGCACCTCGGCGAACCCGGTGACCTGTTCCACCGGCGTCACCGGCACGCCCGCATCGGCCACCGCGGCCGCGGTCGAACCGGTCGACACGATCTCGACGCCGGCCTCGTGCAGCGCCCGGGCCAGCTCCGGCAGCCCCGCCTTGTCCGACACGCTCAGCAACGCCCGCCGGATCACGATCCGGGTCATCAGCCGATCCTCACCTTCCGCTCGGTCACCGACCAGCCCTGCCGGGCCAGCTCCCCCACCGTCCGCACCAGCAGCGACCGCTCGGCCACCTTGATCCGCTCGTGCAGCGTCTCCTCGTCGTCGCCGGCCAGCACGGGCACCGCCGCCTGCGCGACGATCGGCCCGGTGTCGACGCCGCCGTCCACGACGAACA
>JBBWZH010000514.1:0-3368 GCA_039648995.1 Mycobacteriales bacterium
CCGCGGAACGTCACCGAGCCCGCCCGCGGCCGGATCATCCCGCTCAGCGCCCGCAGCAACGTCGTCTTGCCCGACCCGTTGGGCCCGATCAGCGCGACGATCTGGCGCGCCCGGACGGTGAGCTCGATGTCCCACAGCACGTCCACCCGTCCGTAGCCGGCGCAGAGCCCCTTCACGGCGAACATCCTGTGTCCGCTCCTCTCTGCTGGACCGCCCTCGTCGCTGCACCCCACGAAAACGCTCCGCGCGCTGGCCGCGCTCCACGTTTCCGCGGGGACCCCGCAGTCGGGCGGTCCAGCGGTCGTCGCTCCCCGCTCGACCTCGTCGCCTCCCGGCAGTCCGGTCCTCGTTCCTCGGACCGAACGGCCGTCCGGCACTCAGCACTCGCTCATCTCTCCCGGCGGGCGTAGCGGTGGCCGAGGTAGGCCTCGATCACGCGGGGGTCGGACAGCACGTCGCGCGGGGCGCCGTCGGTCAGCACCCGGCCCTGGTGCAGCACCAGGACGCGGTCCGAAATGGACAGGATCGCCTTCATCACGTGCTCCACGGCGATGATCGTCATGCCTTCGGCCTTCAGTCCGTGGATCAGCTCCAGGCTCGGGTCGATCTCGGTGTGTCGCAGCCCGGCCATCACCTCGTCCAGCAGCAGCAGCCGCGGCCGCAGCGCGAGCGCCTTGGCGAACTCCAGGCGGCGGGCGTCGGTGACGGTCAGCTCGCCCGGGGTGGCGGTGGCCCTGCCGGCCAGCCCGACCCGGTCGAGCACCTCGTCGGCGGCCGCCAGCGCCGAGGCCAGCCGGCCCATCCCGTGCCGGCCGTACAGCAGCCCGATCGCCACATTCTCCCGGACCGTCATGCCCCGGAACGGCTTGACGATCTGGAAGGTGCGGGCCACGCCGGCCTTCGCCACCGTCCACGGCCGGGCGCCGGTGAGATCCCGCCCGGCCACCGAGACGCGCCCGGCGGACGGCCGCAGGTGCCCGGTGACCAGGTTGATCAGGGTCGACTTGCCGGCGCCGTTGGGCCCGATGATGCCGAGCGTCTGTCCAACCGGGACGGTGAAGCTCACGTCGGCGACCGCGTGCAGCCCGCCGAACCGCCGGCTCAGCCCGTCCACGGCCAGCATGGTTCCGCTCACAGGCGGTACCTCCGGATGTTGTCCAGCAGGGAGAAGTCGCGGTTGCGCCAGGCGGAGCCGGCGTAGCTGACCGCGCCCTGCGGGAGCAGGATCACCGCGACGATCACGATGGCGCCCAGGATGAACGGGTGCGCCTCGGTGAAGTGCTGGCGCAGGTACTCGGAGACGAACTGCAGGAACGCCGCGCCGATCACCGGGCCGACCACGGTGCCGCTGCCGCCGATGATCACCATGATGACCATGAGGACGGTGAAGTTCACGTCGAACAGCCGGGCCGGGAAGATCGTCACCTGCTGGAAGCCGTAGGTGGCGCCGACCAGGCCGGTGAGGAAGCCGGACAGCGCGAACACGGTGACCTTGGTCCGGGTGGTATTGACGCCGAGCGAGGCGGCCGCGTCCTCGTCCTGGTTGATCGCCCGCAGCGCGAAGCCGAGCTTGCTGGCCGACACGACCCCGACGACCACCACCGAGAGCGCCGCGAGCAGCAGGAACAGCACGTAGAAGCCGTCGTTGCCGAGGTAGCCGGTGGTGGCGTCCGGGCCGACCGTCGGGATCGAGATGCCGGCGCCGCCGCCGGTGACGCTCGGCAGGTTCGTGATCACCTCGCGGGTGCCCTCGGCGACGCCGAGCGTGGCGACCGCGAAGTAGTGGCCCTTCAACGGCAGCAGCGGCAGCCCGATCAGCGCCGCCCAGACCGCCGCGAACAGCCCGCTGGCCGGCAGCGCCAGCCAGAACGAGACGTGCGCGTGCGCCATCAGCGCCGCGGTCGTGTAGCCGCCGAGACCGAAGAACACCACCTGCCCGAAGCAGGCGTAGCCGGTGTACCCGCCGATCAGGTTCCACGCCTGCGCCAACGCGACGAACATGAACACCGTCGCGACGGTCCGCTCCTGCCCGGCGTACAGCTGGCTCTGCAGGCCGAAGCAGGCCGCGAGGACGAGGCCGCCGATGGCCCACGGCAGCCACCGGCGCCGCCGGGGAAGAGCGGCGCCGGTGGCTGCCGGTGCCGGCTGGGTCGGTGCCCGCTGGCCCGCGGCCTGCTCAGGGCTGGCCGTCGCGGCCCGCTCGGGCCGGGCACCCATCAGACTTCCAACCGGGCGGCGTAGTGGGCGCGGCCGATGAGGCCGGACGGGCGGATGATCAGCACGGCAACCAGCACGGCGAAGGCCACCGCGTTGACCAGCGTGCCGGGCAGGTACTGGCTGCCCCACGCCTCGACCAGGCCGAGCACCAGGCCGCCGAGCAGCGCGCCGTACATGTTGCCGAGCCCGCCGAGCACCGCGACCACGAAGCTGAACAGGGTGAACCGGCCGGCGTCGGCGGGGCTGAACGTGTCGACGGTGCCGACCATCGCGCCGGCCGCGCCGGCGATGGCCGCGCCGATGCCGAACGTCAGCGCGTACACGTGCCGGGCGCGGATGCCCATCAGCCGGGCGGCGCCGCGGTCCATGCCGGTAGCCATGATCGCCAGCCCGGTGCGGGTGCGCCGGACCAGCGCCACCAGCGCCAGCGTGATCCCGACCGCCACCGCGAACGCCAGCAGCCGGCCGACCGGCACCCGCACGTCGCCGGCCAGCACCAGGCTGCGCGAGGCGTAGGAGGTCCGGATGCTGCGGTAGTCGGCGGAGAACAGCAGGATCAGGCCGTTCACCAGCAGCAGTTCCAGCCCGAACGTGAGCAGCAGGGTGATGAACACCGGCGCGTTCACCACCAGGTTCACCAGCAGGCGCTGGATGGCGTAGCCGATCGCGAACAGCGCCACGGCCGCGACCAGCATGCCCGCGAACGGGTCCACGCCGGCCTTGCTCAGCTCCCACGCCAGGTACGCGCCGACCAGGACGAACGCCCCGTGCGCCAGGTTGACCACGTTCATGACGCCCCAGACCAGCGAGAACCCGGCCGCGATCAGCGCCAGCAGCCCGCCCTGCAGCAGCCCGTAGATCGTCGCCTGCGCGAACTGCGACAGTGTCCGCTCCTCTCCCTCGTCCCTGAGCCGGGCGGCGGTGGCGCGCGGCGCCCGCCTGCGGAGATCAGGCCGCGCCGGGCCAGACGAGGGGGGCCTCCGCGTCGGACTTGGGCCAGACGGTGACCGGCTTGCCGTGCTGAATCTGGATGACGGCCATCGGCTTGGCGAGGTTCTTGCCGGTCGGATCGAACGTGATCGGGCCGAAGAAGCTGGACTCGTTCAGGCCGGCGATCGCGTCCCGGACCTTGTCCGGGTCGGTGCTGCCGG
>JBBWZH010000517.1:0-2540 GCA_039648995.1 Mycobacteriales bacterium
GCCTTCGACGAGCGATCGGCGGGCGGCCGGTGCCAGGGACAGCGTGTAGGCGCCGTCGGTCACCCGGCTTCCCGCTCCCGCCGCGCCCGGTCCGCCATCGCTCGGCGCAGATCGTCGGCACCGGTAGCCCGCCCGTCTGCGATGTCGTCCTCGGCCCGGCGTATCTGCTCCAGCGCGCCCGGCGTGGCCAGCAGGTCGAGGGTCTCTTCGAGCGCTTCCAGGTCGCCGAGCGCGATGATGACCGCCTCGGGGCGCCCGTTGCGGGTGATCACGACCCGCTCGTGGGTGTCGCGCACCTCGTCCAACACCGCGGACAAGTGCGCCTTCGCTTCCGCGAGCGGCATCGTCGACATGACCAGAATTCTAGTCACCGAGTCCTACGGAAGCAACGTTAGGCGATGCTGGGCTCGCGGCGGTTGACCAGCGGCCGGGCGTAGGACGGGTCGTCCGGGCCGCGCGCCGGGGCGCCGTTGGTGTGCAGGTCGGGGACGTCGGCGAACGGCAGCGGCAGCGTCGGCACCAGCCCGGACCACTCGATCACGTTGGTACGCAGCGCGATCCGCCACTCGCCGTCGCGCCGTTCCAGCCGGTCCAGGTAGCGCCCGCCGGCGATCCAGTTCGACTCGTCGCGGTTGCGTCCCACGAACAGGTAGTACGTCTCGGTGTGGGCGGTGTCGCCGTCCACGTCCACGGTGTGGTTGAGCAGGTTGTGGTGGGTGGCGACCTGCCCCGCCTCGTGCATCGGGTGCGCCCACGCGTAGAGCTCGACCGGCCCGCCGACGAAGCTGCCGGCCGCGATCGTGGCGTCCGGGTGGAACGCGGACAGGAACAGGTCCCGGTCGAACCGGTCCATGCCGCGGCTGAACCGCGTCAGGCAGTCGAGGATGTCCTGCCGGTTGAGCATCCGCTCCAGCCGGCTGGCCCGGTCAGCGTCCATTGCCCACCTCCCCTATCGGCGCCCAGATCGGCGCTGTTCGATCGGCGCCCAGATCGGCGCACCGCGTTCGGCCCGCAGTGACGGGATGACCTTCCCGTCGACGTCGGTGATGCCGTACTCCTGCGCCACCTCGGCGGTGATGTACGTGCCGCCGGAGCGCTGCATGACCCGCGGGTCGGCGGCCAGCGCCGCGATCACCCGTCCCGGGAACTCCGGCGAGCAGCCCACCAGCGGGTTGGTGACCGTCCGCGTGGCCATCTCCTGGTGCTGGGCCAGGTTGCGGGTGGCCCGCTCGGTGAAGGTCAACCCCTGCCACAGCGACAGCGAGGCGACCCCGTGTGGCGCCAGCTCCACGGCCATGTCCCGGGCCATCCGGTCCACGGCGGACTTGCACGTGCCGAACACGACGCCGTAGGTGTACGTCACGCCGACGTAGCCGGAGATCGCGACCATCAGGCCGGACCTCCGCGCGACCATCAGCCGGGCGGCGTGCCAGGCGGCGGTGAAGTTGGAGCGGACGCCGACGGTGACCATCTCCCAGTTGGACAGCGGCTTCTCCCAGAACGGCCGTGCCACGGTGAGATCCTCGGGCAGCGCGAAGGCGTTGTTGACGAGGATGTCCAGCCGGCCCTGCTCCGCCCCGACCCGCGCGAACAGCGCCGCCACCTGTTCGTCGTCGGCGTGGTCCACCGCCACCGGTATGCCGATGCCACCGCGCGCGTCGCACTCGGCCGAGGTCTGACCGATCGTCCCGGGCAGCGGGTGCGATCCGGCGGTGACCGTGCGTCCGGTGACGTAGACGGTGGCGCCCTGCGCGGCCAGCGCGACGGCGACGCCCTTGCCGATGCCCCGGCTGGCGCCGGTGACCACCGCGACCTTGCCGGCCAGCCGGCCGCCGCTACCGGGGCGCTCGGGTGGCACCGAAGAACGCCTCGCTGTGGTCGCCGGTGGCGCGGCCGGTGAAGTGGGCGGCGCGCAACGGCATGCCCATCAGGCCGCCGGACCAGTCGACCGACGCGCCGAGGTCCTGCTGCCAGTCGTAGAGCATGGTGCGCTCGGCGATCCGCCAGTCGCCGTCGCGCCGCTCCAGCCGGTCCAGGTAGCGGCCGCTCAGGCAAAGGTCCCGGTGCTCCGCGCCGGTGTCGACCCGGTGGTACGCGACGACGTGCGTCTCCGCGCGGGCCCGGTCGCCGGCCGGCTCGATCAGGCTCTGGCCGAGGATGTGCTGGGTCACCACGACGGCCGGCGAGCCGGGCACCACCCAGGCGAGGTAGTCGTCGAAGCCGCCGGCGAAGATGCCGAAGTCGACGGTGGCGTCGGGCCAGTAACAGCCGCGGATCAGCTCGGCGTCGCGCCGGTCCTCACCCCGGGCCAGCCGGACCAGGCACGAGCGGATCCGGTCCCGGTCGAGCAGCCCGGCCAGCTCGTTGTCCACTTAGGACGCGTCCGGCGCGTAGCCGAGGATGCCCTTGATCTCCAGGTAGTCGTGGAAGCCGAACTCGCCCCACTCGCGCCCGTTGCCGCTCTTCTTGTAGCCGCCGAACGGGCTGCCGAAGTCGAACGCGTCGTTGATGGCCACCGACCCGGCCCGGATCCGGCGGGC
>JBBWZH010000618.1:0-4555 GCA_039648995.1 Mycobacteriales bacterium
CGATCCCGGCGGCGCTCACGATCGCCCAGGGCAAGTTCGCGGCGAAGGGTGTCGACGTCAAGCCGTTCACCACGCAGATCACCGACGGCACGACCCACCTCTACCCCATCACCGACCACGCCACCGATATCGCCGCCATCATGGGCCCGGCCATGGACGCGGTGCTGTCGTTCAAAGCCGACCCCGACTCGTTGTCGGCCACGCCGAGCGGCGGGTCAGGTACCGGGTGTCGGTTTCCGGCGCGGCGGCGGCTACGCGGGCGGCACGACGACGTGCTTGACGTCGGCCATGTAGCGCCCGGCGGCGGCGGAGGCCTCCGCCGGGCCGTGCCCGGTCTCCCGGGCGCCCATGTAGGCCGCGTACCAGTCCCACCAGTCGTGCGGCGGGGCGACCGCCTCGAATGTGCCGTGACGTTCGGCGGTCTCGTGCAGCAGATCGGCGAGGGCGGCGACGTCCGCGACACCGGACGCCTCCGTCCCGGCGCCACCGCTCGGCGGTGTACCGGTCATGAGGAACCTCCTCAGGTCGTGTGGTGATTACAAGGCGGCCGGCCGTTCACGGCCCGGGTGGTGGCCTGGTGGTCCCCCGCGGTGCGGCATGATGCGCTGGTGACAGTTCCGGCCGAGTACAGCACGCCGGCCCGGGTGGCGGCCGAGGGCGAGGGCATCGGCGTGGACGAGCTGGCGCTCGCCGCGCGCAACCACGCCATGCCGATGGAGGCGCTGCAGTACAACGTGACACCGATGGGCCTGCATTACGTGCTGACCCACTACGACATGCCGGCGATCGACCCGAGGATGTGGACACTGCGGGTGGACGGCGCGGTGCGCGAACCGCTGGAGCTGGATCTCGCCGGCCTGCACGGGCGCGGCGCGCACAGGGTGCCGGTGACGATGGAGTGCGCCGGCAACGGCCGGGCCCTGCTGGATCCGCGTCCGGTCAGCCAGCCGTGGCTGACCGGGGCGGTCGGCACCGCGGTCTGGACCGGCGTGCCGCTCGCCACGCTGCTGGCCGAGGCGGGGGTGGCGGCGGACGCGGTGGACGTCGTGTTCACCGGCGTCGACCGCGGCGTGGAGCGCGGGGTGGAGCAGTTCTACCAGCGCGGGCTGTCGCTGGCCGACGCGCTCGCGGCGGACGTCCTGGTGGCGTACGAGATGAACGGTGTCCCGCTGCCGGTGCAGCACGGCTACCCGGCGCGGCTGATCGTGCCCGGCTGGTACGGCATGGCGCAGGTCAAGTGGCTGCAGTTGATCACGGTGACGACGACGCCGTTCGCCGGGTTCCAGAACGCGGTCGCGTACCGCCTCAAGGGCGCGTCGGGCGAGGACGGCGAGCCGGTGACCCGGATCCGGCCGCGCGCGCTGATGGTGCCGCCGGGGCATCCGGACTTCATGTCCCGGACCCGGTTCGTCGACCTCGGCGAGCACGAGGTGACCGGTCGGGCCTGGTCGGGCACCGGGCCGGTCACCGCGGTGGAGGTGTCCTGCGACGACGGGTCGACCTGGGCGGCGGCCGAGATGCTGGAGCCACCGCTCGGTGAGTGGTCGTGGTGTCGGTGGGGCTGGCGGTGGACGGTCACCGAGCCCGGCCGGTACGTACTGATGGCGCGTGCCACCGACGCGGCCGGCAACGTGCAGCCGGTCGACCAACCGTGGAACGTGCAGGGCATGGCCAACAACATGACCCAAAGGGTCGTGGTGATCGCGCGCTGACCGCATGACCCGGAAGCGAACCCGGTGCCGACCGGCTCCATAGGACTCATCCCTGCCAGTAGGAACCCGCTCGTCGCGTTGACCGCCGGCGGCCCAGGATGGGCTGCCATCCTGGGCCACCGGCGGGCTCGCCTACACCTCGAAACGGAACTCGCGACTACTCCGCGCGCAGTGCGGTGGCGGCACTGGTGCGGGCCGCCCAGCCGGCCGGGACCAGCGCGCCGAGGACAGCCAGCGCGACACCGCACAGACCGAGCGCCACCAGTTCGACCGGCCGGTAGACGGTCAGTATCGAATGCGGCAGTTCGGTGCCGGCCGCCCGTCCCATGGCCGGCAGGATCGACCGGTGCAGGGCCCAGCCGGCCGGGACGGCCAGGGCCCCGGCGAGCACACCGACCGCCACCATCGAGGTCACCACCATCAGCCGGACCTGCCGCGGCGTCATGCCGATCGACTTCAGTACGCCGATTTCGTGGACCCGTTCGCGCGTGTTGAGCACGACGGTGTTGAACACGCCGAGGGCCGCGACCGCGGAAAGCAACAGGGTGAGCGTCGCGATCAGGCCGAGCATGATGGCGACCGTCTCGTTCTCCTGCGTATCGGCGGTGACCTCCGGGATGGCGGAGACGCTGGAGAGAGCCGTGCCGGCGGCCTCGACGTACGCGTGCGGGTCGGTGCCGGCGGTCAGCCCGACCTCGAACCGGTCCGGCGTCACGCTCTGCACCAGGCCGGTGAGCCCGGCCGTGGACATGACGACGGTGGCCCCGGTGCCGTTGGCGAACACCTCGCCGACGATGCGGATGCGGCGCTGGCCGAGCTTGGTGGCGATGGTGACGTAGTCGCCCACCTTCGTGCCGGTCAGCCGCAGCATCCGCGACGAGCCCACCGCCTCGTCGGAGCCGGAGTACCAGCGCCCGGACAGCATCGGGTACCCCGTCCACGAGGCATCCCCGTCGTAGGCCCGGACGTTCAGCGGCTCGGTGGATCCGGCGAGGCCGACGTCCACCTCGGTCGTCCCGACCACCCGGGCGGTGCCGGGCTGGGCCTCGATCGCCGCGCGGACGGCGGCCGGGTCCGAGGTCGCGCCCGGCGGCGGCCCCGCCGGACCGCTTGCCGGGCCGCCGCCGTTTCCGGGCCCGCCGGCCCCAGGGCCGCCGGCCCCCGGCCCGCTGAGGTGCGCGAAGCTCACCGTGACCGGCATGGCGGAGGTCCGGTCGAACGCGGCCACCACCCGGGTCAGGGAAGCGGTCAGGCCGATGGCGAACACCACGGTGGTCGCCCCGAACAGCACCGCGACCAGGGTCACCGCGGCCCGCCCGGGGCGGGCGACCGGCGTACCCAGCCCGAAGCTGACCGGCCGGGGCAGCCGGGTGCCGGCGAGCGCACGGCGCAGGCGGACGCCCCGGCCAGTGCGGGGCGCGCGGCCGACCGTGATCGCCTGGACCGCGGAGAGCCGGCCACCCCGGACGGCCGGACCGAGCGCGGCGAGCCCGACGATCAGCGGTACGCCCGCCAGCACGGCCAGCAGCGTCCAGCCGGGGACCGCGGTCGCGCCGGGGACGTTGTAGCCCTCGGCGGTCTGCGCCAGCAGCGGCTTGGCCGCCAGCCAGCCGACCATGACCCCGAGCAGGCACGCCGGTACGCACACCGCGAGGATCTGGCCGGCGTACACCGCCACCACCTGGGCCGGCGTGAAACCCAGCGCCTTCTGGACGCCGATGGTCCGGAACCCGGCGACCACCGCGCCGGCCACCACGTTCACCACGATGAGCACGGACATCGCCAGCCCGAGCACGCTGAACGCGACCACGAACGGCACCATCGGCTTGATGTTCGCCGCGGAGCGCAGCTGCGCCGCCAGGTACGTGGACGAGCCGGTGAGCGCGCCCGCGGGCAGCCCGGCGGTGGCCGCCGCGAGGCTCGCCTTGATGGCCGCGTCGCCGTCCGCGGACGCGAACCGGTACAGCATCTGTCTACTCAGGACGGTGCCGGTGGCGTGCAGGACGTCGGTCTGGGTCGGCCACACCCAGGCGTCGGCGCTGCCGGTGATCGAGTCCGCGATCCCGACCAGCTTCAGCGTGGGCTGGCCCGCGACGTCCACGGTGACCGTTGAGCCGACCCGGGGTGCGAACTTGCCGCCCGGCAGGCTGGCACGGGACAGGACGATCTGCCCCGGCCCCGTCAGCCAGCTGCCGTCGCTGAGGTGCAGCTTGTCCACAGTGGAGTCGGCCGTGTCGCGGCCGGCGATCAGGCCCGACGGCAGCCGAGCCGTACCGGCGGTCAGCTGCGCGGGCACCGTCTCATATGGACCGGATGCGGCGGTGACGCCGCGGCGTCCGGTGGTGGTCGCGAGCTCCGCGGCGGTCACCTTGGCGGCGTCGAAGCTGGCGGTGGCGTGCGCGCCGACCTGGCGGCTGAACGCCCGGTCGAACGGGGCGCTCGAGGCCACCAGCAGGCCGAGGGCGAGCACCGCGGTGCCGCTGGAGAGCAGCACCACCGCGCCGATGACCAGGCTCTGCAGCCGGCGCCGCCGGACCGCCCCCCAGCCGGCCTGGACCACGGCGTTCACGCCGGTACCCGCTCGGCGAGCTTGCCGTCGCGCACCTCGACGACGCGGGTGGCGCACCGGCTGGCCAGCGCCGGGTCGTGGGTGACCAGCAGGACGGTCTGGCCGCCCTGGTTCAGGTCGCGCAGCAGCTCCATGATCTGCGCGCCGGCGTGCGCGTCGACCGCGCCGGTCGGCTCGTCGGCGAGCAGCAGCGGCGGCCGGTTGATCAACGCCCGGGCCACCGCCACCCGCTGCCGCTCCCCGCCCGACAGCCGGGCCGGGTAGGCGTTGGCCC
>JBBWZH010000665.1:0-4138 GCA_039648995.1 Mycobacteriales bacterium
GACGACATCGTGCTGTTCAAGCCGCTCACCCAGGTCGAGATCGAGCGCATCGTCGAGCTGATGCTGGACGACCTGCGGACGCGGCTGGCCGAGCGGCGGATCGCCCTGGAGACCACCGCGGAGGCCCGCCGGTTCATCGCCCGGCAGGGGTACGACCCGGTCTACGGCGCCCGGCCGCTGCGCCGGTTCATCGCCCGGGAGGTGGAGACCCGGATCGGCCGGGCGCTGCTGGCCGGCGACATTCCCGACGGCGCGGCCATCCAGGTCGACGTGAGCGACGGCGCGCTCGTCGTCACACACCAGAACCCACCCGCCGACGCCGCGGCGGCCTGACGTGGCCCCAACCGGTGCCCCAGCGGGTGCCCCGTCCGGTGCCCCGTCCGGTGCCGCGCTGCGGGCGGCCGTGGTGCGGTGCTCGAACTGCGGCGCGAAGAACCGGGTGCCGGCCGCGGCCGCCGGAGTGCCGCGGTGCGGCACGTGCCACCGGCCGCTGCCCTGGGTGGTTGACGCCGGCGACGCCGACTTCGCCGCGGTGGCCGAGCAGGCGGCGCTGCCGGTGCTGGTCGACCTGTGGGCGCCGTGGTGCGGGCCGTGCCGGATGGTCAGCCCCGCGCTGGAGCAGTTGGCCCGGGACCTGGCCGGCCGGATCAAGCTGGTGAAGGTCAACGTGGACCTGACCCCGGGGCTGTCGGCCCGGTTCGAGGTCCGGGCGGTGCCGACGCTGCTGCTGCTGCGCGATGGCGCGGTGATCGCCCGGCAGGCCGGCGCGGCGCCCGCCCCGGTGCTGCGGTCCTGGGTCGAGCAGGCGCTGGCGGGCCAGCAGTGACCGACCCGGCGCCGGAGCGGTCGGCCGACGGCGGCCGGGCCGGGCTGCCGGAGACACCGGACCCGGTCGGCGCCTTCCCCCGGCTGACCGAGCCGCACCTGCGGGCATTGGGCCCGTACGGCGAGCGCCGGGAGACCCGGCCGGACGAGGTGCTCTACCGGGCCGGTGACCTGGACTGCGCGTTCTATGTCGTGCTCGAGGGCAAGGTCGCCACGCTGGCCGGCAGCGGCAGCGACGAGGTGGTGGTCGGGGTGCACGGCCCGGGCCGGTTCCTGGGCGGTCTCGGCCTGCTGGTCGGCGGCGCGGTCTTCCTCACCGCGGTGGTGACCGAGCCCGGCGCGGTGCTCGCGGTGCCCACCTCGTCGCTGCGTGAGCTGGTGGCCCGGGACGCCGCTTTCGGCGACGTGATCCTGCGGGCGTACCTGCTGCGCCAGTCGCTGCTGATCGGCCTCGGCGACGGGATCCGCATCCTCGGCTCCCGATTCTCCTCCGACACCCGCCGGCTGCTCGAGTTCGCCGCCCGCAACCGGCTGCCGCACCGCTGGATCGACCTGGAGGAGGACGCCGAGGCCGAGATCCTGCTGCGGGAGCTGCAGGTCCGGCCCGAGGAGACGCCGGTGCTGGTCTGGCGGGATCGGGAGGTGCTGCGCAACCCGAGCAACGCCGAGGTGGCCCGGGGGCTCGGTCTGCCGGCGCTTGGCACCCCGCAGCGGGTGTGCGACCTGGTGGTCGTCGGCGCCGGCCCGGCCGGCCTGGCTGCCGCCGTGTACGGCTCCTCCGAGGGCCTGGACACGCTGGTGCTCGACGCGGTGGCCACCGGCGGCCAGGCGGAGCGGTCGCCACGGATCGAGAACTACCTCGGCTTCCCGGCCGGCCTTCCCGGTGCCGAGCTGGCCGACCGGGCGGTGATCCAGGCCCAGAAGTTCGGCGCCCGGCTCGCGGTGCCGGCCGACGCCGTCGGGTTGGGGGAGCGCGACGGCTACCACGTGGTCCGGCTGGCGGACGGGAATTCGGTGACCGCGCGGGCGGTGCTGATCGCCACCGGGGTGCGGTACCGCGAGCTGGCCGTGCCGCGGATGGCGGAGTTCGAAGGGGTCGGCGTGTACTACGCCGCTACCGAGATCGAGGCCCGGGTCTGCGCGCACGACCCGGTGATCGTGGTCGGTGGCGGCAACTCGGCCGGCCAGGCGGCGGTGTTCCTGGCTCAGCACGCGGCCAAGGTGCGGCTGCTGGTCCGCTGCGGCGACCTCGGCCAGAACATGTCCCGGTACCTGGTCGACCGGGTGCAGCGGACGCCCGGCGTGGAGGTGCTGCCGCATACCGAGGTGCGCGAGCTGGTCGGCCCGGCCGGCCGGCTGCAGGCGGTGCTGGCCGAGGACATCCGGACCGGTGAGCGGCGCCGGTTGGACGCGAACGCGCTGTTCGTGTTCATCGGCACCCGGCCGTACACCGAGTGGCTGGACGGCCAGCTCGCCCTGGACCGGAAGGGCTTCGTGCGTACCGGCGCGGATGCCGACGGCGGGGTCCGGACGGACGGGCGGCCCGGCGCGATGCCGCTGGAGACCAGCCGGTCCGGCGTGTTCGCGGTCGGCGATGTGCGCAGCGGGTCGATCAAGCGGGTCGCGTCCGCCGTCGGCGAGGGGTCGATGGCGGTACGGCTGGTGCACGACCATCTCGCCGGAACCCGTCAGCGGCCCGCTCAGTAGTCCACCTCGGACAGTGCAATTCGGACTGCGTTCCAACAACCCTCGAGTGAGGCGGTCGTGGAATACGAGGAGTTCGCCCCGCGGAGACTGCCGGCGCCGACCCTGCGGGCCCGGCCCGACCGGCTGAGCACGGGGCCGCCTGGTCTGGTGCGGCGACCGTGGTTGCAGGTACTCGGCGGCGGCCTGGTGCTCTGGATAGCCACCACCGTGGTCACCACCTGGACCGGAAACAGCAACCTGCTGCCGACTGTGATCCTGCTCGGCAGCTTCCTGGTCCCGGTCTCGTTCGTGGTCTGGGCCTGGGAACATCGCACCCAGCTGCTCACCACCGACCTGCTCTTCCGCTGCTTCGTAGTCGGCGGCGTGCTCGGCGTCCTCGGCGCGGCGACGCTGGAGTCCTACCTGCTCCGGCCGGGCTGGTTCGTCTTCCTCGGGGTCGGCTTCATCGAGGAGTTCGTCAAGCTCGCCGCGTTGATGTGGTGCACCCGCAAGCTGCGCACCCGCACCGTCCGCGACGGTGCCATTCTCGGCGCGACCGTCGGCTTCGGCTTCGCCGCCTTCGAGAGCGCCGGGTACGCGTTCAACGCGTTCTTCAGCTCCCCCGGGCTCTCCTTGCAGCGCCTGGTCGAGACCGAGGTGCTACGCAGCGTCCTCACCCCGTTCGGGCATGGGCTGTGGACGGGCATCGTCGGGGCGGTGCTGTTCGCCGCCGCGCCACGCGGGCGGGTGCGGATCACCGGCCGGGTGCTGCTCGGCTACGTCGCCGTCTCGCTGCTGCACGGCCTCTGGGACAGCATGAACGGGATCGCGATCGTGCTGACCGTGCTGCTGACCGGGCAGCCGTGGCAGATCGTCACGTTGGAGAGCGGCCGGGTTCCGCAGATCACCCCGGAGCAGGCGAACGTGTTCACGATGCTCAGCGACGGGGGTCTGGCCCTCGTCTCGTTGCTGGGCGTGCTCGTGCTCTCGTACGTGTTGCGCTCCGACCGGCTGCACCCACCGGACGCGCTCACCCCGCGGGCCGTCCGCCGGGCCGGCGGCTACCCGGCCGGCGTCTGACCGGCTGCCGCACGGGGGAAGCGAACCGTAAGCGCACCCGAATACCCGCCAACACTGGAGGGCACATGGTGGTGAAACGGAACGAGCGCGGCTACCCGCACGCGCAGCGGCTGGTCAAGCACGGCGCGGTGCGTGACCGGCGCGACGCGTTCATCGCCGAGCACGCTTCGACGAGTAGAAGTGGTTCCTCGGTACCGAGGCCACCCTGGCCAGTCCGCCGGCCGACATCGAGGCGTGGGCTCGCCCTTCCAGATCGGGGTGGGGTTCTGTCAGGGTTCGTCGACCATTCGAGCAAGCCCGGTCCGTGTCGCTCGATCGGCGATGGTGAGATCGTTCGCGATCCTCTTCGCCGCGGCCTGCAATGCGGCAGCCCAGACCGGTAGCCGCTCGCGGGAGTACCGGACGCTCGGCATGGCCACGGATATCGCGGCCGGCGGCGCGCCGGTGCCGTCGGGCAGGGCGACCCCGACCGCGGTGAGCCCGCTCTCGGTCTTCTGGTCGTTCACCGCGACGCCACGACGGCGGATGCCCCGCAGTTCCCGCTCCA
>JBBWZH010000783.1:0-7056 GCA_039648995.1 Mycobacteriales bacterium
CCGCCGGGCGCACCGTGGTGCTGGTGCCGACGATGGGCGCGCTGCATGAGGGGCACCGGGCGCTGCTGCGCGAGGCGCACCGGCACGGCGACGCGGTGGTCGTGTCGATCTTCGTCAACCCGCTGCAGTTCGGGCCGGCCGAAGACCTCGCCCGCTACCCCCGTACGTTCGCGGCCGATCTGCGGGTATGCGCCGAGGAGGGCGCGTCGCTGGTCTTCGCCCCCACCCCGGACGTGATGTACGGTGCCGGAGCGCAGATCACCGTCCATCCTGGACCGATCGGCGAGGAGCTGGAGGGGGCCAGCCGGCCCGGCCATTTCAGCGGGGTGCTCACCGTGGTCGCCAAGCTCTTCGGGCTGTTCCGGCCGGATGTCGCGGTGTTCGGCGAGAAGGACTACCAACAGCTGACGCTCATCCGCCGGATGGTGTCCGATTTGGACCTGGGGGTGCGGGTGGTGGGCGCGCCGACCGTCCGCGAGCCGGACGGCCTAGCCCTGTCCAGCCGTAACCGCTATCTGTCCACTATGGAACGTCCGGTGGCGGCGCGGCTCTCGGCGGCGCTGCGGGCCGGCGCGGCCGCGGGGGCGGCCGGCCCGGACGCGGTGCTGGCCGCCGGAGCGGCGGTGCTCGACGCGGAGCCCGGCATCCGGCTGGACTACCTCACGCTGCGCGCGCCGGACCTCGCCCCGCCTCCGGTGTCCGGCCCGGCCCGGCTGCTGGTGGCCGCCCGGGTCGGCAGCACCCGCCTGATCGACAACGTGCCGGTGTCGCTGCCCGAGGCTGGCCGGCCGGCCGCCGGTGGTCCGGTGCGCGGGTGACGGCGGAGCCCCGCGTCCCGCGCCGGCTCCGGGCAGCGCAGCCGGGTTGGGTGATCACGACCGATGTGGTGGTGGTCGGCTCCGGCATCGCCGGGCTGTCCGCGGCGCTGCACGCCCGGGCCGCCGGACACCGGGTCGCCGTGGTCACCAAGGTGAACATCACCGACGGCTCCACCCGCTGGGCGCAGGGCGGCATCGCCGCGGTGCTCGACCCGGCCGACACGCCGGCTGAGCACCTGCGCGACACGATGGCGGCCGGCGCCGGGCTGTGCGCCGAGTCGGCGGTGCGGGTGCTGGTGAACGAGGGGCCGGCCCGGCTGCATGAGCTGGTCGCGCTCGGCGCCGAGTTCGACCGCGACGAAGACGGTCGGTTCCAGCTGAGCCGCGAGGGCGGCCATCGGCGTAACCGGATCGTGCACGCCGGCGGCGACGCGACCGGGGCCGAGGTGCAGCGCGCGCTGGAGGCCGCGATCGCCCGTGACTCCGGCGTCACCGTGCTCGAACATGCCCTGGTGCTGGACCTGCTGACCGGTGCCGGCGGCCGTGCCGCCGGGGTCACCCTGCACGTGCTCGGCGAGGGCAGCCCGGACGGCGTCGGCGCGGTGCTGGCCCGCGCGGTTGTGCTGGCCACCGGCGGGATGGGCCAGGTCTTCGCCGCCACCACCAACCCCGCGGTGTCCACAGGGGACGGTGTGGCGGTGGCGCTGCGGGCCGGCGCGGCCGTCACCGACCTGGAGTTCGTCCAGTTCCACCCGACCGCGCTGTACCTCGGGCCGGCCGCCCGCGGGCAGCAGCCGCTGATCAGCGAGGCGGTCCGGGGCGAGGGCGCGGTGCTGCTGGACGGCGACGGCAAGCGCTTCATGCCGGCGCAGCACGAGTTGGCCGAGCTGGCGCCGCGGGACGTGGTGGCCAAGGCGATCCTGCGGGTGATGCGGGCGCAGAGCATGGACCATGTCTGGCTGGACGCGCGCGGCCTCGGCGCCGAACTGCTGGAGCGCCGGTTCCCGTCGATCCTGGCGCGCTGCCGGGCGGCCGGCATCGATCCGGTGACCGAACCGATCCCGGTGCTGCCGGCCGCGCATTACGCCAGCGGCGGCGTCCGCACCGACCTGGACGGCCGCACCAGCGTCCCCGGCCTGTACGCGTGCGGCGAGGTGGCCTGCACCGGCGTGCACGGGGCGAACCGGCTGGCGTCCAACAGCCTGCTCGAAGGGCTGGTCTTCGCCGGCCGGATCGGCGCCGACCTGGCCCGCGAGCTGCTCCCGCAGGCCGAGCCGGCGGTGGACGGTTCGGTGCCGGCCGGCCTGGTCGACCCAGCGGTCCGCGACGACCTGGTGGCCGCGATGTCGGCGGGCGCGGGTGTGATCCGCACCGACCTGAGCCTGGCCGACACGGCCGCGGCGCTGGCCACCCTCGGCGCCCGGGACGGGGCCGCGCCGCAGCCGGACGCGTGGGACGTGACCAACCTGCACACGGTCGGCAGCGCGCTGGTGGCGGCGGCCGCCCGGCGCGAGGAGACCCGCGGCTGCCACTGGCGGGAGGACTTCCCCGACCGCGACGACGCCCGCTGGCTGGGCCACCTGGTCGCCGCGATCGGCCCGGCCGGGGTGCTGACAGCGGCCTTCCAGGCGCTGCCCCGGTGACCCCGCTGCGTCCGTCCACAGTGGACGCGTTGGCCGCCGCGGGGCTCGACCCGGAGCTGGTCGCCGACCTGGTCGCCCGCGCGCTGGCCGAGGACCTGGCCGGCGGGGTAGACGTCACCAGCGCCGCGACGATCCCGGCCGACCGCGTCGACACCGGCGACCTGGTGTCCCGAATGGACGGTGTGGTGGCCGGATTGCCGGTGGTGGCGGCCGTCTTCGATCACGCCGGGCTCGGTCTACTTGGGACGTCCACTGGCGACAGTCCAGTTACGACAGAGATACAGGTGCCGGACGGCGCGATGGTGCGGGCCGGCGAGGTGCTGGCCACGGTGCGCGGCCGCACCCGGGCGCTGCTGACCGCGGAACGCACCGCGCTGAACCTGCTCGGCCACCTGTCCGGGGTGGCCACGCTGACCCGGCGCTGGGTGGACGCGGTGGCCGGCACGGGCGCGGCGATCCGGGACACCCGCAAGACCACACCGGGCCTGCGCGCGCTGGAGAAGTACGCGGTGCGCTGCGGCGGCGGGCTCAGCTACCGGATGTCCCTGTCGGACGCCGGCCTGGTCAAGGACAACCACGTGCTGGCCGCCGGTGGTGTCGCGGCCGCGTTCGCCGCGTTCCGGCGCGAATTTCCCGGGCTGCCGGTCGAGGTCGAGTGCGACACGCTGGCCGACGTCGAGGCGGCGCTGACGGCCGGCGCCGACCTGCTGCTGCTGGACAACATGTCCACTGTGGATATCGCCGCGGCGGTACGGCTGGCCGCCGGCGGCGAGGTGCGGCTGGAAGCGAGCGGCGGCCTGTCGCTGGCCCGGGCCCGGGAGGTGGCCGGTACCGGCGTCCACTTCCTCGCCGTCGGCGCGCTCACTCATTCCGCGCCGGTCCTGGACGTCGGCCTCGATCTGCGCCCGGCCGATCCGGCTGCCGCCGACCCGCCTGCCGCTGGGCGCCCGCCGATCCTGGAAGACTGACCGGCCATGTTGCTGACCATCGACGTAGGTAATACCAATACGGTGTTCGGCCTGTTCGACGGCGCGGACCTGGTCGAGTCGTGGCGGGTGAAGACCGACGCGCGGGCAACCGCCGATGAGATGTGGCTGATTTACCACGGGCTGCTCGGCGACCGGCCGATCACCGGCCTGTCCGCCTGCTCAACGGTGCCGGCGGTGTTGACCGAGTTGCGCGGCATGCTGACCCGGTACTTCCCGAAGATGCCGGCGGTGGTGGTGGAACCCGGCGTGCGCACGGGCGTGCCGCTGCTCTACGACAACCCGAAGGAAGTCGGCGCCGACCGGATCGTGAACTCGCTGGCGGCATACCACCTGTACGGCGGCCCGGCCATCGTCGTCGACTTCGGCACGTCCACGAACTTCGATGTGGTCAGCGCCCGCGGTGAGTTCCTCGGCGGCGCGCTGGCTCCCGGAATCGAGATCAGTATCGACGCGCTCGCCTCGCGGGCCGCGCGGCTGTTGAAGGTGGAGCTGGTCCGGCCCCGGTCGGTCATCGGTAAGACCACAGTGGAGGCGCTGCAATCCGGGCTCCTGTATGGCTTCGTCGGCCAGATCGACGGCCTGGTCCGGCGGATCACCGCGGAGTTGGGCGGGACGGCCGTGGTGGTCGCCACCGGCGGCCTGGCCTCGCTGGTGATCGCGGAGAGTGAGACCATCCAGCACCACCAGCCGGACCTCACGCTGATCGGGCTGCGCCTGGTGTTCGCCCGCAACCAGCCGTCCGCTTAGCCGGCGCCGCCGCGCGTGTCGGGCTAACCACCCGGGAAATCGGTTACGGCGGGTAGGTAAGGTCGGTGCGTGGCAGAACAGTCGACGGTCCCGGGTCAGGGTGCGGCAGCGGACGTCGACGAGTTGCCCGAGCAGCTCCGGGTACGGCGGGAGAAGCGCGACCGGCTGCGGGCGGCCGGCGTCGACCCGTACCCGGTCGGCGTTCCGCGCACGCATTCGCTGGCTGAGGTCCGGGCCGCATATCCCGACCTGCCGCCGGATACCAAGACCGGTGACCTGGTCGGGGTGACCGGCCGGGTCATCTTCCTCCGCGACGCGGGCAAGCTTTGCTTTGCCACCCTGCGGGAGGGCGGCGCCGGCGGCGGCACCGAATTGCAGGCAATGCTCTCGGCCGTCCGAGTCGGCGGGGAGTCACTTGCCGCCTGGAAGACCGACGTCGATCTCGGCGACCATGTCTTCGTCAGCGGCGAAGTGATCACTTCCAAGCGCGGCGAGCTGTCCGTGCTCGCCGATCGCTGGCAGCTGACGAGTAAGGCGCTACGGCCACTGCCGGTCGCGCACAAGCCGATGAACGAAGAGACCCGCGTCCGGCAGCGGTACGTCGACCTCATCGTGCGGCCAGAGGCGCAACAGATGGTGCAGACTCGATACGCCGTGCAACGGGCACTGCGCGAGTCACTACACCAGCGCGGGTACCTCGAGGTAGAGACACCGATGTTGCAGGTCGTCTACGGCGGCGCGGCGGCTCGCCCGTTCACTACCCATATGAACGCGTTCGACCTGGATCTCTACCTGCGGATTGCGCCGGAGCTGTTCCTCAAGCGGGCGGTGGTCGGCGGCATCGAGCGGGTCTTCGAGCTGAGCCGGGTCTTCCGCAACGAGGGCGTCGACTCAACCCACAACCCCGAGTTCACCATGCTTGAGGCGTACCAGGCGCATGCCGACTACGACGTGATGGCGACGCTCACCAGGGAGTTGATCCAGGAGAGCGCGGTCGCGGCGTTCGGCTCGACCGTGGTCACCCATTTCGACGGCACCGAGATGGACCTCGGCGGCGAATGGCGGTCGGTGTCGCTCTACCAGACCGTATCCGAGGCGGTCGGCGAGACGATTACGGCGCAGACCCCGGTCGACCGGCTGCGCCAGCTGGCCGGCCGCGTGGACGTGCAGGTCAACCCGGCCTGGCCGGCCGGCAAGCTGGTCGAGGAGATCTTCGAGGCGACGGCGGCGGGGGCGCTCATCGCGCCGACCTTCGTCCGGGACTTCCCGGAGGACACGACGCCGCTGACCCGGCCGCATCGCAGCCAACCCGGCGTCACCGAGAAGTGGGATCTGTACATCCTCGGCGTCGAACGGGCCACCGCTTACTCGGAGCTGGTGGACCCGGTTGTGCAGCGGGAGCGGTTGGTCGCTCAGTCCCTGGCCGCGGCAAACGGCGATCCGGAGGCCATGCAGCTCGACGAGGACTTCCTCCGCGCGCTGGAGTACGGCATGCCGCCGGCCGGTGGAATGGGAATGGGGATAGACCGGCTCCTGCAGGTCCTCACCGGTGCCCGGGGGGTACGGGAGACCGTCCTCTTCCCCTTGGTGCGGCCTGAGTAACGCCGCGCCGCGTCGACTCGCAAATTTGCGTTTCGTGCGGCATTATGTTCCTGGACAACGCAGTGAAAGGGGACGGGCGTGGCCCAGAAAGTACAAGTTCTTCTCGTGGACGACCTCGACGGTGGCGAAGCGGCCGAGACGGTCAGTTTCGGGCTCGACGGCACGTCGTACGAGATCGACCTCTCCAAGAGCAATGCCGACGCGCTGCGCGACTCGCTGGCCAAGTATGTGGGTAGCTCGCGGAAGATCGGTCGGGCAGCGGCCCGAGCGACCGCTGGGCGTTCTCGCGCCTCCGGTAGCGCGGCCATCGATCGTGATCAGGCCGCCGCGATCCGTGCGTGGGCGAAGAAGCAGGGGCTCAAGGTGAGCGACCGGGGGCGCATTCCGGCGAACATCATCGAGCAGTACAACGCCGCGGTTTAGCCGCAGCGGCGCGGCAGCGGTGGTTACGAATCGTGAGCTATTCGTGTTCACGGAGCCACGGCAGGTACACGAATAATTCAAGGTTGCGACGAGGTGCCGGGACGATACCGTTCCGGCACCTCGTTGCGCGTGCGGCGTCGACGCTCGCTGAATGCGGGCAGCTAGTGCCCTGGATTACGGCCTGCCACACCGCTGATCCACTTCCGGAACGGGCCGGGTTTCTGTCCGCTATCGGCCACTCCAGCGGGTTGACCAACCGAGATTTTCGGGCTAACGCGGCACCCGCTTGACCACTCGGCGTGTTTACCCGATGCGCCTGCCGCCCAGCGCGGCTGACGCGATCCGCCGCCGTCGCCCGTCCGGTTCGCCCTGGGCGTAGCCGCCGGTCGGAACGGATCGCCACTGTGCGGGGTTGCTACGGTCGGTTGACTCGTGACGATCCGGCCCGCCAGGCCGGGCGGGCGCCGGGTCGGGAGCCCCACCGCGGTGGTCGCGTCAGGGGCCCGGCCGGGTCGGCGTGAGGGTCGACCGGCAGTGGGTACAAGCAGCCAACGACACAGCGGTGAGCGGTTGCCCCGAAGGACCACAAGTCGCCCATAGATGGGGGTCTGTCCCTCGGACGTCTGAGTGAGGCCGTCACTGGCCGGGACTAGAGTGGACACGGACAGGCGACGACTGGCGACGGATCCGGTACAGGCATCCTCGGCCGCCAGCGGTCCGTCGGGGCAGCCGGGCACGTGAGGAGAGTCTGATGTTCGAGAGGTTCACCGACCGGGCGCGGCGGGTTGTGGTTCTGGCGCAGGAAGAGGCGCGGATGTTGAACCACAACTACAT
>JBBWZH010000748.1:0-8765 GCA_039648995.1 Mycobacteriales bacterium
GGCCTTGGTGCCCTCCGCGGGCCCCGTGCCGCCGCCGAGCAATGTGGTGATGCCGGCCGACAGTGCTTCCTCGACCTGTTGCGGGCAAATGAAATGCACGTGCGCGTCGATCGCGCCGGCAGTGAGGATCATGCCGTTGCCGGCCAGGATCTCGGTGCCAGGACCGATGACCAGCGTGGGATCGACGCCGTCCATGGTGTCCGGATTGCCGGCCTTGCCAATGCCGACGATGCGCCCGTCCCGCACGCCGATGTCGGCCTTCACTACGCCCCAGTGGTCCAGGATCACCGCGCCGGTGATGACCAGGTCAGGTGCGCCGTCGGCCCGGCTGGTGGTCGACTGGCCCATCGACTCGCGGATCACCTTGCCGCCGCCGAACACCGCCTCGTCCCCGGCCATGGGCCCGCGGGAGCGATCCTCGGTCACTTCGATCAGCAGGTCCGTGTCGGCCAGCCGGATCCGGTCGCCGGTGGTCGGCCCGTACAGCAGCGCGTACCGTTCCCGGGTCAGCTCAGCCGGCATCGGCACCGTCCATTCCGGACGTCGGGTGTGGACTGTCCAAATCGGACCGCATGCCCAGCCGCAGCCCCGGCACCAGGCGCCGGCCGGCCAGCGGTACCACCGACACCTCCCGGGTCACCCCCGGCTCGAACCGCACCGCCGTGCCGGCCGCGATGTTCAGCCGGTGCCCCCAGGCGGCGGCCCGGTCGAACCGCAGCGCCGGGTTCGCGGCGGCCAGGTGGTAGTGCGAGCCGACCTGCACCGGCCGGTCGCCGGTGTTCACCACCACCAGCGCCCGGGCCGCCCGGTCGGCGTTCAGCGGTACCGGCCCGGCGCCGACGATCACCTCGCCCGGCACCCCGGTGCCGGCGCCCGGCCCCGCCGCCGGACCGGTGCCGGCGCCCGGACCGGGCGCCGCCGGATCGCTGCCGGCGCCGGTCACGGGACCGGCCGGTGCACGGTGATCAGCTTGGTGCCGTCCGGGAACGTCGCCTCGACCTGAACCTCGTCGAGCATTTCCGGCACCCCGTCCAGGACGTCGTCGCGGCCGAGCACCTCGCGGCCGGCGGACATCAGGTCGACCACCGATCGGCCGTCCCGGGCGCCTTCGAGCAGGAACGAGGTGATCAGCGCGACCGCCTCGGGGTAGTTCAGCCGCAGCCCGCGGGCCCGCCGCTCCCGGGCCAACCCGGCGGCCACGTGCACGAGCAGCCGCTCCTGCTCGTGCGGGGTCAGCCGCACCCGGGTACCCCAGCCACCGACGCCTCCCTGCGGACGACTGGACGGATTGTCGCACCGGACCGCGGCCCGCGGGTTGCCGGCGCGTTACCGCGGGCCGCCGCCGGCGCGTCGGCGGGTTGGGCGACTTTGCGCGTGCCGGGGGCTGATCACCGGCCATCTGATGCATTACGATGATGCACGTCTGCATCTTGGTGGAGTCAGAGGGAATCTAGGTACACGTCCGGGAAGGATGTCGATCGCCAGGTGAGCACGGAAGAGCGGGTAACGGAGCGGCAGTACCTGCGAGGGTTGGGCAAGCGGATCAAACTGCTGCGGATCGATCGGGAGCTGTCGCAGGAGCAGTTGGCCAAGGCGTCGGGCATGTCGCGGAACTTCGTCAGCTCGGTCGAGCGGGGCGCGCACGGCGTGGACGTGGTCCGACTGGTCCGCCTCGCCGCCGCGCTGGATGTTGACGTCGCCGTCCTGGTGTCCGACCCGGCCGACCGGGTGTCGTGACGGGCTGGTACCGCGGCCGGCAACCTTCGCCCTGTCGGCGGGCGGCCGGGGACGCCGCGCCGCTGTCGCGAACCAGGGCGAGCGTTGGCGGGAGGCGGTACTAGCCCCGGTCGGCCCGGCCGCCCGGCCCGGCCGGGTCGGCCGTGCTGCCGATCGTCGCCGGCACCGCCCGATCGGCGGGTATCGCCGTCGACCGGGTCACGCCGGGTGCCCGTCGAACGGGTCGTGCCTGATCCGGGTCGGCGGCACCGGCTGCGCGCGCAGTGCGGCGACGGTGGCCCGGATCATCGCCGGTGACCCGCTGGCGAGCACCTCGTGCTGCGCCCACTGGCCGTACTGCCTGGCCACATCCGGGATCGGCCCGCGCCGACCGGCGTGGCTGGGGTCGTCGGACACGGCCGAGACCACGGTCAGCCACGGGTACTGGCCGGACAGCCGCATCAGCGCGCCGAGTTGGTACAACTCGCCGGCCCGGCGCGCGCCGAAGAACAGGTGTACGGACCGGGAGCGGTTCCAGCCCAGCATGCCTTCGATGATCGCCTTGAACGGCGCCACCCCGGTGCCCCCGGCGATCATCAGCAGGTTCGCCCCGGGGCCGGGCTGCACCTGCAGCGTGCCCTTCGGCGGCCCCAGTCGCAGCACGTCGCCGACCTTCGTGTGCGCCACGAGCGCGCCGCTCACCCAGCCGCCAGGGACGGCCCGGATGTGCAGTTCGAGGGTGCCGTCCGCACGCGGCGCGTTGGCGATCGAATACGTCCGCCAGAGCCGGCGCCGGCGGGGGGTCTCCAGGCTCAGGTACTGGCCGGGGGTGAACAGGTAGGGCTGGTCCGGCCGCAGCGTGAGCAGTGCGATGTCGCGGGCGGCCCGCTCCACCCGGATGACCCGCGCGTACCACCACGGCGGCGAGTCCCTGGCCTGCTCGGCGGCGGCGATCATCCGCTGGGACAGCGCCCCGTACGCGTTCAGCCAGGCCGACTCGATCTCGGCCGTCCACTGGTCGGTCGCGGTGTGCTCCCGGATCGCCGCCACCAGCGACAGGCCGACCGTCTCGTAGTGCTCAGGCCGGACCCCGTACTTGCGGTGGTCGTAGCCGAGCTGGGCAAGGTACCTATCCAACTGGACGGGGCTGTCCAGGCCCTGCACGACCTGCACCAGCGCGTGCAGCAGCCGGCTTCGCTGCACGTCCATCATGACCGGAAACATGTCCCGGAGCGCCGGGTTCTCGAGGAACAGCCGGGCGTAGAAGGAGGCAGCCACCTTGCCGGCGACCGGCTCGACCCGGGCGAAGCTCTCCTTGATCAGTTGCGGTTCCTGTGACATCGCATCCTCATGGTCTCGACCCCCGTCCGCTGGAGGGCCGACCAGGTGGCCCCGGCGACGCCTGTCGCCCTCCAGCGGTCATTGCGACCGAGGCTAGTCATCCTTGTTTCTCTTCGCTATCAATTGACTTCGGAGAGTAGCGATGGTGTGGTGGGCGCGCTCGCGCACGGCGCATTCACCCAGCCGAGTGGGCTGCCAGGCCAGAACGTCCTTGTTGCTGCGTACTCGGGCAGATGTGAGGTGGCCGTCCGGTGTGCCCGACCTGTCCCTGTGGTGTCGGCGCGACTCGTGGTTCCGCATGCCGACGCGGTCCGTGCGACGATGGGGGCTGACATCGGCGGACGGCAGCGGCGGCTCGCGGGTCAGGCTGTCGGGGGGTCGGCCGGCAGCGCGCAGGAGGGCCACGACCAGCGTGACGGAGACCGGATCGGGTGTGCCCCCCTGGCGGGTCCGGCACGCCGGGCCGGCGCCGGACAACCCGCCCGAAGAGGCCTGGCCCGGCCCGGGCGGCGACGCGACCGATGCGGATGACCCGGACGCCTGGGCGCGCACCTACCGGCGGCGGGCCGCTGGCGCCGCACCCGGCTCCGGCGCCCCCTACCAGCGCCGCCCCACCGCCGACCCGTCCGGCGACGCGCGTCTGCTGCCGCCGGTCCAGCCGGACGGTGGTCGCGATCCGCGGCCGCCGCAGCGGCCGGTGCCGGACGATCTCGGCCCCGATCGGCGGCCCGCTGCGGCGCGCCAGCGGCCGGTCCAGCCCGACCCGCCGAACGGGGCGGCCGGCTACCAACGGCAGCCGGTGCGCGATGATCGGGGTATGCCGGCCGATCCGCGGGCCGCGCAGCAGCGGCCAGATCACCAACCCGGTCAGCCGGACGGCCGGGGATATCCGCAGCGCCCGGCGCCGGTCGACACCGGCGCCGACCCGTGGGCTGGGCGGCCACGGCGTCCGGCTGCTCCGCCCGAGCCGGACGACGGCTACCGGCGCCGCCCGGTGCCGACCGATCTCTTCGCCGATTCCGGCTCACGCCAGCCGCCCGCCGCACCGCCCGGGCCGGCCGAGGCGTACGGCCGGGAACCGCGCCGCTCGACCCGGGACGAGCCGTACCAGCGGCCGCCCGGCCCCGGCGGTCCGGCGCAGCCGGCTGGTCCGGCGCAGCCTGGTGGTCCGGTGACCGCGGCCGGCGGGCAGTCCGCGAGCGCCCCGTACCAGCGGCGGCCGCCGAGCGCCGACCCGGTCGCCGACGCGTGGACAAGTGGGGGGTACCAGCGCCAACCGGCGCCCGGGCCGCCCACTCCGGGCGTCGCCGGCCCAGGTGTGCCAGGCCTGCCCGGGGCGGGCGAGCGAGCCGGCGCCGGGCAGGTGGCGGCACGGCCGCCGACCGCGCCCAACCCGCCGCGGTCCCGCCCGCCGGACCCGGACGCGGAGACTGCCGCCGCCCGGCAGTACGGCCGCGGCGCCACGCTCGGCTTCGGCCGCGGCGGCGGGCGGGAACGTGAGCTGGTCCGGCAGGCGTCCGCGCCGATCACCGGCTCGCGTCGGGTGGTCGTGCTCAGCATCAAGGGCGGTGTCGGCAAGACCACCACGGTCGCCGTCGTCGGCTCGCTGCTCGCGGCGCTCCGCCGGGACCGGGTGGTCGCGCTGGACGCCTCGTCCGACTGGGGCACGCTGGCGGCGCGGCTGTCCGTGGTGCCGAAGCAGACCGTGCGCGAGCTGGCCGCCCGCGGCCGGCACGCCGTCTCCGAGCACGGCATCTTGGCACAGATGGTCGCGTCACCGTCCGGCCTGTACGTGGTGGGCAGCGACCCGCAGTCGATGGTCTCCGCCGCGCTCGGCGAGGAGGAGTACCTGCAGGCGGTGCGGCTGCTGGAATACGTGGCCAACCTGATGATCGTCGACGTCGGTGCCGGTCTGCAGCAGCCGTTCCTGCTCGCCTCCCTGCGCAGCTGTGACCAGTTGGTCGTGGCGACCGCCGCGACCTGGGATTCCGCCCAGTCTGCCGGCGCCGCGCTGGACTGGCTGTCCGCGCACGGCTTCGCCGGCCTGGTCGAGCGCAGCATCGTGGTGATGAACTCGCTTTCGCCCACCCGGCGCCGGCATCGCGGCTACGTCAACGAACTGCACATCGACCTGGCTCGCCGCTGCCGGGTGGTACACGAGATCCCGTTCGACCCGGGGCTGCAACCCGGCGGCCGGATCCTGCTGCGCAAGATCGACGCCGACACCCGGATGGCCTTCCTCGAAGTCGCCTCCGACGTCGTCTCCGGCGCGCTTTCGCCGCCGCCAGCGGGCGGCCTGCGCACCGCGCCGTCCCGGCCGCCCCGCCCCGACTACCCCGAGCGCGGCCGGCACAGCTGACGCCGCGTCTACTGTGGACGGTCGGTCGCGGTCGCGTGCCGCCGCGCGGTCTGGCTGAGCCGGCAGCAGGCCCCGGTCACTCGGTCGGAGCATGTCGCGGGCGGCGGCGCGGCCGTACATCGGGGGTACGGGAGGATGGCCCGGTGACCGCTTCCGTCCGCAGCACCGGGGCCGCGGACCAGCCCGAACGGCGGGCGCGCTGGCCCCTGTCCGGCCGCCGCACCGCCGGCATCGTCGCGGCGCTGACCTGGCTGCTCGGCGTGCTGACGATCGTGAGCGCCGTGCTGCCGGGGCAACGGGTGCGGGTGCACGCGCTGACCAAGATCATCCCGACCCCGGCGTCAGCGACCGCGACCGCGATCGCCGCGTCGTTCGGCGTGCTGCTGCTCTACCTCTCCGGCGGCCTGCGCCGGCGCAAGCGCCGGGCCTGGCGGGCCGCTGTGGTCGTGGTCGTCATCGTCGCGGCCTCACACGTGCTCAAGGCGCTGGACATCGAAGAGGCCGCGGTGTCGCTGGCCCTGCTCGGGCTGCTGATCGGTGCCCGCGACGAGTTCCACGCGAAGGGCGACCCGACCACCCGGTTGCTCGGCCTGCGCGTCTTCTTCCAACTGCTGGTCGCCGCGCTCGGCCTCGGCATGGCGCTGCTGCTGGTCAACCGGGACCGGATCGTCGGCCACCCGTCGCTGGCGCTGCAGTTCGAGCAGTTGCTGCGCGGGCTGGTCGGCGTGTCCGGGCCGCTGCACTTCACCAGCGAACGCACCAGCGACGTGGTGATGGCCACGATGCTCGCGTTCGGCGTACTGATCGCCTTCGCCACCGCCTACCTCGTGCTCCGCCCGTCCGAGCCGATCGCGCTGCTCACCCCACGGGACGAGGAACGGCTGCGCGAGCTGCTGGCCCGGCACGGCGGCCGCGACTCGCTCGGCTACTTCGCGCTGCGCCGGGACAAGAGCGTGGTCTGGTCGCCCACCTGCAAGTCCGCGATCACGTACCGGGTCGTGCATGGCGTGGCGCTCGCCAGCGGCGACCCGATCGGCGACTCCGAGGCCTGGCCCGGCGCGATCACCGCGTTCCTCGACCTGGCCGAGGAACACGCCTGGGTGCCCGCCGTCATGGGCTGCAGCGAGACCGGCGCGACCGTCTACGGCAGGCACGGCATGGACGCGCTGGAACTCGGCGACGAGGCGATCGTCGGAGTCGCCGAGTTCACTTTGGACGGTCGCTCGATGCGCGGGGTGCGGCAGGCGGTCAGCCGGGTGGCCCGCGCCGGCTACTCGGTCTCGGTGCGCCGGGCCCGGGAGATCCCGACCGCCGAGATGACCGAGCTGCTCGCGGTCGCGTCCGCCTGGCGCGGCGCCGCCGTCGAGCGCGGCTTCTCGATGGCGCTGTCCCGCCTGGGCGACCCCGCCGACGGCGACTGCGTTGTCGTCACGGCCCACCGCGACGGCGTGCTGCGCGGCCTGCTGCACTTCGTCCCCTGGGGCACCGACGGCCTCTCCCTCGACCTCATGCGCCGCGACCGCACCGCCGACAACGGCCTGAACGAGCTGCTCATCACCCGCCTGATCGAAGCCGCCCCGGACCTCGGCGTGACCCGGCTGTCGCTCAACTTCGCCGTCTTCCGTTCCGCCCTCGAACGCGGCGAGCGCATCGGCGCCGGCCCGGTCTCCCGCGTCTGGCGCTCGCTGCTGGTCTTCGCCTCCCGCTGGTGGCAGATCGAGACTCTCTACCGCTTCAACGTCAAGTTCCGTCCCACCTGGGAGCCCCGTTTCGTCTCCTTCACCGGCACCCGCGACCTCCCGCGCGTCGCCATCGCCGCCCTCGAAGCCGAGGCCTTCCTCGTCCTCCCCCGCCCGCTCAAGCGCCTCCTCCGCCGCGCCGCCTGACCACCCCCACTCCTTTGCCGCTCCCACCGGCCACCTTGTACCCTCACCCCAGGAGGCCCCAGGCCCCCTGGAGGCTTCGCCTAGTCCGGTCTATGGCGCCGCACTGCTAATGCGGTTTGGGTTCGCGCCCATCCGGGGTTCAAATCCCCGAGCCTCCGCCCCTGACCAGCACGTATGCGTCCAGGCGCGTGTTGATCGGTGATCCATAGTCTCAGTTCTAGTCTCAGTTGGGCAGTACGACGTGTCCGGGATGCCCGCCGTCGCTCGCCTGGCGGGGGAGCTCCTCAGAAGCCACGTCCTGTCACGAGCCTCGCGTGTGAGACAGGTCAGCTCGTCCCGCACGACTAGATGAGTGAGTCCTAATGGTCGTAGGCGATCAGTGATCGTTTGACTGGTGCGTCGGTGTGCCAGTTGTGCCAGATGGCGGCGGCGAGGGCGAGTAGCCGGGCGGCGGTGCGGGCGTGGACGCCGGCGAGGGTGCGTCCGGCGTGGTCTTCGAGGGTGAGCTGGCCTTTGAGGGTGTCGATGATCGCTTCGATCCACTGCCGGTAGCGGGCCAGGCGGCCGAACCGGGGCGGTTCGTCCTTGCGGTCGGGACGGATCAGGTGGGCGCCCAGTTCGTCGCGGATGAAGGTCTCGAAGTCCCGGCCGGCGAAGCCCTTGTCGCCGAGGATGACCTGTCCGGCGCGGATCACCTGGTGGTCGCGGTCGAGCAGTGCCTGGACGACGTCGCGTTCGCCGATCTTGGGGTTGGCCAGTCCCCAGATGATGGGCATGCCCTCGGCGGTGGTGATCAGGTAGAGCCGGAACCCCCAGAAGAACCGGGAATGCGAGGCGCAGTAGCCGTAGCCGGCGTGCCCGGCCAGGTCCGAACGCTTCACCGTGGGCCGCGACGCCGCGCAGGGCAGCGGGGTGGAGTCGACCAGCCGCAGCAGGTCGTGCCAGGACGGGACGTCGCGGGCCAGTTCGACGATCACCGCCGCCAGCAGGCCGGCCTGGGCCCGCAGCCGCTTGCCGAACCCCGACTGGCCCGGGATCGCCGGGAACGTCGCACGCAGGTGCGTGTGTGCCCACCGGATCCAGCGCCGTTCACTGGCGATCCCCAACAGGTGCTGGGCCACCGCCAGACACACCAGCTCCGCGTCCGAGAGCACCGGCTTACGACCGGGCCGGTGCTCGCGTGACCAGCCCAGGGCCGGCAGGACCCGATCTTCCAGGTGTACGTACAGTGCGGTCAGGAGGGTGTCTAGGTTGTTCGTCACAAAACGATCTTGGACACCCTCCGCCTACTTCCCCGGCACCGACACCCCGAAGATCCAATAGGACTCACTCATCTAGCCGCCAGCTCGCCATCAACACCGCCTGGCTGACTGTCATCATGCTCGCCGTCGACCTCACCGCCTGGGCCCAAACCCTGCTCCTGCACGACCAGCCACGCCTGGCCCGGGCCGAACCGAAAAACG
>JBBWZH010000790.1:0-2639 GCA_039648995.1 Mycobacteriales bacterium
TCCGTCTCGGCCCGGCGGGCGCGCTCGCCCAGCGAGTCGATCAGCGCCGCCCTGGCCCTGGCCAGCGCCCCCCAGCCGAGCAACGCCGCGTGCGCGACCAGCACGAGCAGCAGCCACCAGCCGTACGGCAGCCCGGGCAGCGGTCGCCAGCCGCCGCGGATCAGGTGCCCGGCCACGCCGGCGAGCGCCACCGCGAGCGCCGGCCGGAACGGGCGGGCCCGGGCGGTCTGCAGCGTGCCGATGGTCGCCGCCGGCGTGGCGGCCGGGGAGACCGCGGCCAGCGCGGCCAGCAGTACCGAGGTCGGCACCGGCCAGCGGCGCATCGGCAGCAGCGCGGCGCAGGTGAGCAGGCCGATCACGATGTCCACCGCGAGCAGGCCGGACGACGGCGGCGAAGCACCGGCTACCTCGCCGGCGATCGTCGCCCCGACCAACCCGACCAGCCCGACCAGCCCGGCCGTGAACCCGGCCATCGCCAGCCCGCCCCGACCCGCGCCGACGCCCGAGCCCATCTCCCGGCGGTCGCCGGCTCGTCCGGCGCCCGGCCCGGGCCATGCGCCGGCGACCCGGCCAGCGGCCGACGCGCTATGCGGGCCGGTGGACGCGGGGTCAAGGCCGGCGGGGCCGGTCGAGGTGGTGATGCCGTTGCGCTCCATGCCGCCGAGAGTATGGCCGGTGCGCCGGGCCGGCAGCCGACCAAAGTCGGTAGTCACGTCGACTCCGGGATAGCTAGCGTCGGCCCGCATGGACCTGATCTGCCCGCCCCGGCTGCGGCCGGGCGACGAACTGCGCGTGATCGCGCCGGCCCGGTCCCGGCCGCTGGTGACCGAACGGCTCGACCCGGCCCCGATCGGGGCCCGGTTCGCCGCGATGGGGCTACGGGGCGGCTGAGCCCGGGGCAACCGGCTGACCCCGCACGCCGGCCGATCGGACGGCCGCTAGGCCGGTGCATGACCGGCTACGAGATCGACCGGGCCAGACGCCCGGCCGAGGTCCCGGCCGGAGCGGAGAGCGCGGCCCCCGACCTGCCCGGGTCGGGGGCCGCGCCCTGTCAGGCAGCGGTCAGAACTGCAGGCTCCACCGGTCGATGAAGCCGCTGTCGATGGCGAAGACGTCCTGCACGCGCAGCCGCCAGGTGCCGTTGGCCGGGATCGCGGAGCCGTTCACGGTGAACGTGGTGATCACGTTGTCGGCGCTGTCCGAGGTGCTGGAGCCCTTCAGCCGGAACGACGTGCCGTTCGGCGCGACGAGGTCGACGACCAGGTCACCGCGGTACGTGTGCATGATCGTCACGCCGACCTGCAGCGCGGCCGGGGCGTTGCCGCTGACCCCGGTGACCGTGATCGGCGACTCCACCGCGGCGCCCGCGTCCGGGATGCTGACGTCGGCGGTGTTCTCGAAGAACGAGCCGGGTGGCGGTGGCGGGGTGCCACCGGCCGGGTTGGTGAACAGCAGCACGTTCGGCGAGCCGGAGCCGGCGTTCGCGACCCGGCCGGTGGTGCCGTTGGCGACCAGCGCGTTGCGCACGGTCGCGGGCGACGCCGACGGGTTGGCGGCCAGGAACAGCGCCGCCGCGCCGGTGGTGTGCGGGGTCGCCATCGAGGTGCCGCTGATCGTGTTGGTGGCCGTGTTGCTGGCGCCCCAGTCGGACGTGATGTTCACGCCGGGGGCGAAGATGTCCAGGCAGGTGCCGAAGTTCGAGAACGAGGCGCGGTTGTCGTTGATGTCGGTGGCGCCGACCGTGATCGCCTCCGGCGTCCGCGCCGGCGAGGTGGTGCAGGCGTTCACGTTGCTGTTGCCGGCCGCGAGCGCGTAGGTCACGCCCGCCACGATCGACCGCTGCACGGCCTGGTCGAGCGCGGTGGACGCGCCGCCGCCGAGGCTCATGTTGGCGACCGCGGGCAGGATCCGGTTCGCGGTGACCCAGTCGACGCCCGCGATGACGCCGGCGTTGGTGCCGCTGCCGGCGCAGTCGAGCACCCGCACCGCGACCAGCGAGACGCCCTTCGCCACGCCGAACGTGGAGCCGCCGACCGTGCCGGAGACGTGCGTGCCGTGGCCGTTGCAGTCCTGCCCGTTCTGCCCGTCGCCGACAGCGTCGGTGCCGACCGACGCCCGCCCGCCGAAGTCCACATGGGTGGTGCGGATCCCGGTGTCGATGATGTAGGCGTGCACGTTCGACGCGGTCGTGTCGTACGTGTAGGAGTTGCTCAGCGGCAGGGCGCGCTGGTCGATCCGGTCCAGACCCCAGGTCGCGGGGGACTGGGTGACGTCTGCGCTGACCACGCCGTCCTGGGCCACCACGGCGACCCGCGGGTCGGCGGCGAGGCGCTTGGCCCGCTCGGCCGTCATCCGCACCGCGAAGCCGCGGACGGCGGCGGTGTAGGTGTGGGTGACCGCGCCGGCGTTGCTGGCCGCGAGCGCGGTGGCTGCCTGGCGAACCGCTGTCGGTGTGGCCTTGCCGTCCTTGAGCACGACGATGTAGCTGTCCTTGACCGGGGTGCTCGCGGCGAGCACGGTGCCGGTGGCGGGTGCCGCGGCGGTGGCCGCGGTGGCGGGTGCCGCGGCGGCGGTGACCGCGGTGGCGGTGGCGGCTCCGGCGAGTGCTGCCACAGCGGTCAGCACGACCGCCGCTCGCC
>JBBWZH010000028.1:0-16270 GCA_039648995.1 Mycobacteriales bacterium
GCGGTGGTGAACCCGGCGGCGGTGACGGCGCTGCACCCGTCCGGTCACGCCCTCACCGCGACGGCCGTGGTGGAGTTCCTGTTCACGTTCGCCCTGTGCTGGGTGATGCTCAACGTCGCCACCAGCAGGGACAACCCGAACAACGCCTTCTACGGCCTGGCGATCGGTTTCACCGTCGTGGCCGGCGCGTTCGCCGCCGGCGGGATCTCCGGCGGCGCGTTCAACCCGGCTGTGTCCCTCGGCGCCGCCACCGGCGGCCTGTTCGCCTGGCCGACACTGTGGGTCTACATCGTGGTCCAGGCCGTCGCCGGCATCGCCGCGGGCCTCGCCTTCGCCGCGCTCAACCCCGCCGACAAGTAGGGAGACGCGAGTATGACCAGCACCCCACTCCCACCGACGACCACCGACGCCGGCATCCCGGTCGAGAGCGACGACCACTCCCTCACGGTCGGCCCGGACGGCCCGATCCTGCTACAGGACCACTACGCCATCGAGCAGATGGCACAGTGGAACCGCGAGCGGGTTCCGGAACGCCAGCCGCACGCCAAGGGCAGCGGCGCCTTCGGCCGGTTCGAGGTCACCGGCGACGTCCGCGCCTACACCAGGGCCGCGGTGTTCCAGCCGGGGACGACGACAGAACTGGTGGCCAGGTTCTCCACCGTCGCCGGCGAGCGCGGCAGCCCCGACACCTGGCGCGACCCCCGCGGCTTCGCGGTGAAGTTCTACACCACCGAAGGCAACTACGACATGGTCGGCAACAACACCCCGGTGTTCTTCATCCGCGACCCGATGAAGTTCCAGCACTTCATCCGGTCGCAGAAGCGCCGCGCCGACAACAACCTGCGCGACCACGACATGCAGTGGGACTTCTGGACCCTCTCCCCCGAGTCAGCACACCAGGTGACCTACCTGATGGGCGACCGCGGCATCCCCCGGACCTGGCGACACATGAACGGGTACAGCTCGCACACCTACATGTGGGTCAACGCCCACGGCGCGAAGTCCTGGGTCAAGTACCACTTCATCAGCGAACAAGGCGTCGAAAGCCTCACCCAGGCCGCCGCCGACGCGCTGGCCTCCGCGGACGGCGACTACCACACCCGCGACCTGTTCGACGCGATCAGGCGGCGGGAGTACCCCCGCTGGACCCTCAAGATGCAGATCATGCCCTTCGACGACGCCAAGAACTACCGGTTCAACCCGTTCGACCTGACCAAGGTGTGGCCACACGGCGACTACCCGCTCGTCGAGGTCGGCCAGATGACGCTGGACCGCAACCCCACCGACCACCACACCGAGATCGAGCAACTCGCGGTCGAACCAAGCAACCTCGTACCCGGCATCGGCCCCAGCCCGGACAAGATGCTACTGGGCCGGATGTTCTCCTACCCCGACGCGCACCGCTACCGCATCGGCGCCAACTACAACCAACTGCCCGTCAACGCCCCCCGCTCGCCCCTACACAGCTACAGCAAAGACGGCGCGATGCGCTACAACAAGGTCTCCGACCCGGTGTACGCGCCGAACTCCAAAGGCGGCCCCCGCGCCGACACCGCCCGCTACGGCGAGCCGGCGGGCTGGTACACCGACGGCGAGATGGTGCACGCCGCCTACACCCCGCACGCCCAGGACGACGACTGGGGCCAGGCCGGCACGCTGGTCCGCGACGTGATGACCGACACCGAACGGGACCGGCTGGTCGGCAACATCGTCGGCCACCTGCTCGACGGCGTCACCGAGCCGGTACTGGAACGCGCCTTCGACTACTGGCGCAACATCGACGGACACCTCGGCGACCGGATCGAGAAGGGCGTCCGCGCCTGACCGCACTGATCGCCAGATCCCACCGTGACAGACGAGGGCCCGGCGCCGGCAGGCGCCGGGCCCCTCGCACATCCGCGAACCACAACCCGACAGCCGATCCCCCAGAGCGGACGGACCATCCGATGACGACTGTGTGCCTGAGCCTGTCCCACCCGACCACTCCGGCCGGGGTGCTCGAGAAGCTCGCCGTCCCAGCCGCACACCGGGGCAGCGTGCTCCCCCGGTTACACGCCTTGCCAGGCATCGACGAGGTGCTCGTCCTGTCCACCTGCAACCGGGTCGAGGTCTACACGGCCACGACCGGCCCGGCCGGGCAGGTGACCCGGGCCGTCGCGGGCGTGCTGGCCGCCCAGGGACAGGTCCCGGTCGCCGACGTGCTGCGGATGGCCCGCATCCGCGCCGGCGCCGCCGTCGCCGAGCACGTGTTCTCGGTCGCCTGCGGGTTGGACTCGATGGCCGTCGGCGAGGACCAGATCGTCGCGCAGATCAAGGCCGCGGCCCGGGCGGCCGCGGGCGCGGGCACCACCGGCCCGGCCATCACCGGCCTGATCGACGCGGCCCTGCGGGTGAGCAAGCGGGCCCGCACGCAGACCACGATCAGCACCGAAGGCATCTCCCTCGCCCGGGCCGGCCTGGACCTCGCCGCCGCGCACCTCGGCGGGCTCGCCGCCCGCGATGCGGTCGTGCTCGGGACCGGCAGCATGGGCACGCTCGCCGCCCGGCTGCTCCGCGCCGCCGGCGTCGGGCGGCTCTCCGTGGCCAGCCGCAACCCGGCGCGGGCCGCCGAGGTCGCCGCGGCGGTCGGTGGCCGGCCACTGCGTATCGGCGATGTGCCCGCCGCGCTCGCCGACGCCGACGTCCTCGTCACCGCGACCGGGGCCGCCACACCGCTCGTGGTTGCCGGGCCGGTGCTGGCGGCCCGGGCGCGGGCCGGCCGCCGGCCGCTGTTCGTGCTCGACCTGGGAATGCCGCCGGACGTGGACCCCGCCGTGGGCCGCCTGGCCGGGGTCACGCTCGTCGACCTCACCGCACTCGGCCGGCACCTGGCCGACCGACCGGTACCGGCCCAGGTCCCCCGGGTCCGCGCGATCGTCGCCGCGGAGACCGCCGCATACTCCAACCGGCAGGCACAAGCGGCGGCGGCGCCCGTCATCGCCGCACTGCACACCCAGATCAGACAACTCGCCGACGCCGAACTGGACCGGCTGCACGACCGGCTCCCCGACCTCAGCGAACAACAGCGGGCCGAGACGGCCGCCACCGTCCACCGCATCCTCCGCAAGATCCTGCACCGGCCGACGGTCCGCGCCAAGGAGTTCAGCACCGGACCGGACGGCCCGGTCTACCTCGACGCGCTGAGCCGGCTCTTCGACCTCGACACCGGCGCCGGCGACCCGCAGACCACTGCAAGCGCGGCGGCGGCGTCCTCGGTCGGAGCGCTAGGCGCTGGCGCGGTTGTCGAGCGGGACCTCGATCAGCAGCGTGGTGCCCTCGCCAGTGGGGCTGGCGACCTGGAGCGTGCCGCCGAGTGCGTGGATCCGATCCCGGAGCCCGAGCAGTCCGGACCCCTTCGGGTCGGCTCCGCCGATCCCGTCGTCGCGGATCGCCAGCCGCAGGATCGCGTCGTCGGCGTGGAGCTCGACTTTCACCACGGATGCGTGCGCGTGCTTGGCAGCGTTGGTCAACGCCTCTGACACGACGTAGTACGCGGCGACCTCGACCGGCTCCGGCAGCCGTCGCTCGGCATGCAGGTCGAGCTTGACCGGTACCGCCGAACGGCGCCGCAGCGCGCCGAGCGCCGGCTCCAGGCCACCCTCGGACAGGATCGCGGGGTGGATACCGTGCGAGATCTCCCGCAGCTCGTCGAACACGCTCGCCAGCTCCTCGGCCAGCCCCGACAACGTGCCCTGCAGCTCGCCGAGCTCCGGCGGCACCGTCACCTGCGCCGCGCGCAGCTCCAACCGCAGCGAGACGAGCCGCTGCTGGATGCCGTCGTGCAGATCGTGTTCGATCCGCCGCCGCGTCTCGTCGGCAGCGGCGACGACGCGCGCCCGCGATGCGCTCAGCTCGGCGCGGCTCTCGGCGTTCGCGATCGCCGTGGCAACGAGCTCCGTGAAGTCGGTGAGACGCGATTCGGTGTTCTGGGGCAGCCGCTCGTCGGTCTGTTTGGAGTGCACGAACAGGACGCCCCACAACCGCCCCTCCGACACGATCGGGCTGCCGACCGAACAGCTGATCCCGAGCTCTTCTCGAACGAACGCGGCGATGGACCCGGGAACGTCGTCGTAGTCGTCTATCCGCACGGACCGGCCCGTCTTGAAGACCATCGAAGCCAGATCGCCCCCGTCCAGGGGCCACGGACCCGGAACCAAGGGATGCTCGCCGTCGGCGGCCCAGGTGGCCAGGACCGTTAACGTGTCATTGCTCTCATAACGGGCCATCCCGGCCAGGTGCGTGCCGAGCAGCCGCCCGACCTCCTCAGCGACCGCCGCGAACAGTTCCCCCGGCGGCGCTCCCCGCGCCACCAGGGTCGCGACCTGGCGCAGCGCCGCCTGCTCCTCGGCCAGCCGGGCGAGAGCGGCGCGGCTCTCGGCGTTCGCGATCGCCGTCGCCACCAGCTCCGTGAAGCCCGGGAGACGCGCCTCGGTGTCGGCCGGCAGTGGCTGGCCCGCGCGTGAGTAGGTGGCCATCACTCCCCACAAGCGCCCTTCGACGATGACCGGCGCTCCGGCTCCCGAGCCGATCCCGTCGTCGCGGGCCGCGACACCGAGCGGCCCGGAGGCGTCGGCATAGCTGTCGAGCCGGGCCGGACGACCAGTCTCGAAGACGAAGGTGCTGACGTTGTTCCCGCCAAGCGGCTGCCGGCTGCCGACCGGAGGGGCGAAGTCGCCGGTCCGGCTCCAGGAGACAACGACCGTCATCGCCGCATCAGGCTCGTAGCGGCCCAAGGTCGCGTACTCGACTGACAGCAGCCGCCCGACCTCGCCGGTGACCGCCGCGAACACCTCCTCCGCTGCCACGCCACGCGCCACCAGCGTCGCGACCCGGCGCAACGCCGCCTGCTCCTCGGCCAGCACATGCAGTCGCTCAGCGCTCAACGACGGTCCCCATCCCCTCACGATCGCGCGCCACACGCACCGGCGCCACAACCGAACAGAGCATCGCCGTGCGGGTGAGCACGATCGTGAGCGCCATCGGACCCCGCAGATCGGAGGCAACGAATGGTAGGCAGGCGCGACCTGGGAGAAGCCAACAGCGTAGACAACGCGGATCGTCGCGCATATTGCAGCTAGCAGGAGTCCGGCCAGTTCGGCTAGCAGCGGGGAGGGATGGCCGCTGGCGGCGATGACCGATCGTCACCGAGACCGGGTTCGGCCTGCCGGGTCTCGGTCAGCTCGCCGTGCAGTCCCGGTGGCGGAAGCGACAGGCAGCCCTGGCGCAGCCCGGCGGCGACCCCGCCCAATAGCGCCGACGGGCAGGCCAGACCCCGCCGCGGTGGTACTTCACATGACCAGCACACGGCCCGCAGGCGTCGTCCCGGTGCACCCGTCTCGACGCCGACACCGCGGTCGCCCGGATCGGTTGCGGCGCCATGCAGCCGGCCGGGCCGGGTGTCTGGGGCCGCCCCCGCGACCCCGGCTGGTCTAGGTGGGCGGTCGTCCGAGCGGGGGCCGGATGGGCGGGATGGCGGGGGTGGGCCGGCGGCGCGGGCCAGACCACAGCGCCGGAACGGCCTCGACGGCGGCGGCCACCGCGTAGGCGGCCCGCTCGTAGTTGACCCGCCAGCCGACGAAGTCCGCCCATGCCTCCTCGGGGTCACGTTCGATCGGGAAGTCGACCTCGCGCATCCGCGTGACCGCGTCGAGGAACTCCTGATAGCTCAGGCTGATCCCGGCGCGCGGGTCGGGCTCGTCGGGCACCTCGATGCCCATCGCCTGGGCGATCCGGTTGAAGCACTGGAATCCCCCGCGCAGGCAGAGCCGAGCCGGCACGACCGGCGCGGATTTCGGGGACAGGGCCAGGAACAGCGCCGCGGAGTCCAGCACCGCGAGCAGCGCGGTCACCCATGACGACAGTGGCCTGGGCGAGCGGAACCGCACCAACGGCAGGTAGGTGGGGTGGCTTTCCGCGACGTCGGCAGCCCACCGTTCCCACCGGGCATACAGGTCGGGCAGCGTATCGATGCTCGACACACCCGACCCCAGCGCGTAGTGGGTGCGCGCGAGCAGCTCCGGCCCCCAGGACGGCACACCGGCCCGCGCGTTCAGCAGCGCCACCTCGGTTTCCCTCCGGTTGAACGCCGAATAAAGCGTCGGCAGGTAAGCGATCTGCAGCGCGACGATCGCCAGGCCGGTTGCCGCACCGGCGAAGACGATCACCGCGGGCGCGGCGCCGGGCGGCTCCGCGAAACCGAGGGTGAACAGCGACGAACCGGCGGCGGTGAACGCGGACGTCACCCCGCCGGTGACGAACGGCCACAGCAGCAGCGTGTACCCGATGAGCGAGATCCCCAGCCAGGCGGCCAGCTGCGCCAACAGGATCGCCGCCGCCTGCCCGGCAAGCACCCTGTCCCGCCCCCGGTAGTCCGCGATGCGGCTGGTCGCCACCCAGAATGCTCCGTTCACGGCCCGATCCACCCACCGGGTCAGCCAACCGCCGACCGCGCGCGGCACGATCAGCGTCCCGATGACACTGCCGACCGCCGACAGCACCAGCAAGACGCCGACAACCGCAGCCAGCGAGCGGCCGATAAGCGGCACCACCATCGGCCCTCCCGGCCAGTCGAGGAGCGTACGCCGGACGCTACCGACCCTCGGCCCGCGTCCGCGGGCAGCGGCGCCGGCGGCTCAGTCGTGGGCCGGGCTCTTCCGGCGCCGGCGGGAGACCAGGAGCATCGTCGCGAGCAGGGCCGTCGCCCAGGCCGCGAGGACCGCGATCGGCTGCGCGTGCTGGTAGGACGGGAAGTAGACCGCCTCGCGAAGCGCATCCACCGTGGCACCGGAGGGGAGCCAGCGTGAGACGAACGCGAACGGTTCGGGCAGCAGCGGTGGCGCGACGGCCCCGCCGGAGGCGCTGTTGCCGAGGATCGTGAAGAACGTCCACGTGGGCAGGAGCGCCCAGCGGCCGATCAGCACCAGCATCAGCGAGGCGAACGATGCGACGGCGACGAGCTGTAGCGTGAGGATGCCCCAGGTCTGCAGCAGCGGCAGGCTCAGCCTGTGCAGCAGCGGCCCGTCGACGAGGGTGAAGACGAGCGACGCAACGACCGCCAGACCCACCATGATGGCCGTCCACCGGCGCAGTGACAGGCCAGCTGCGTGGGCGCTGATCTGTAAGAACGTGATGAAGCCGATGATCGTCGGGACCAGCATGAGGTAGAAGATCTCCAGGCCGTTCGGGTCGGCCGGCCCGAGCGGGTGGGTGTCGACGACGCGCACCGTCGGATCGACGGCGGCGATCCCCTCCAGCACCCGCGCGACCGACGCTCCCGCCGCGCTCGCCACATACAGGGTCGGCGTCGCGGACGTCAGGTCGAGGGTCGCGTAGGCGTGCTGCTCGTCCATCGCGTGCAGCGCCGCCGGGACCGAGGCGTACTGGCTGAAGACAAGGCTGCCGTCCGCGACGCTCTGCGCCGTGTCGACGGTGGCTGCATGCGCCGTCGGGTCACCGACGAGCGCGGCGTCGATGTGGCGAGGCACCGGGTCGCCGAGCAGGAGCGAGTACGACGCGAGGAACAACACACCCATGGCGATCGCCAGGAAGCAGACGACGATCGCCCGGTCCGTCGCGGACCAGCGGTGCTCGCGCAGGCTGCGCAGGCGCGGGATGCGTGGCGCCGCGGGCCGAGCGCCCTCCGGCGGCCGGGGCTGCGGCGGAGCCTCGGGCGTCGTCATCGGGATGCCTCCTTTGCTCGCCTCCGTCTCCCCACCAGCATGGCCGGCGCCGGTCGGTCCGTCGTCACGGCGAGCGGCCGGTTTGCCTACCGGCCACCGGGAATCACCGGGCTCCGGCCAGCACCAGCCAGAGCCGCTGCCGGACGGTTTTCCGCCGCGGTGACCGGACATCGGCCGGGATAGTGGGTTACCGCTAGCCGCAATGGACGGATGGCAGCTGGCGGCGAAGGCACGCGCCCGCTGCGGCAGGACGATGGACCCCTGACGGCTGACCACGAGCGGAGGCGACGATGTCGGACAGCTTCGAGGACACCCAACGGCTGAGCGGAGATCCCGACGAGGGTTTGTCGGTGGATGCGGTGCGGCTGTGGTCCGGGGGGTTGGGAGCCGCGATCGTCGCCGCCCTGGCCGGCCTGGTCAGCAGCCTCGTCGCGAGGGTGGCGTTCCAAATTGGACTGTCCGCCCCGCACGAGGCGGCTGTCTTTGACGGCACCTACACGGCGAGCCTGTGCGCCGTCGCGGCGGCCGCGGCGCTCGCCGCCACCGGGCTGGTCCACCTGCTGCTGCTGTCCACTCCCCGACCGCTGGCGTACTTCGGCTGGATAGTCGGGTTGCTCACCGCCGCTGCCGCGGTCACACCGTTCCTGGCCGGCGGGACGCTCGCGGTCCAGCTGGCGACCGCGCTGATCCGCCTGGTGATCGGGCTGGCCATCGGCAGCCTGGTGGCGACGGCCGCCGGCGGCGCGGCGCGGGCGCGGAGCCGTCGGTAGTGCTTTCCTGGTCGGTCTGTCAGTCAAGGGAGACCGTGGTGCAGTTCGGCGCGAGGGACCGCGGGTCTGCGGGCAGCTCGTGCATGGCCAGGACGAGGACCGCCCGCGGCAGCCGGCGGCGGATGGCCTGCAGGACGTGGGTGGCGGTGTCGGCGTCCAGGCCGGTCGTCGGTTCATCGACGAGCAGCACGCCGGGCCGGGTGGCCAGTGCCCGCGCGATGTGCAGGCGCCGGCGCTCTCCGCCGGACAAGTCGCGTCCGCCGGTTCCGACCTCGGTGGCGGGGCCGAGCCCGGTGCGGTCGAGCAGCACGGCGGCGAGCAGGTCCCGGATGTCATCGTCGGTGGCGGCGGGGTTGGCGAGCCGGACATTGCTGGCGACCGTTCCGGTGAACAGGTGGTCGTCGGCGAGGACGGCGGAGACCGCGCCCAGCCCGGGCGAGGCAGCCGGCTGCCGCAGCGCCACGGCGATGCCGCTCAGCAGCGTGGTCTTGCCGCTCCCGGAGGCCCCGGTCACGACCAGCGTGTGGCCGGGAGCGACCCTGAGGCTCACCTGCCGGGCGTCTCGGGTGGGGGTGGCGGGCAGGCCGTAGCCGGAGACGGTGAGTCCGGAACTGTGCCAGATCGCCGGTGGCACCGGCAGGCCGCCGCGGTCGCAGGTCTCATCGCTGCCGGCCGAGGCGAGGCGCGCGCCGGCGTGGCCGGCAACGGCCCGCGCTTCGGCGGCGGCGATGAGCCGTTCGGCGTTCCCCATGACGCCGACGGTGACCAGGGCGACGAACACCACGGCCGCGACGTCCGCGCTCGCCGCCGTCGAGCAGACGGCGAGCAGCAACGCGACAGCGGTCAACGCGCGGGCGGCGCCGAGGGTCCGGGCCCGCACCACCGCGCGGCGGAAGCCGCGGCTCTCGAAGACGGCGAGTTGCCGCACGACGCGGTGCGCGAGGTGGCCTGTGGCGCCCAGCGACGCCATCTCGGGCCAGGCGTCGATCGCCGCGACGAGCTCGGTTCGGAGCGCGCCGCGGACGAGGGTGTCGTCGCCGCGGCGGCGTCCAATGTGGACGCCGAGCGCCGCGGACAGCGCCGCCGACGCGGCCACGACGAGGGCCGTCCCGAGATGGCCGGCGAGTGCGATCGCCAGGCAGCCGCCCACGGTCAGCGCAGCGGCGACGGTCATGGGTGCGGTGGCCTGGATGAGCGCCATCCCCTGCGTGTCGGCATCGGCCATGACCCGGTCCAGCGACTGTCCGGACCACCTCCCGTGGGTGCTCGGCTGGGCGGCGGCGCGGTCGTAGAAGCCGAGGCGGGCGGCACCGACCCGGCGCAGGGCCGCCGAGTGCAGGGCCACTCGGCTGGCGTAGTTGGCCGCGATCCTGCCGACCGCGAAGGCGCGCACCCCGCCGCTGGGATCCACATAGGAGAAGGCGCTGTACGCACCGGCCCCCGCGACCGCGCAGCTGGCGACGAACCAGCCGGACAGGCCGAGCAGCCCGACCGAGCACGCTTCGGCGAGGACGGCGAGGAGCAAGCCGCCGAGGGACGCGAAGGCGGTGCCGCCGACCGACTCGCGGCGGGCGAGGCGGACCGCCGCAGCGGGTTGCGGGCACGAGCGGAGCCCGAGCGCGTCGACGCTCATGCCGGCTCCGCCTCGGTGGCCGCGCCAGGCGAGGCGGGCGCCGCACGGTGGTCGGCGTCAGGGCCGGGCACGAGACTCCAGGCGCGCGGTGTCACTGATTCGCTCGCAAGCTCGCTGATGCGGCGGTCCGCTCGGTGGCCGGCCGGACGGTGCCGCCGGCGATGGACACGACGGTGTCGGCGGAGCGCGCCAGGGCGGCCGAGTGGGTGGCCACGACGACCGTGCGGCCGTGGGCAGCGGTGCGCAGGGCGTCGATCAGGTGCGCCTCGGCGTCCGGGTCGAGGTGGGCGGTCGGCTCGTCGAGAACCCAGAGGTCGGCGTTCCGCAGGAACGCGCGGGCGACCGCCACCCGGCGGGCCTCCCCTGTGGACAGACCCCAGCCGCCCTCGCCCAGCTGGGTGTCGAGCCCCGCGGGCAGCCGGGCCACGACACCAGCCAGTCCGGCGGCGGCGACCGCTTCCTCGACCGCGGCGTCGCCGGCATCCGGCCGTCCGATGTGGACGTTGTCCCGGATGGTCCCGGGGAGGATCACCGTCTGCTGGCCGATCCAGACACAGCCGCCCAGCTGCGGCGGCACCGCTCCGCCCGGGGTGAGCCACTCGACGGTCCCGGTGCTGGGCTGGCGCGTTCCGGCGATCAGCGAGAGCAGGGTCGTCTTGCCCGCGCCGGACGGACCGGTGACGGCGGTCCAGCGGCCGGCGGGGATGGCGAGGTTCACGTCCCGCAGCACCGGCTCGGGTGATCCGGGGAAACTGACGCCGACGCCGTCGAGCCCGACCTCGATGGGCCCGGCAGGAGTGGGCGACGGCCGCCCGCCGGTCCCCGGCGGCTGCTGCGACGTGGCCAGCAGCGCCATGACCGCCGGTGCGGCCGCCGCCGCACGCTCCCGACTGTGGTAACCGGCGGCGGCCGCGCGCAGCGGCGCGAAGTACATGGGACACAGCAGCAACGCCAAAAGCCCACTGAACAGGGTGACGTGCGGTGCCATGCCGAGTCGCACGTACCCGAGGAGGGCCAGCCCGACGTACGTGGCGTTGGCCGCGATCGAGAAGGTGATGACGACGTCCATCACGGTGCCGGAAAGGAACGCGCGCCGCGCGACCGCCATGGTCACGGCGTCCAGGCGGTCGGCCGCGTCGGCCAGCTCCCGGCGCCGGCGTCCGAGCGCGCCGATGCTCTGCAGCGTGCGCAGGCCACGGAAGCTGTCGAGGACGACGGCGCCGAGCTGCGCGCTGGCCGCCGCGCGCTCGTCGGCGCCCTCCTGCGCGAACAGGCCCGCCAGTCGCATGTTGACCGGCACGAGAAGGCTGGCGAGCAGCAGGATCACCGCCGCGGGCCAGTGCACCACCGCCGTGACGCCGAAGACGACGGCCATCGACACCGGAACGGACAGGCGCAGCGGCAGGGCCTGGGCGTGGTGGTCGGCGATGTCGTCGCTCGACTCGACCATCGCCAGGGCCGCCGCGGCCGGGTCGGGGTCGCCGCGGCGGCCAGCCATCGGCAACAGCCGGTCCACCAGGCGTTCCCGCAGCGTGCTGCTGATCCGTCGCCGACCCGTGGCCTGGAACCGGCCGACGCCCGCTGCCGCCGCCGCCGCGAGGAGACCGCCGCCGAGCAGCACACCCAGCTGCGGCCACGTGGGCGACGTGTGGTGGACGAGGACTCGCTGCGCGACCCAGGCCAGGCCCACCCACTGCACAACGGTGAATCCGGTCTCCAGGGCCTGGCATCCGGCCGCGAGCCGCAAGGGCATCTGGCCGGGGGCAGCGGCGGCGGCGAGCCAGGCGTGGGCATCCGGCGACCGGGTCACGGCCTCATTCATCGGCGTCGGTCCCGCGGCGGTCGGCAGTGTCGACCCCGCTGTCGTCGAGGGAGGGAAGCCGGCGGTGGTCGACGATCCACGCGACGGCGCCGGTCGCGCACGTCAAGAACAGGACGGCCCAGCTGATGTACTGCGAGCCGACCTGGGGGTAGCCGGTGAACATGTCCTCGGCGTTGAAGAACAGGACCAGGGCGACGACGATCCCGACGATCGTGAGGAGGAAGCGGGCGAGGACCCGCCCGGCCGTCAGCCGGCCGGTGGCCCGGGCGTGCCGCGGTTCAGTGCTCATGGAGGGGCTCCGGGGTCGGCCTCGGGGCTCCGCCCCGGGCAGGTGGGATGACGGCTTCGGGCGTGCCGAGCTGCTTGCCGCGGAAGGCGTAGTGCGCGTAGTACGTGTAGAAGAGCAGCAATGGCACGTTGAGCCCCACTCCGACGGCGAGGAAGTCCATCGTCGTGCCGGGCGACGCGGCCGCGTCGACGGTCAGCGAGGGCGGGGCCAGCAGCGGGTAGCGGGCGACGACGAGGGCGAGCACCCCGGCGACGGTCGCGATCACGAGGCCGGCCAGCGGCAGCCCGTCGAACCTGGAGCCGGGCCGGATCGTGACCAGGGTCATCGCCACCCCCGCCACCGCGAACGCCAGCAGCCAGGCGAACCCGGCGGCCCGGCTGGGGCCGGACAGGTTCAGCGGCGCGGCCGTGGCGTTGACGGCGCCGAGGCTGGCCGCGCCGAGCACCGCCGCCACGACGGCGGCCGCGAAGCCGCGGCGGCCGGCCTTCGCCCGCACCTCGCCGGTCGTCTTCCACTTGGTGTACGCGTGGCCCAGGGCCAGGTACCCGGCGGCCACTGTCGCCGCGGCCAGCGCGGAGAACCAGCCGAAGGCGCCGAAGGTGGACCCGGAGAACGCGCCGTCGGTCAGCGGGAGGCTCGCCGCGAGCGTACTGACCACGACGCCCTGCATCAGCGCCGCGATCAGCGAACCGACCCCGAACGCGCGGACCCAGCCGGGCGCGGGCGGGTTCTGGGATGCGATCTCCACGCTGACCCCACGCACGATCAGCGCGAGCAGCATCACGATCACCGCGAGGTACGCGTGCGGCAGGATCGTGCCGTACGCCAGCGGGAGACCGGCCCACAGGCTCACGGCCAGCAGGACCAGCCACGTCTCGTTGCCGTCCCAGGCCGGCGCGACCAGCTCGACCAGCTGCCGGCGCTGCCCGGGATCCCGTTCGAACAGGGTGGCGATACCCAGGCCGAGGTCGTAGCCGTCCAGCGTGACGTAGAGCAGGAGGCACAGCAGGATGAGGAGGAACCAGATGAAGGGCATCATCGTCAGTCGCCTGCCGCCGCGAGGCTCGCAACCGTGCCATGGGCCGGCACCGGGTGCGCCGGCGTGGTCTCCGCCGGCTGCACCACGGGAGCGTCCCGCTCAGGGCCGATCCGCATGGTGTGCACGATGTAGGCGATGTAGGCGACGGCCATGACCAGGTACAGCAGCGCGAAGCCGACCACGGAGAAGAGGACGGCGCCGGGCGCCAGGTGCGAGACCGCGTCGGCGGTGCGGAGGTAGCCGAAGACGACCCACGGTTGTCGGCCGGTCTCCGCGGTCACCCAGCCGCCCAGGATGGCGAGGAACCCAGCCGGCGCCGCCCACAGCAGGTACCGGTGGAACCTTCTGGCCGTCCAGAGCTTGCCCCGCAACCGCAGGATCGTGGCGTAGAACGCGGTCCCGAACATCCACAGGGCCGAGAGGAACATGACCCGGAACCCCCAGAAGACCGGTGCCATCAGCGGGCGGTCCTGCGGCGCCGTCAGGTCCAGCCCGGGGTTGCCCGTCTTGCAGCTCAGGTCCCGGACGATGGCGCTGGACAGGCAGGGGATGTCGAGCTGCCAGATGTTGCGCTCCGCCTGCTGGTCCGGGATCGCGAAGAGCACGTAGGCGGTGTTGTTCCCGTGGCCGTCGCCGGTCCAGTTGCCTTCCACCGCCTCCAGTTTGGACAGTTGAAGGGGCAGCTCGTGGCCGGCGGTCTGGTCGCCGAGGAAGACCTGGACAGGGATCACGATGGCCGCCATGCCCAGCCCGATGGAGACCGTGCGGCGGGCGAACGGCAGCGCCCGACCCTTGACCAGATACCAGGAGCCGAGCCCGGCGAGGAAGAAGCTGGCCGAGATCAGCACCGCGGCAAGCATGTGCCACCAGCGCCACAGGAAGGACGGGCTGAAGATGACCTGCAGCCAGTCTGTCGGCTCAAACCGTCCATTGTGGACTTCAAATCCGGACGGCGTCTGCATCCACGAGTTGTTCGCGATGATCCAGGTCGAGGACAGGAGCGTCCCGATGGTCACCATCACCGTGGCGACGAACATCGTGGGCGGCTTCACCCGGCCGTCCCCGTAGAGCAGGATGCCGATGAAGCCGGCCTCAACGAAGAACGCGGTGACGACCTCCATCCCCAGCAGTGGCCCCTGGATCGGACCGGCCGCCGCCGCGAAGACCCCCCAGTTGAGGCCGAACTGGAATGCCATGACGATGCCTGCGACAACACCGATGGCGAAGCCCACCGCGAAGATCCGCCGCCAGAACCGGAACATCTGCAGGTAGACGGCAGACCGCGTCCGCCAGTACATCCCGTACACCACGCACAGGAAGATCGACAGCCCGACGGTGATCGACGGGAACAGCATGTGGAACATCACCGTGAACGCGAACTGGTATCTGGAAAGAGTGAGCAGGCTCAACGCTGCCTCCTGACCGGGCACGCCGCGACCTCACGAGCGCGTCTCTAGTTGTCCGAATCAGCCGGCATCACCGTCGCCGACGACGCCGGTCGTCCGCATCGATGCCAGCGCCCGGATCCGACTACCGCCGGCACCCATCCGCGATTCCAGCCAGCCGGTACCGGTCAGCTCCGGCGGCGGCCGCCGGTCTCCAGGTACATGTCCAGTACCGGATCACCGCCGGCACTGGGTGGACGCCGCCGGAGGTCCGAACCGTGAGATGGCACCCTTCAGGCAGCACGACGATGCGCTCGATGACGATTCCCCGGGAGGCGGCACTCGCCGACGGCTGCGACCTCTCGACCGCGACATGGGGCAGCGGGTGCTCGGTCTACGTCGTCGACGCGATGAGCAGGCCGCTGGCCGTATCGACGTGGAACACGCCCGCGGTTGCGATGCGGTCAGCCACGGCATCGTGGATCTGCTGGGCCTGTTGATCGGTCAGCATGGTCAGTGAGGCGACGTAGCCGAGGACCGGACCTGGGTCGGTGATGTGCAGGGCGTTGTCGAACTCATGGACGTCGACCCGGTCGAAGACTGCGCCCAGGTGCGCCGGTGCTGTTTCCAGCGGGAAGCAGGAGTGCCAGGGCGGCCCGACGGGGATGTCCAGTTCCGTCAGCAACTCGCGGAGTTGGCGCAGGTGCCCGGCGCCGTTGGTGGCGACGACCGCACGGCCACCGGGCCGCAGCATCCGGGCCATCTCGGCCAGCGCGGCCTGCGGGCGGCGAAGGTGGTAGAGCATGTGATTGGCGACCACCAGATCGGCCACGGCAGACGCGAGCGGCGGGCGTTCGGCATCCGCGCCGGCCACCAGCACGCCCGGCAGGCCGATCTGCCGCAGCGCCTGGCACATCGCGGCGGACCGGTCGGTCAGCAGCAGCCTGACACCAGCCGGCAGCCGCTCGGCGTTGTCCCGCCATAAGACACCGGTACCAGCGCCGAACTCCACCACCGTCTCCTCCGCCACCAGCCCGAGCCGGTCGAACACCCAGTACGGCCAGCGGCGACCGGCCGTCGAGAACGCCGAGTGCAACGCCTGCCGCGCCGCCAAGTTGCCCGTCACTGCGTACTGACCCGCCACACCGACCCCCAACCCCGACCGGCAACACCAACGAGCGAAGTCCGGCAGGACGGCCGCGAGGTGACCGCACACTGCCGACATCGTGCCGCCGGACAGGAGATCCTGCTCGCCGAGCCGCGCCTCGCCCCCGAAACCGCTGCGGCCTGGCTACGCACGGCCTACGGAACACGCTCCGTCAAGCCGTACCCAGCGAACCTGCCCGCAGCCTGGAAGTCCGACCGGCTGTAACGCGCTCGCGGCGGCAGAGTCGCGCGGGCCGCTCCGCGGCTTCGAGAGAGTAGTTGATCATGTCCCGGCAAGCCGGCGTTGCGGTCTGGACGGAGCGTCACCGATCGACGCACCTCAACGTGCCGAGCCCTGTCAGACCAGTAGGCCAGACTCGGTGCCATGACTGGCATTCCGGTGCTGCGCGCGGTGGACGCAGTCACCATCCCGGTGCCTGACCTCGACGCGGGCCTGCGGTTCTACCG
>JBBWZH010000039.1:0-3285 GCA_039648995.1 Mycobacteriales bacterium
CCAGCATGCGCTCCTGGCTGTTCGCACCGGGCGACAGCGAGCGGAAGATGGAGAAGGCGGCCGGCGGCCCCGCGGACATTGTCGTCCTCGATCTGGAGGATGCGGTGACCGAGGACCGGAAGCCCGCCGCCCGGGCGATGATCTCGGCCTTCCTGGCCGCGCAGCGGCCGGAAAACAGGTGCCGGCTGTGGGTGCGGGTCAACCCGCTGGACGGTCCCCATGCGCTGGCCGACCTGGCCGCCGTGATCCCCGCGCGGCCCGGCGGCATCATGCTGCCCAAGTCCCGCGGCCGCGCGGATGTGGAGCGACTGGACCACTACCTGTCGGCGTTGGAGGTCTCCGCCGGCATCGACCGGGCGTCGACCAAGGTCATCGTTCTGGTCACCGAGACGGCCGAAGGCATGTTCACCACGGGCACCTACCGGGGCGCACCGAGGCTCGTCGCGATGACCTGGGGCGCCGAGGACCTCGCCGACGCCGTGGGTGCCAGCGACAACCGCGACCCGGACGCCAGCTACGGCTTCACCTATGAGCTGGCCCGGAGTCTGTGTCTGCTGGGCGCCGCCGCGGCCGGGGTAGCCCCTGTCGAGACGATCCAGGGCGACTTCCGCGATCTGGATGGGCTGCGCACGCGGGCCGAGAAGGTGCGCCGCGACGGCTACCGGGGCATGCTGGCCATCCACCCCGCCCAGGTCGATGTGATCAACGCGGCCTTCACACCGACGGCGGAGGAACTGGCCGCGGCTCAGGAGATCATCGACCTGTTCGCCGCCAATCCCGGCGTCGGCGCCATCGGCCACCGGGGCGCCATGCTCGATCGTCCGCACCTTGCCCGCGCCCGCGCGCTGCTGGCATCAGCAGGGCGCGCGTGACGGTCGTCTCCGATGCCAGCGACCTGGACCTCAGCCGGTTCCTGCGCCGCGGCGACCGCATCGTCATGGGCCAGGCCTGCGGCGAACCGACAACGCTGGTCGAGGCGCTGATCGAACAGGGCCCTGGCATCGGTGGGCTCTCGGCCTTCATCGCGACGAGCTTCTCCGGCCTCTTCACCCCCGCGGCGACCGACAGCTTCGCCCTGTCCAGCATGGGGGCAATCGGCGCGTTGCGCGCCCTGACCAAGGAGCACCGCCTGCGCGTGATCCCCTGTCACGTGAGCCAGATCGGCCCGCTGATCGAGGCCGGCATCATCGGGTGCGATGTCGCCTTCGTCCAGGTCAGCACGCCCGACGCGAATGGAAACCACAGCTTCGGCCTGATCAGCGACCACGTGCAGGCCGCGGTCGCGACGGCGCGCATCGTCATCGCGGAAGTGAACGAACGGGTGCCCTTCACGCACGGCGAGCTGCTGCCGGGGGCCCGGATCGACTGTGCCGTGCGCGTCTCGCGCCCGCCGGTCGAGGTACCGCCCGGGAAGATCGGCCGAACCGACGGGGCCATCGCGACGCACGCCGCCGCTTACATCGAGGATGGCTCGGTCATCCAGACCGGAATCGGGACGGTGCCGGACGCCATTCTTCGGCTGCTGGCCGACCGCCGGGATCTCGGCGTGCACTCCGGCATGCTGGGTGATGGTCTGGTCGATCTGGTCGAGGCCGGCGCCGTCACCAACGCGCGCAAACCCATCGACCGTGGGGTCTCGATCAGCGGCGCGCTGATCGGCACCGACCGGCTTTTCGGGTTCGCCCATCGCAACCCGCGGATCCGCATGTGCACCACGGCCTACACCCATGACGCGGCGGTGCTCGGGCAGCTGGACGGACTGGTGACCATCAATTCAGCGCTGGAGGTCGACCTGACCGGCCAGGTGAACGCCGAACAGAGCGGCCCGGTGTACCTCGGCGGCACCGGTGGCCAGGTCGACTTCGTCCGCGCTGGCGCGCGCTCGCCCGGTGGTCACGCCGTCATCGCCCTGCCCGCCACCGCGAAGGGCGGCACGCTCAGCCGGATCACCGCCAACCTGTCCGGGCCGGTCACCACCGCACGCAGCGACGTCGACGTGATCGTCACCGAGTTCGGTGCGGCCGAGCTCAAGGGCCAGCCCCTGGCCGAGCGGGCGCGCCGCCTCGTCGCGATCGCTCATCCGTCCTTTCAGGACGAGCTGGCGCGGGCAGCTCATACCGTTGCGCAACGGGGTTTCTGATGAGCGACGCCGTACTGTTCGATGCCCGGGCCGACGGCGTTGCCGTCATCACCCTGAACCGGCCGGAGACCCGTAATTGCCTGGCCGCCGACGTCCGCGACGGTCTGCGGGCCGCGTGGGACCGCTTCGAGCGGGACCCGGCGCTGCACGTCGCCATCCTCACCGGCGCGGGGGACAAGGCATTCTGTGCCGGCGGCGATCTCAAGGAAATGGTGGCGACCGGCATGCGGGTGCCACCCCGCGACATGTTCGCCCTTCCCTACGACACCGTCGAGCTGTCGAAACCCACCATCGCCGCGGTCAACGGGGTCGCGTTCGCCGGCGGCTGGATGATCGCCCAGGCGTGCGACCTGTGCGTCGCCAGCACCAGCGCGACGTTCGCGGTGACCGAGGTCCGGGTGGGCCGGAGCTCGCCGTGGGCAGCGCCGCTGATACACATGATCCCGCAGCGGATCATGATGGAGATCCTGCTCACCGGCCGGCCGATCACCGCGCAACGGGCCTACGACATCGGCCTCGTCAATCGCGTGGCCGAGCCGGGACAGCTGATGGCGGCCGCGCTGGACCTGGCCGGTGAGATCCTCGCCGGCGCCCCCCTGTCGGTGCGGGCTGCCCGGGACACCGTGATGCTCTCCACCGAGATGGGGCGGTCGGCCGCCCTGCGGGCCGCCCGGCACGCCGCCGAGCTCTGCTACCACAGCGAGGACGCCCAGGAGGGCCCCAGGGCGTTCGCCGAGAAGCGCCGGCCGCGCTGGACGGGACGCTAGGCGATGCTGGGCTCGCGGCGGTCCGCTCAGCGGTGGTACACGTCCGCGCGGTGGTCGATGCGTACAACGTGCACGGCGCGCGCGTCGTCATCGATCCGGTAGACCACCCGGTAGGCGCCGCGGCGGGCCGACCGATATCCGCTGAGCTCGCCGATCAGCGGCTTGCCCACTCGCTCCGGGTTGTCCAGCAGCGGTCCGGTCAAGAACTCGGTGACCGCCGCGGCGACGGCGAGCGGGAGACCCTTCGGGGCGCCTTCGACGAGCGATCGGCGGGCGGCCGGTGCCAGGGACAGCGTGTAGGCGCCGTCGGTCACCCGGCTTCCCGCTCCCGCCGCGCCCGGTCCGCCATCGCTCGGCGCAGATCGTCGGCACCGGTAG
>JBBWZH010000056.1:0-6573 GCA_039648995.1 Mycobacteriales bacterium
AGCGTGGCCGTGCCGAGGCTGAGCGTGCGGCAGAGGTCGACACCGTGCCAGAGCGGGGTCAGGTAGGCGAACTGCTCCAACCCGGCCGGAAGCTGGCGGACCGGGAAGAACGTGCCGGAGAACAGGAACAGCGGGGTGACGCCGAACCGGAACAGCGCCGCGAACCCGGCCTCGTTCTGCTGGGCGGCCGCGAACGCGACCACCGGCGCGGCGAACGCCATCCCGGTGAGTACCGCCGCCGGCACCGCGAACAGCACCAGGACCGACCTGGGAGCCCCGAACAGCGTCATCACGACCACGTAGCTGACGCTGCCGGTGAGCACCCGGCAGGCGATCCAGAGCAGGTGCCCGATCAACACGTCCTGGCTGGTCAGCGGGGTGGCCAGCATGGCGTGGTAGGTCCGGAGCCACTTGATCGAGCCCATCACCGGGTACGTCGACTCGCCCACCCCGGTCTGCATCGCGGTCGCCGCCATCAGCCCGGGGGCGAGGAACGCCAGGTAGCCGGTGCCGCCGACACCACCGCTGCGGGCGCTGTTGACGAGGCTGCCCAGGCCCACACCCATCGCGGCCAGGAAGAGCACCGGGCTGACCACCGTGGTGACCACGCCGGCCCGCCACGTGCGCTTGTACTGGTAGAGCCAGTACCCGAAGCAGCGCATGGCCAGCGGGGCGCCGAGCAGCGCCAGCAGGCCGCCTGCCGGGGCCGGTGGGGCGGCGGGGCGGGCCGGGGCCGAGGTGATGGTCATCAGTCCACCAGCGTCCGGCCGGTGAGCCGGAGGAACACGTCCTCCAGGGTGGAGCGGCGGACCAGCGTGCTGATCGGCACCAGGCCGCGGTCGTGCACGGCGGCCGCCGACGCGTCGCCGTCATCGGTGTAGAGCAGCAGCCGGTCGGGCAGCACCTCGACCCGCTCGGCCAGGCCGTCGACCTTGCCGGCCATGACCTCATGCTCGCCCGGGGCGAACCGCAGCTCCAGCACCTCGCGGCTGGAGTAGCCGGCGATCAGCTCGCGCGGCGAGCCCTCGGCCGCGATCTCGCCCTTGTCCATCACGACCAGCCGGTCGCACAGCTGCTCGGCCTCGTCCATGTAGTGCGTGGTGAGCACCAGCGTCACGCCCTGCTGCTTGAGCCGGAACAGCCGATCCCAGACCGCGTGCCGGGCCTGCGGGTCGAGCCCGGTGGTGGGCTCGTCGAGCAGCAGCAGGTCGGGCTCGTTGACCAGGGAGCGGGCGATCGTCAGCCGCCGCTTCATGCCGCCGGACAGCGGCTCCACCCGATCGTCGGCCCGCTCGGCGAGCTGGACGAACTCCAGCAGCCGGTCGGCCCGCTCCCGGATCAGCGGCCGGGGCAGCCCGAAGTAGCGGCCGTAGATCAGCAGGTTTTCCCGGACGGTCAGCTCCATGTCGAGCGTGTCTTCCTGCGGGACCACGCCGAGCCTGGCCCTGATCCGCGGGCCGTCGGCGGCCGGGTCGAGCCCGAGGATGCGCAGCGTGCCGACGGTCACCGGGGAGACGCACGCGATCATCCGCATGGTGGAGCTCTTGCCCGCGCCGTTGGGGCCGAGGAAGCCGAACGCCTCACCCGGCTCGACCGTGACGTCGATCGAGTCGACCGCGGTGAAGCCGCCGAACCGCTTCGTCAGGCCGCGCGCGACGATCATCGGGTGGTCGGCGTCGGGCACGTCCGCGACGTTACCGACCACCCCCGACAGAACGCTCGCGAGTTTCGCGGCGCCGGCCGGTGAGCCCGGAGGTAGCCCAGGCCTGGCAGGGTCAGGGTCGGCCCAGGGTGGGCACAGCCCAGGGGCGGGCCAGCCAGGCCGGGGTCAGCGCAGGTCGGGCCACAGCCCAGGGGCGGGCCGGCCAGGCCGGGGTCAGCCCAGGCTGGGGCACAGCCAGGGGCGGCCAGCCGGGCCGGCTCAGCCCCGGCCGCGGCACAGCCCAGAGGCGGCCCAGCCGAGCCGGGTCAGCCCAGGCCGGGGCGCCCGGCCCGGTCAGCCCGGGCCGGGTCAGCCCAGGCCGGGGAAGAACAGGGCGATCTCGCGGGCGGCCGACTCGGTCGAGTCGGAGCCGTGCACGATGTTGTTCTGCACCTCGACCGCGTAGTCGGCGCGGATGCTGCCGGTGGCCGACTTCACCGGGTCGGTGGCGCCGGCCAGCTGCCGGAAGGCCTCGATCGCCCGCGGGCCCTCGACGACCGCGGCCACCAGCGGCCCGGACACGATGAACTCGACCAGCGAGCCGAAGAACGGCCGCTGCCGGTGCTCGGCGTAGTGGGTCTCGGCGATCTCGGCGCCGAGCGTGCGGAGTTCCAGCGCGACCAGCCGCAGGCCCTTGCGCTCGATCCGGGAGATGACCTCACCGACCAGCCCACGGGCGACCCCGTCCGGCTTGACCAGCACCAGGGTGCGCTCGCTGTCCACGGAACTCCTCTGTCGGCCGTTTGATCGCCGCGAGCGTACCGGGCGCCGTGCTGGCGCCGGCTGGCCGGGCTACCGGGCCAGCACGTCCCGGCGGACCCGGAGCAGGTAGATCCAGACCAGGCCGAAGATCGCGCCGAGCACGTACATCGCGGGGGCCAGTACCCCGGTGGCGACCACCGCGAGCTGCAGCGCCGAGCCGAGCGGCAGCCCGAACCGTCGCCGCTGCAGCCCGGCGGCCGCCAGCAGCACGCCGGCGAGGCCGAGCAGCACGGTCAGCCGGCCCGTGGTCAGCCCGGGACCGGACTGGGCGATCGCCCGCGGCACGAACAGCATCATGATCGCTTCCAGCGCCAGCGTCGCCGCGAACGCCCCGCGCACCGCGCGCTCCGCCCGCGCCCGCCGCTCGGCCGCCTCCCCGGGCCGGGCCGGTGTGGGGCCGGGCCCTGAGGTGTCGGGCCGCGGCGTGTCGGGCCGCGGGCTCTCGGGCCGCGGGGCGGCCGGGGTCATGGCGAGGGCCGGGCCAGCAGCGTCCGGGCCTCCCCAACGGTGACGACCGAGCCGGTGACCAGGACACCGGCGCCGCTGAGCGTGTCCGCGCCCTCCTCGGCCAGCCGGACCGCCTGCTCGATCGCGTCGTCCAGCCGCGGCTCGACCACCACCCGGTCGGCGCCGAACGCCTCGACCGCGAGGCCGGCGAGGTCGTCCGGCGGCAGCGCCCGGGGCGACGAGTTGCCGGTGACCACGATCTCGTCCAGCACCGGTTCGAGCACGGTGAGCATGCCCGGCACGTCCTTGTCGGACAGCACCGCGACCACACCGACCAGCCGGCGGAAGTCGAACGCCTCACCGAGAGCCGTCACCGTGGCGGCCATGCCGGCCGGGTTGTGCGCCGCGTCCAGCAGCACCGTCGGCGCGGTGCGGACGGTCTCCAGCCGCCCCGGCGACGTCACCGCGCCGAACCCACCCCGGACGGTCTCCAGGTCGAGCGAGCCGGCCGCGCCGGCGCCGAAGAACGCCTCCACCGCGGCCAGCGCGCAGGCCGCGTTCTGCGCCTGATGGGCCCCGTGCAGCGGCAGGAAGATGTCGTCGTACATGCCGCCGAGGCCGCGTAGCAGCAACTGCTGGCCGCCGAGCGCGACCAGCCGGCGGAACACCCCGAACTCGGCGCCTTCCCGGGCCACCTCGGCACCGACCTCGGCGGCGCGGCGCACGAGCACCTCGGCGGCGGTCGGCGGCTGCTCGGCCAGCACCGCGACGGAGCCCGCCTTGATGATGCCGGCCTTCTCGCCGGCGATCGCCTCGACCGTGCCGCCCAGATAGTTGGCGTGGTCGATGGAGATCGGCGTGACGACGGCCACCTTGGCGTCGGCGACGTTGGTGCTGTCCCACCGGCCGCCCATGCCGACCTCGACCACGGCGACGTCCACCGGGGTGTCGGCGAACGCGACGAACGCCATCGCGGTCAGCACTTCGAAGTAGGTCAGCCGCAGCGGCTGCTCCTTGTCGACCAGCTCCAGGTAGGGCGCGATCTCGTCGTAGATCTGCACGAACCGCTCGGTGTCGATCGGCCGGCCGTCGACCGCGATGCGCTCGGTGACCGAGGTGAGGTGCGGGCTGGTGAACCGGCCCACCCGCAGCCCGAACTCGCGCAGCAGCGCGTCCACCATCCGCGTGGTCGATGTCTTGCCGTTGGTGCCGGTGATGTGCACCACCGGGTACGACGCCTGCGGCCGGCCGAGCAGGTCGACCAGCGCGGCGACGCGGTCGCGCGAGGGCTCCAGCTGCGACTCGGGCCAGCGGGTACGCAGCTCGGCCTCGACCCGGGCGAACTCGGCTGCCGGGTCGGGAGCGGTGGCGCCGGGCCCAGTCACGAGGCGGCCTCCGACGTGAGCATCGCAGCGAGCCCCAGCGAGCGAGGAACGGAGCGCGGCAGGCCGGCGGAAAACACAGTCACGAGGCGGCCTCCGACGTGGGCGTCGCCGGTGCCGTCCGGGGCTCGGCGGCGTGGCGGAGCCTGCCGGAGTGCCCGGTCATGCCGGTGCCCCCGGCAGCGCGTCGAGTTGTGCGGACAACCGGACGATCTCGGCCTCCGCGTCGGCCAGCCGGCCACGCATCTTGGCCACCACCGGCTCCGGTGCCTTCGCCACGAAATCGGCGTTGCCGAGCTTGGCCCGCGCCAGCGCGGCGTCCTTCTCGGCGGCGGCCCGGTCCTTGGTCAGCCGGGCCCGCTCCGCGGTCACGTCGATCGCGCCGGACAGGTCGACCTCAATGGTGATCGCCCGGACCGAGAGCGACGCGGTGGTGGCGAACCCGCCCTCCGGCGGCTCCAGCCGGGCCAGCGTCCGGATCGCGGTCTCCTGCCCGGCCAGCCCGGCACCGTCCAAACCGGACAGCCGCGCCGGCACCCGCTGCCCCGGCCGGACACCTTGGTCGGATCGGAACCGGCGCACCTCGGTGACCACGTCCTGCACGGCCCGCACCTCGGCTTCGGCGGGCGCGTCGTGCCAGGCCGGGTCGGCGGTGGGCCAGGGCGCGACCACCACCGATTCGCGGCCGGTCAGCGCGGTCCACAGTGCCTCGGTGACGAACGGGATCACCGGATGCAGCAGCCGCAGCAGCGTGTCGAGCACCTCACCGAGCACCCTGCGGCTGGCATCGGCCGGCGCGCCCCCGGCCGCCAGCGGGACCTTCACCAGCTCCACGTACCAGTCGCAGAAGTCGTCCCAGGTGAAGTGGTACAGCGCGTCGGCGGCCTTGGCGAACTCGAAATCCTCGTAGTAGGCGTCAACCGCGCTGACCAGGCTCCGCAGCCGGGACAGCACCCACCGGTCGGCAGTGGACAGCTGATCGGCGGGCGGCAGCGGCCCGGCCGTGGTCGACCCGTTCAGCAGCGCGAACCGGGCCGCGTTCCAGAGCTTGTTGCAGAAGTTCCGGCTGCCCTGCACCCACTCCTCGCCGATCGGCGCGTCGGCGCCCGGGTTCGCCCCGCGGGCCAGCGTGAACCGCAGCGCGTCCGAGCCGTACGCGTCCATCCACTCCAGCGGGTCGACCGCGTTGCCGAACGACTTGGACATCTTCTTGCCGTGCTTGTCGCGCACCATGCCGTGCAGCGCCACCACATGGAACGGGATCGCCTCGGCCGGCGGCTTGCCCTGCATCGTGTACAGGCCGAACAGCATCATCCGCACGACCCAGAAGAACAGGATGTCGTAGCCGGTGACGAGCACGCTGGTGGGATAGAACCGGGCCAGATCGGCGGTCTGCTCCGGCCAGCCGAGCGTGGAGAACGGCCACAGCCCGGAGGAGAACCAGGTGTCGAGCACGTCCGGGTCCTGCCGCCAGCCGTCGCCGGGCGGCGGCTGCTCGTCCGGGCCGACGCACACCATCTCACCGGCCGGGCCGTACCAGACCGGGATGCGATGCCCCCACCAGAGCTGCCGGGAGATGCACCAGTCGTGCATGTCGTCCACCCAGGCGAAGAACCGCGGCTCCATGTCCTTCGGGTGGATCGCCACCCGGCCGTCGCGGACCGCGTCGCCGGCTGCCTTGGCCAGCGTCTCCACCCGGACGAACCACTGCAGCGAGAGCCGCGGCTCGACCGTGGTGCCGCAGCGCGAACAGTGCCCGACCGCGTGCAGGTACGGCCGGCGCTCGGCCACGATGCGACCCTGCTCGCGCAGCGCGGCCACCACCGCGGGCCGGGCCTCGAACCGGTCGAGCCCGATGAACGGGCCGTGCGCGGTGACCACGCCGTGCTCGTCCAGGATCATCAACGCGGGCAGGTCATGCCGGCGGCCGATCTCGAAGTCGTTGGGGTCATGCGCCGGCGTCACCTTCACCGCGCCCGTGCCGAAAGCGGGGTCGACGTGTTCGTCCGCCACGATCGGGATCCGCCGGCCGGTCAGCGGCAGTTCGACCGTGCGGCCGACGAGGTGGCGGTACCGGTCGTCGTCGGGGTGCACCGCGACCGCCGTGTCACCGAGCATGGTCTCGGCGCGGGTGGTGGCGACCACGATCGAGTCGTCACCGTCGCCGTACCGGATCGAGATCAGCTCGCCCTCGTCCTCGGTGTGCTCGACCTCGATGTCGGACAGGGCGGTGAGGCAGCGCGGGCACCAGTTGATGATCCGTTCGGCCTGGTAGATCAG
>JBBWZH010000131.1:0-16813 GCA_039648995.1 Mycobacteriales bacterium
CCGACCGCGAAGTCGGCCAGGCCGAGCGCGGTGGCGGGCAGCCGCTCGCCGAACCCGACCACGGCCACCGCCGTCCCCGCGACCGGGTTGGCGATGACCATCGCGGTGGCGGCCACCGGCAGCCGGCCGGAGGCGAACGCCAGCTGCTGCAGCACCAGCCCGAGCAGCGTGACGCCCGCGAGGGCGTAGCCGGGCCAGTCACCCGCGGTCGCCGGCACGCCGCGGGTGGTCAGGTCGGTCGCGGTGAGCTTGACCAGGGTCGCGCTGGTCGCGAACGACCCGCCGGCCGCGCAGGCCAGCAGCGTCGCCCGCACCGGCCCGGCCCGCAGCGCGGCGAGGACGGTGAGCGTGCCGACCCCGGCCAGCAGCATGAGCAGCAGGAACAGCAGCCGGCCCCGGTGCACGGCAGACGCTGGCGGCGCGTGCCCATGGACGGCCAGGAAGATGCCGAGCCCGGTGCAGACGGCGGCGCCGCCGAACCACTCCCGCGGCCCGAGCCGCACCGGCCGGCCGATCGCCGACAGCGGCAGCGTGAAGATCAGGCTGGTCACCTGCAGCGACTGCACGACGGCCACCGAGCCCAGGTGCAGCGCGGCCGCCTGGAACAGGTACGCCAGCGTGCCGACCGCCCAGCCGGCGACCCACACCTTCTGCCGTGTCATCCGGCGCAGCGTGCCGCCCGCCGACCGGAACTCCGCGGCCAGCCGGCGCGGCAGCCGGGTCAGCACCGCGGTGCCGGCCGGGGCGGCGACGCTGCGCTGCGCCCCCCGCTGCTCCAGGAAGTCGGACAACGCGTACGCCAGCGCCGCGAGCAGCGCCAGCGGGATGACCACGATCAGCATCGCGACCGCGTCGGGCGGCTGGCGGCCGCGGCCGCGGGGGAGTCGCCGCCGGCCGGGCCGGCGAGGACGCCGGCCAGCCGCCGGGCGGACCGCGCCCAGGTCCAGTTCGCGTGCACCCACCGCCGGCCCGCCTCACCCATCCGGCGGGCCCGCTCGGGGTCGCGCAGCAGCGCGGTCAGGTGCGCGGCGAGCTCCGCCGGGTCCTCGGCGCGGGTGAGCAGGCCGGTGTGGCCGTCCACGACGGAGTCCACGCTGCCGCCGGAGCGGCCGACGACAACCGGAAGCCCGGCCGCGGACGCCTCCAGCACGGCGAGCCCGAGGCCCTCCGTCTGCAGCCCGGCGCGATGGTCCCGGCAGGGCAGGACGAAGACGTCGGCCGCGGCCAGCCGCGCCGCGACCTCGGCGCGCGGGAGGTAGCCGGTCAGCCGCACGCTGCCGCGTAACCGCGGTGCCGCCGCCGCCTGGGCCAACCGCCCGGCCATCGGGCCTACCCCGACGATCACCAGCCGCGCCCCGGGAACCGCGGCCAGCACCTGCGGCCAGGCCCGCAGCAGCACGTCATGCCCCTTGCGGCGGACCAGCCGGGACACGCTGACGACCACCGGCCGCCCGCCGCCGGGCCGGGGCCGCGGCACGACCGGATCGGGCCGGAACAGGTCGACGTCGACCCCGCCGGCGAGCTGGGACAGGATCTCCGGCCGATCGATCGCGGTCTCCAACCGCTGCCGCGTGTAGTGGGTGAGGTAGGTCAGCCCGTCCAGCACCCGCGCCATCCGCCGGATCGCCTCCCGGGTCGGCCCGACCCGCAGCCAGCCGAGCTCCTGCCCGTGCGTCGACGCGACCACCCGGGTCAGCCCGGCGGCCCGCAGCAGCGGTGCGTACAGCCCGACCGGAGCCAGCGCGGTGATCCAGCCGGTGCTGGCGCCGGCGTCGTCGACCAGCCGGCGCAGGTCGCGGGTCAGCAGGTAGCCCCGGCGCCGCAACACCGGGAATGGCAGCGAACGGTCGAACGCCGCGGCGCCCCGCCGGTACGGGGCGACCACCAGGACCCGGTCGGCCGGCAGCCGCCGCACCAACTCCCAGGTGAACGTCTGCACGCCACCCGGCTCCGGCGGAAAATGCCCGGTCACGACGACGGTCTGCGGTACCGCGATGCCATCCAGCGGCTGCGTCACACCACCCGTAGCGCCGGCCACCACCAGTCCCTTCCCGCCGCGCGCCCGATCACCGCAGGCACGATGTACCCGTCCGCGGTCGCGCGCAAGAACATTGTCAGCCAGCTGAAACGCCGGCCTCAGGTGGCGAACCCGCGCGGGCCGGCGGGAGCGGCCGGCCGCACGGCCGCGCCGGCCGGTGCCGGTCCAGGGCCGCCACCGGCCGTCGCGTACCGGCCGTCAGTCCCGCTCGACGATCCGGAACCGGTTCCCGTCCGGATCGCGGAAGGTGAACATCGGCGGCACTCCCGGGCCCATCCGGATCAGCTCCGCGTCGGTGTCGACGCCGCTGGCACGCAGCTGGGCGTGGTCGGCGGCGGCGTCCCGGGAGGCGAGGCTGACCTCGGGGCCGGCGGCCGGGCCCGGCCCGGGGACCAGCGCGATCGTCGTCGCGGCGCCGGGCGGGGCGACCTCGACCCAGCGCTGGCCGTCGCCGAACGGGCCGTCGAGGCGCTTCTCGAAGCCGAGCGTGCCGACATAGAACTCGACCGCGCGGTCCTGGTCGCTGACCGGGACGAGCACCGTGCCTACCCGGGTGACGTGAGTCATGAGGCGGCCTCGGTAGCGAGCATCGCACGGAGCCTCAGCGACCGGGGAGCGGAGCGGAGGGGGACGCCGGGACGCACAGTCATTTCTCCAGCACCTCCTTCAGGGTCGCCACCCGGGCCCGCCACAGCGCCTTCATCCGGTCGGCCTCCGCGGCGTCGGCGAGGCGGGCGTGCCGCACCGCCACTGTGCTGCTCGCCGTGCCCTTCGGCAGGAACGTGACGTGGACGCGGGTGCGGCCGTCGCCCCAGTCGAACCGGGCCGACTTCGGCCGGGACGCGGTGCGCTCGCGCAGCCGGCCGTCGGGCAGCCACCGGGTGCGCAGCGATTCCTGGACGAACGCGTCGTACAGCCGCTCGACCGGCACAGCCACGGTCCTACTGGCCGTGACCGCGAACCCGTCGGTGTGCTCACCGATCGCCCGCAGGCCGCGGGCCCGCTCGTAACTGCCGGCCACCGCCTGCGCGTTCCAGGCGAGCGGCACGACCCCTTGCTGCTCGGCGACCCAGCGGGCGATCTCCCGGTGCGACCGCTCGGCGGCGCCCCAGTCGTCGAGCAGGTCGAACCATTCCTCCCAGCCGCGCCCGGTCCGCCGCCGGATCGTCTCGTCGGAGGTCGCCAGCGCCGGCCGCCCGCTCGACACCGGCGACGGCACCGCCGGGTCTGCGGCCGCCGTAGCGGTGGACTCTCCGGTGGCCAGCAGCCGCGCCCGGGCCGCCGTGTAGCTCTCGCCGGTCTTCGCCATCCGCGCCCGGACAAGTAGCTTGAACGATCTCTGCCTGGTCATCTGATGCTCCTCGTGCGGCGGCGGCCCCACGACTCACGCTCGCGGCGCCCCGCCGGACAGGGCAGCATCTAACCGGCGTCCCGAAGGCTCGGGGCCTCCTTTGCCCCCGGCTCGACCAGCGGCGTGAGCGCCGGAATCGGGGGTTCGGCGTAGGACTGCGCCGCCGAGACGATAACCACGGCGCCGGCCGCGGCGCAACCACCGCACGCCGGCTGCCACCAGTCGGCGGCGATATCGTGTCCGCCATGAGTCGGGTGGCGCGCTACGGGAAGATGGTGGCCAAGGCGGGGCGGGGCCCGGATCTGGCCGGCGTGCTGCTGAGCGCGGCGGCCGACCTGGCGGGCGACCCCGGCTGCGAGCTCTACCTGGTGAACCACCAGGTAGGAGACCCGGACACGATCTGGGTGACCGAGCTGTGGCGCAGCAGGGCCGACCTGGACGCCACCATCGCGAAGATCACCGGCAGCGAGCAGGTCGCCGCGGCGATGGCGCTGGTCGAGGCCGCCGAGATGATCGAGCTCGAGCTGCTCGGCGGCAAGGGCTGATCCCCGCCGCGGCCTCGGGCGGGCGGCGGCCGTGCCGGCTCGGCCGACCTTCGCCCGCGAGGTGATCCCCGTGCGGAGCTGACGGCGCCATTCGGTCGTGGGCGTTCGGCGCCGGTCGGGTCGCCCGGCGTCGGTTTGCGTGCGGGCCGGTCCACGTCGAAGGTGGGTTGGTGAGCGTCTACTGCATGGCGGTGCGGTGAGCCGCGGCGGCGTGGGGTTGCGGTCCGAGCGCGGGCCGGTGCTGGCGGCGATGATGTTGACGACCGCGCTGGTGGCGGTCGACTCGACGATCATCGCCACCGCGGTGCCGTCGATCGTGGCCGACATCGGCGGTTTCTCCGAGTTCCCGTGGCTGTTCTCGATCTACCTGCTGGCGCAGGCGGTGTCGGTGCCGGTCTACGGCAAATTGTCCGACCTGTTCGGCCGCAAGCCGGTCATCCTGTTCGGGATCGGGCTGTTCCTGCTCGGCTCGATCATGTGCGGGCTGGCGTGGAACATGACCGTGCTGATCGCGTTCCGGGTGGTCCAGGGGCTCGGCGCCGGCGCGACCACGCCGACCACGATCACGATCGTCGGCGACATGTACACGGTCGCCGAGCGGGCCAAGGCGCAGGGTTACATCGCGAGCGTCTGGGGCCTGTCGTCGGTGATCGGGCCGACGCTGGGCGGGGTGTTCAGCGAGTACCTGTCCTGGCGGTGGATCTTCCTGGTCAACATCCCGCTGTGCCTGCTGGCCGCCGGGATGATCATCCGTAGCTTCGGCGAGGTGGTCGAGCGCACCCGGCCACGGATCGACTACCGCGGCGCCGGGCTGCTGACGGCCGGCCTGACCCTGGTCATCCTCGGGGTGCTCGAAGGCGGCCAGACCTGGGCGTGGCTCTCCCCGGCGAGCATCGCCGTGCTCGGCGTCGGCACCCTGCTGCTCGTGGCGTTCGGGCTGGCCGAGCGCGGCGCGGCGGAGCCGGTACTACCGCTGTGGGTGTTCCGGCGCAGGCTGTTGCTGGCCAGCGGGCTGGTCTCGGTCGGCGTCGGCGCGATCCTGCTCGGGCTCAGCTCGTACATCCCGACGTACGTGCAGGACGCCCTGGGCACCGGGCCGCTGGTGGCCGGGTTCGCGCTGGCGACGCTGACGCTGGGCTGGCCGATCAGCGCGTCCCAGTCCGGGCGGCTCTACCTGCGGATCGGTTTCCGCGGCTGCGCCACCATCGGTGTCTGCGCGCTGCTGGCCGGCTCGGCGCTGCTGCTCCTGCTCGACCGCGACTCGGGCGTCTGGCAGGTCGCCGCGACCTGCTTCGTGATCGGCCTGGGCATGGGGCTGACGGCCAGCCCGACGCTGATCGCCGCACAGTCCAGCGTCGGGTGGGCACAGCGTGGCGTGGTCACCGGGAACAACATCTTCCTCCGGTCGCTGGGCAGTTCGCTGGGTGTCGCGATCTTCGGTGCGATCGTCAACGCCCGGCTCGGCCCGGCCGCGTCCGCGGTGAGCGGTGGCCGGGTGCCGGCGGGCGCGCTCACCGACGCCGTGCACCGCGTCTTCATCGGCATCGTCCTGCTCGCCGCGCTCATGGTCGTCGCGGTGCGGGCGCTGCCGCGCGGCTCGTCCACGCCGGCCACGGACCCGGACCCGGATCCGGCCGGGTACGCCACCGCGGAGCGGGGCTGACGGTGGTCAGGCCCGGTGCCGGGCCGCCTGGTAGAGGTCGACCAGTTCCTGCGTGGTGGTGGCGTCCTCCGGGGTCTTGTCGTCGCGCCAGCGCCCGGTGAAGCGCGGGAACCGCATCGCCAACCCGCTGTTCTCCTTGAGCCGCCCCCAGCCGGCGGTGTGGTTGGGCGACAGCGTCAGCTCGGCGGCGAGGACCTCCAGCACGAGCCCCGGTTCGAACCAGATGTCGGCCGGCTGCCGCGCGTCCACCCGGGCCGGCCGGTCGGTGCGGGCCAGCGGAGCGAGCCGGGCGGGCAGCGCGGCCAGCTCGGCGTCGGAGAACCCGGTGCCGCACTTACCCACGGTGCGGAAGACGTCCGCGTCCGGGTCGTAGGCGGCCATCAGCACCGCCCCGTAGATGCCACGGCGGCGGCCCCGGCCGGTGAAGGCGCCGACCACGACGAGGTCGACGGTGTCGGACAGGGCCGTGCGGTAGTCCCGCTTGAGCTTGATCCACAGCCAGCCGCGGGCGCCGGCCTGGTAGCCGGCGGTGGGGCTGACCGACTTGCACAGGAGCCCCTCGCAGCCGTCGGCGATCGCCTGCTCGAAGGTCGCGTCCAGGGTCTCGGGCGTGCTGACCTCGGCCGCGGTGGTGAGCCGGAGCCGGTCCGACAGCGTGATCGCCGCGGCCAGCCGGGCCCGCCGCTGCGGGTACGGCAGCCGGGTGAGGTCCTCGCCGTCGGCGTAGAGCAGGTCGAAGCAGAACAGGCCGACCGGCGCGTCCCGCACCGCCTCGGCGATGCCGTGCTTGCGCCGCCGGTACATGACCTCGCCGAACGGCCGTAGCTCGCCGGCGGCCGGGTCGAACGCGACCGCCTCGCCCTCGACGATCGCCTCGCGCGGGCCGAGCCCCGCCGCGAGGGCCTCGACGAGATCGGGGAACTGGTCGCCGATGCGTTCCAGGCCGCGGGTGAACAGCTCGATGTGGCCGTCCGCGGTGCGGTGCGCCTGGATCCGGATGCCGTCGTACTTGTACTCGGCGGCGCACCGGCCGCCCAGCTTGGCGAGGATCTCCGCGGCGTCGGACATCCGCTGCGCGAGCATGGCCCGCACCGGGTTGCCGGGGCGCACCCGCAGCTGTTCCACGGCCGCCAGCCCGCCGCCGGCCAGCGTCGCGGCGACCAGGCCGAGATCGCAGCAGATGCTGTAGGCCCGTTCCAGCACCGGCCGGTCGGCCCGGCCGCCGGCATACACGTGGGCGAGCGCGTCGAGGATGGTCGGCGTGCCGATCCCGAGCCGGAGGTTGCCGGTGATCAGCCGCAGCAGGTACCGCGCCTCCAGCGGGGTGGCCAGGCTGAGCAGCCCGCCGAGCAGGCCCAGTTTGCGGCCCTGCGAGCCCGGCCCCCCGGCCGCGGCGATCTCGTGCAGGGCGCCGACCACGACGGCGACCTGGAGGCTGGCCGCCCGGTCTGCGGCGGTCGCCGCGAGCAGGTGCTCGGCGGCCTGGCCCAGGTCACCGGCCTCCCGCACCGCGGCCGTGACCTGTGCCGGCTCGGTGCCGGCGGCGGTGGCCACCGCGCGGATCGCGAGCTTCTCGGCCAGGCCGAGATCCACGCCGGCGAACTGGGGCGCGATCAGCCCCTGACACAGGTAACAGACCGTGGGCAGTTCGTCGTCGGGAGTCACCGCGAGCAGGTCGGTGAGCCGCTCGATCAACGCCAACCGGCCGGTCGTCCGCTCCAGATCCCGGTAGGCCTCGGCCACCACCTCGTACCGCACGCGCCCTCCCACCCGACACCGGCGACCAGGCCACCGGCGGCGCCAGCGCCCACCGGCCACATCTCCACACGCGACTGTCCCGTTTGGCCGGCTCCGCGTGCGCTGGTCTCCTATAGTTCCTCAAACCGGCGATGTCGGCTCCGGGAAGCGGGCACGGAAGGTGTTGGGTCAGCTGCGGTCACGGCTCGGGATGCGCCGGGCGCTGGTCGGCGCGCTCGGCGTCGGCCTGGTGGTGCCGCTGCTGGTCGGGCTGTCCCGGGCCGGCGGGCTGCCGGCGCGGCGGCTGGAGATGACCAGCGGCAGCGCCTGGCTGGCCTCCCCGGCCCAGGGCGTGCTGTCGCTGATCGACGGGCCCACCGAGCAGGTCGTCGGCCTGCTGGCGGTGCCGGGGCTGCGCCCGGCGGACGATGTGACGGTCGCGCAGGCCGGCCCGTCGGCGTACGTGGTGAATGCCACCCAGGGCACGGTGTCGCGTGTGGACGGTGCCCGGTACGAGATCTCGGTGCCGGTGAAGTTCGGCCCGGGCGGCTCGGGCGCGGTGCTGGAGGCGTTGTCGGGGCCGGCGGCGACGTACGTGATCGACGGCACCCGCCGCGTGGTGTCCGTTGTGGACCCGCAGACGTTGAAGCTGCGCCAGCAACTGTCCTTAGTGGACCGGCTCGGCCCCGGGCAGGCGGTCGTGGACAGCGATGGTCGCTTGTGGACGATCGACGGCGGCGGCGTGGCCCGGTTCGACGGGTCGGGCAAGTCCCGCCGGCTGGATGGCGGCGGCGCCGACCGCCGGCTGGTGCTGGTCGGTGGCCGGCCGGTGCTGGTCGACCTTGCCGGCGGCCGGGCCGCCCGGCTCACCGACAGTGGCGAGGTGCGGTCCTGGTCGTGCCTGGACGTGGCCGCCGGGGACGCGGCGGAGCTGGCCGGCTCGACGGCGCTGGGCCGGGTACTCGCGGTGCGGCCGTCGACCGGCACGCTGGTCGAGTCCGGCGGCGCCGCCGGCGACTGCGGCCGGGTGGTGACCGGGATCGGTGCGCCCGGCGACCGGTTCGGCGTGCCGGTGGAGTCCGCCGGGTTCGTCCGGGTGCCGGACTGGACGACCGGGCGGGTCGCGGTGATCGACCTGGCCCGCCAGGAGGTGGTCGCCGGGCTGCCGGTGACCCGGCCGACCGACCGGCTCGAGCTGCTGGTCAAGGACGGGCTGGTCTTCTACAACGACCTGGACGGCGCGAGCGCCGGCGTGATCCAGTTCGACGGCGGCCGGTGGCGGCTGGGCAAGGCGCTGCTGAAGTACGGCAAGGGCGCCGACGGCCCGTCGGTGCTGCAGGCGGCCGGCGATAGCGCCAGGCCCAAGCCGACGGGGGGCGCCGGCCGGCAGAACCCGGGCGCCGCGCCGCCGCCGGGCCGGCCCGGTGGCCCGACCGAGCCCGGGGGGTCGGGCCCGCCGCCGACCTCGGTCCCGGACCCCGGCGGCAACCCGCCGCCGAGCAACCCGCCGCCGACCGCGCCACCGCCGACCACACCACCGCCGACCAGCCCGCCGCCGACCGGGCCCACGGTGCCGGTGCTCAGCCCGCCGGCGATCCAGGACATCACCTGGGACCCGCTGACCGTGCCGCGGGAGCAGCCGGTCACCTTCACCGCCGTGGTCGACAACGCGCAGAAGGCCACCTGGGCCTGGGAGATCCTGGACACCGCAGGCAACTCGCTGCACACCGACAGCACGGCCGTCCACATGACCTACCAGTTGCCCGCCGGCAGCCCCGATCACCTGCAGGTCCGGCTCGTCGTCAGCAACGCCGCCGGCGCCTCACCGCCGGTCACCCGGCCGTTCGACAGCACCGCCGGCGTCGTGCCGCACATCGATCAGATCACCGCCGACAACCCGACCCCGGACGCCGGCGCCCAGGTCACGTTCGACGCGACCGGGACCAACATCGCCGCCGACCCGAACCAGCCCAACCTGGTCACCTGGACCTGGGACATCACCGACACCGACACCGGCGCCCCGGTCGGCGCCCCGCAGCAGCGCCCGCCCGGCCCGTTCCCGGTCACGTTCGCCGCCGGCCACTTCCGCGTCCACCTGGTCGTCAGCCGCGACGGCGCCCCGGACGACGCGCAGGTCGACATCACGGTCACCGGCCGGGCCGACGTGACGATCGCCCTCGCCGGGAACGGCACCGGCCGCGTCACCGGCTCGGGCGGCATCAACTGCCCGGGCCAGTGCACCGCGAACTTCCGCGTCGGCGACACGGTCACGTTGACCGCCGCGCCCCGGACCGCCGTGCCGTTCAGCACCTTCGGCGGCTGGTCCGGCCCCTGCACCGGCACCGGCACCTGCACGTTCACGGTCACCGCCGCGCAGACGGTGACCGCGGACTTCAGGACCGACGGCCAGCTGGCCAAGGCGACGATCCGGTTCCACACCACCGACGACGACAAGGACGGCGACACCGTCCTGACCATCAACATCAAGGACAACGCGGGCACCGTCGTCGCCACGGCCAGCGGCACCTTCGGCACCTTCGGCGACAACAGCGACAGCCCCACCATCACCCTCCGGCTCACCGGCGCGGCCGCCACCATGACCTCGATGCCCGGCGGCGTGGGTGCGCTGCACGTCGACCCGAACGGCAACGACACCTGGCGGTTCATCCCGTTCCTGGAACTCGACTTCGGCGACGGCACCGCCATCACCGCCGGCAACGTGAACGTCTCGGTGAGCGAGGACAACCGCGACGGAACGTTCCCCATCTAGACCAGGTCCGCTGCCTGCTGGCAGCGGTCGCCGATCGGATGTCCAGTTCGGACAGTCCAGTGAGGGCCGTCCACAAGCGACGGGAGCCGGCGTGACGGTGGGGGGGACCGCCACGCCGGCTGGTCGTCGGCCGGTCAGCCCCCGGCGGTCAGGCCGACCTGCTGTTCGGTGACCAGTTGGTCGGCCGGCGGCGCGGTCAGCTCGACCGGCTTGCCGTAGTCGGTGAAGTCGATCGTGGTCGCGCCCTTGTCCTGGCTGATCTGCACCGGGAGCGGCTCGCCCTGGGTCGAGATGTAGAGCGTGCCGCCGTTCGCGCCGCTGTCGACCAGGCCGATCGTCTTGGTGCCGTGGATATCCTTCGCCGCGCCCTTGGTCAGCTTGCCGTCCGGCTTGAGCAGTTCGGTGGACAGCGAGGTGAGGTCGCCGAAGGTCAGTAGCGGCTTGAGCCGCTCGCTGTCCGGGCTGCCCTTGAGCCACTTGCCCTGCAACTGCGCCGCGGACAGCGGACTGCTGGGTGCGAGGGTCTTCCAGAACGTGTCGTCACCCTTGATGTAGGCGTCCTTGCCGATCACGATGAAGTCCAGCTTGATCGTGCTGGACGTGCTGTCGCTGCCGATCGGGATGCTCAGCGTGCCGGCGGAACCCTGAGTACCCTTGATCTTCACGTCCAGCGCGACCTTCTGGCCGTCGCTCACGCCTCCGCCGGAGATGTGCACGCTGCTGACCTTGGGCAGCGCGGCCTGCACCTTGGCCAGGATCTCGGCCGGGGCGAGCGCGGCGACACCGTTGTCCGGCGCGTTCTTGATCGCGTCACCCGTGCCGGCGGTACCCGAGCCGGACGTGGACTTGCTGCAGCCGCCGACAAGGGCGATGGCGACCCCGGCTATGGCGGCAATGCGTACCGAACGCATGGGACCTTTCCTTGGAACGTGGTGGATGCTGTCATCCAGATGGGCTAGTGCCTGGCTGGAATGATTGCGCAGTGTCGCCCCGGCCCGCCCCGATCGGCGTGTTGGGGCGGATTTCACGCCCGTTCGGGCTGTCGCCTCGTCCGTCCCGGCCGGGTGGCCGTAGTCCCGGTCAGCCCGCGGCGCGGTAGGCGCGGCCGGCCGCGGTGGGGACGGCGTTGGCCCGGTAGAGACCGGTCCCGGTGCCACCGTCGCCGACGGGCAGCGAGAACCAGGCGTAGCGCTCGACGTACGGCAGGCCCTGCAGCATCGCGGTGGACGCGGCGATGAACGCGGCCTGCTGCGCGTCGGTCGGGTACTTCGGCGTCCCGGAGAAGTTGATCAGGGCGTACTCGGTGAGCCAGATCGGCTTGTGGTAGCGGTCGTGGACGGCCTGCAGGTAGCCGTGGAGCTGGCCGGTGGCGGCGGCGCCGAAGTCCGAGCCGTACCAGTGCAGGGCGATGAAGTCGACGCGGTAGCCGCGGGCCGCCGCGCCGGACATGAACTGGTCGAACCAGCCGCCGGGGGTGGCCGCGCCGAACGCCGGGGCGGGGCTGCCCAGCCGCAGGCCGGTCGCCGCCAGCTTGGGCCACAGGGCCAGCGCCGACGGCACCGACATGTCCGCCTGGCCGGCCAGATCCGGCTCGTTGAACCCCAGCATCGCGCCGCCGGCCTGCCTCGCCCGGGCCAGCTCGCCGCCGGTCACCGACTTCGCGCCCCAGATCATCGGGACGAACTGCACGCCGGCCGGCGCCGCGATCCCGTCCGGGCCGGACCCCCACGTGTAATACCAGGCCGCGCCGACATCCTTGAGCGCGGCCGTGACCCCGGTGAACCGCCAGGCGCTGACGCCCTTCTTGGCCGAGACGCCGCCCGCCGGGGCCGGGCCGGACCCGCCGGCAGGCGGGCTCGACCGGGCCGGCGTGCCTGCGTGGGTCGCCGGCGCCCGGCTCGTGCCCGGCGCCGTGGACAGGCGGCCGGCGGCGGCGGGCCGGGGCGCGGTCGGCCCGCCCGGCGTCGCGCGGAGGCTGGTCGGCCCTGCCGCCGGCGCCGGGCCGCGCTCGGTGACGCCGCGCTCCGCCACCGCGGTGGCCTGGACCGGCCGGTGCCGCAGCGCGTAGCCGGTGGCGGTCGCGCCGACGACCACCACGACGGCGGCCACCGCCGCCACGGCCGGGCGCGACACCAACCCACCCCGCCGGCCACCGGCCGCATGCCGGCCCCGGCGGTCTCCGTCCGGCCCGTCCGGCTGGTCCGGCCCGTCCCACTGACGCACGCAGGTCTCCCTACCGCCGGCACCGAACCGGCAGCGGCCCATCGGGCACCAGCCGACGCGGACCGCGCCCAGACGCTACGGCATCGCTGGGCCGCCACCGCGGGGACGGGCCGGTGTGGCGGCGGCCGGACGTCCGCCGTGGGCGTTACGGCAGCGCGATCGACTGCTGGTGGCGGAAGACGTTGCGCGGGTCGTACGCCGCCTTGACCTGCTGCAGCCGCGGGTAGTTGTCCTTGTAGTAGAGGGTCGACCAGGGGACGCCGGAGCGGTTGAAGTTGGGGTCGGTGATGTCGGGGTCGGGGTTGTTGATGTAACAGCCGTCGGACTGGTCGTTCGGCACCGGGTAGCCGCCGGTCGCCGCCCACACGCCGCCGTACAGGTCGCGCAGCCAGTTGATGTTGACCGCGTCGTCGGCCGGGTTCTGCCACTGGGTCTCGAACAGCGTCCAGAACGCGCAACCGCGGTGCGCCAGCGCGGTCTGGGTGGACGGGACCGCGTTGATCGTGCCGCCGCTGAAACCGGCCAGGGTGACCGCGCCGGCCGGGTTGCTGAAGTCGGTGCGGGTCAGCGCGTCGTACATCGCGCCGGCCTGCGTCGCCGTGTAGCTCCGCTTCATGTACGCCGACTTCGACGAGCCGCGCAGCGTCGGGTTGATGAACGAGGGGATGGCGGCCGCGATCAGCCGCACCGCGTGCAGCCACGGCAGTTGCTGCGGCGGCTGCGCGGCGACGACCGCGTCCACGCCCAGCCCGGCGGTGACCGCGGCCAAGTAACCGTCCAGCAGCGCGCGGGCGCCCGGCACGGTCGCGTCCACCTGGGTGAGCAGGAAGACGCCGCCGCTGGACCGGTGCGTGAGCGAGGCCACCCCGGACAGCGCCTTGCCCGGCGACGTCGGCGCGGCGTTCTGCTCGTACCAGGCGCCCCAGTTGGTGACCAGCGTGCTGAACTTGGCCCGGTCCAGCGCGCTCCACGGGATGCCGACCGCCGACAGCAACACGTCCTTCGGCGGGTTGACCAGCAGCTTGCCCGGGTCGGTGCCGGCGCGGCCCGGCGTGCGGAACCAGAACCGGGTGACGATGCCGAAGTTGCCGCCGCCACCGCCGGCCGTGGCCCACCACAGGTCGTGGTTCGGGTCGGCCGGGTCGCGGCTGGCGATCACCGCCTTGGCGGTGCCGGCGCGGTTGACCACGACCACCTCGACCGCGTCCAGGTGGTCGATCACCGCGCCGAGCTCGCGGGACAGGAAGCCGTACCCGCCGCCGGTGGTGTGCCCGCCGACGCCGACCGTGGGGCACATGCCGCCCGGGATCGTCACGCCCCACTTCTTGTAGAGCGCCTCGTAGACGCCGGCCAGCCGGGCGCCGCCCTCGACCGCGAAGGCCCGCCGGGTGGTGTCGAAGTAGATGTTGTTCAGCCCGGACAGGTCGATCACCACGTCCACGTCCGCGTTGAAGACGAACGGGGCAAGGCAGTGCCCGCCGCAGACCACCGACAGCCGCCGGCCCGCGGTCACCGCCTCCTGCACCGCCTGCACGACCTGGTCGGTGGAGCTGACCACGCGCACGTAGTCGGGGGAGCCGACCCAGCGCTGGTTGTAGCCGACGGTCAGTTCCTGGTAGCGCGGGTCCGCGGGCAGCACGGTCACCGGTGGAGTGACCGGCGCCGCGGTCGTGTCGGCCGTGGCCGGTACGGCCGTGCCTACCGTCATCACCCCCGCGGCGGCCGCGGTCCCACCCAGAAATCCCCGCCGAGAAATGCCGGTCATGAATTTTCCTCTCGTGCCCGAGATCAGTCGACACGCTCAGGTCCTCGTGCACGGGATGATTCCTAGCCGGCCCGCCGATGGCGCTAGCCAGCTAACGGAGTAGCCGCCGGTTCTCCCGCCGGCCCCGGTCAGGCCGGACGTAGACTGCCGCTCGTGACGGCGACAGGCCGCGCGGTCGGCCGCGGCCGCCGGGACCGGGACGGGCTGACCGTCGCCGGCATCGCGCGGCTGGCCGGGGTGTCCGCGCCGACCGTCTCCAAGGTCCTGAACGGCCGGGCCGGGGTGGCCCCGGGCACCCGGCAGCGGGTCGAGGCGGTGCTGCGCGAGCGGGGTTACCGCCGGCCCGAGCCGGCCGGCCCGGCGGCGATCATCGAGCTGGTGTTCCACGCGCTGGAGAGCCCATGGGTGCTGGAGATCCTGCGTGGCGTGGAGGAGGTCGCCCGCGACCAGGAGCTGGCCGTGGTGGTCACCGAGATGCAGGGCCGGCTCACCCCGGGCCGGGCGTGGACCGAGCAGGTGCTCACCCGGCGCCCGAGCGGCGTGATCGCGGTGTTCTCCGAGCTGACCGTCGACCAACAGGTGCAGCTGTCCACCCGGGCCGTCCCACTGGTCGTGCTCGACCCGACCGGCGAGCCGCTGCACGACACCCCGTCCGTGGGCGCGACCAACTGGGCCGGCGGGCTGGCCGCCACCCGGCACCTGCTGGAGCTCGGGCACCGGCGGATCGCGATGGTCAGCGGGCCGACCGAGTGGCTCTGCTGCCGGGCCCGGCTGGACGGCTACCGCGCCGCGATGGACGCCGCCGGCGCGCCGGTCGACCCGGCGCTGGTGCGGATGTCGATCCTGTACGGCGAGGGCGGGCTGCGTGACGGCGCCGAGCTGCTGCGGCTGCCCGACCCGCCGACCGCCGTCGTCTGCGCCAACGACCTGCAGGCGCTCGGCGTGTACGAGGCGGCCCGGGAGGCCGGCGTCCGGGTGCCGGACGAGCTGAGCGTGGTCGGCTTCGACGACCTGCCGCTGGTCCGCTGGGCCGGCCCGCCGCTGACCACGGTCCGCCAGCCGCTGGCGGAGATGGGCGCGACCGCGGCCCGGATGGTCTTGACGATGGCCGCCGGCGCGGAGCTGCCGCAGACCCGGGTCGAACTGGCGACGTCCCTGGTCGTCCGGCAGAGCACGGCCCCGCCGCCGGCGCGGTAGCCGTGTACCCGTTCGGGTGGCTTGACCGGTTCGTGGCTGGCCCCGTACGTTTGTCGAAACAATCGAAGAAACGTTAGAAACGTTTCTGCCGGCGGATGGGCTGCGGCGGCCACTGCCGGGGGTCCGGCCGAAGGAGTCCGCTGTGCCTGCTGTCGCCCGCCGCCTGCTCGAAGTCCGTCGCTCCACCAGCACCCGGCTGCGGGTGCTGCTGCTGGTGTTGCTGGGCGCGCTGACCGCGCTCACCGGTACCGCGGTGGTGACCGCCCGCCCGGCGGCCGCCGCGTCCCTGGTCCAGGTGACGAACTTCGGCACGAACCCGACCAACCTCGGGATGTTCCTCTACGTGCCGAACAACGTCGCCCCGAACCCGGCGATCCTGGTAGCGGTGCACTTCTGCACCGGCTCCGGGCCGGTGTTCTTCTCCGGCACCGAGTTCGCCTCGCTGGCCGACCGGTTCGGCTTCATCGTGATCTACCCGTCGGCGACGCGCAGCGGCGCCTGCTTCGACGTCTCGTCCCCCGGTGCCCTGACCCACAACGGGAACAGCGACCCGGTCGGCATCGTGTCGATGGTCCGCTGGGTCGAGCAGAACCGCGGCGGCGACCCGAACCGGGTCTATGTCAGCGGCGCCTCGTCCGGCGGGATGATGACCAACGTCCTGCTCGGCGACTACCCGGACGTGTTCAAGGCCGGCGCCGCGTTCATGGGCGTGCCGTTCAGCTGCTTCGCCACCACCGACGGCTCGATGTGGAATACCGCATGCGCCAACGGTCAGGTCAGCAAGACCCCGCAGCAGTGGGGTGACGCGGTGCGCAACGCGTTCCCCGGCTTCACCGGCGCCCGGCCGCGGATGCAGCTGTGGCACGGCACCGCCGACGCCACGCTGTTCTTCCCGAACTTCGGTGAAGAGATCAAGCAGTGGACGAACGTGCTCGGCGTGAGCCAGACGCCGGCGTCGACCGACACGCCGCAGTCCGGCTGGACGCACACGAAGTACGGCAACACCAGCGCGATGCCGCCGGTCGAGGCGTACAGCATCTCCGGGGTCGGGCACAGCCTGCCGATGTCCGGGATGGCGGCGCAGGCGATCCGGTTCTTCGGTCTGGACGGGACGACGACCCCGCCCACCACGACGCCGCCGACCACGACGCCACCGGTGAACGACCCGCCGCCGACGACGACCAACCCGCCGGGTGGCGGTTGCACGGTCACCGACGTGATCAGCGCGTGGAACACCGGCCTGACCGCCAACATGACGATCCGCAGCAGCACGGCGGTCAACGGCTGGTCGCTGCGGTTCACCCTGCCGGCCGGGCAGACCATCACCTCGGGCTGGAACGCCACCTACAGCTCGAGCTCCGGCCAGGTCACCGCGACCAACGTGAGCTACAACGGGTCGATCCCGGCCAACGGCTCGACCAGCATCGGCTTCCAGGCCAACCACACCGGCAACACCGGCAAGCCGACCGCGGTCACCCTGAACGGCACCCCCTGCACGGTCGCATGAGGTCGGGCGGTGGCGCC
>JBBWZH010000156.1:0-3465 GCA_039648995.1 Mycobacteriales bacterium
CGGCATGCCCGACAGCTGGGAGACCGCGCACGGCCTGAACCCGGGCAGCGCCACCGACGCCACCGGCGACTTCGACCACACCGGCTACACCAACGCCGAGAAGTACCTCAACGGCCTGCTGGACGGCGGCTACCCCGGCTGACCAGCCACCCGGCCGAGCCCGGCGAAACAGATCCGCGTTCCGCGCCGCTCTGCCGCGGAGCGCACTGCGCGCGGCTTCACCGCGGTGGTACCACCTGGGAAGTGCCCGGGTGGAGGGGTCAGGATGTCGGAATGCTGATCATCGTGAGCGGCCTGCCCGCCGGTGGGAAGACGACGTTGTCGCGCGCGCTGGCGCGGCGGACCGGTGCCGCGCACGTGCGGATCGACACGATCGAGCAGGCCGTCGTCCGCTCCGGCGCGGCGGCGCATCCGGTCGGTCCGGTCGGCTACGCGGTCGGCTACGCGGTGGCCGCCGACCTGCTGGTCGCGGGGCTGAGCGTGATCGCCGACTCGGTCAACCCCCTGCCGGTCACCCGGGATGCCTGGCGGGCCGTCGCGCAGGTGGCTGGAACCGATGCCGTCGAGGTCGAGGTGGTCTGCTCCGACCCGACCGAACACCGCCGCCGGGCCACCAGCAGGGCCTCCGACATCCCCGGCCTACAGCCGCCGACCTGGCAGGAGATCACCGACCGCGACTACCAGCGGTGGGATCGACCCCACACCGTCATCGACACCGCCGGACGTACCGTCGAGGACTGCCTCGCCGAACTGCTGGCCGCCCTGACCCCGCCGGCATCCTCAGGCTGAACCGCCAACCCCCCGCGGCACCGTCGCCTCGCCGGGCGTGAACCAGGATCGGCCGGTGTGGAAAGACATGGGCGACAACCCACCGCCGACAGGAGGTCAACGGTGCCGCACCCAGAACATCAATGGCCACGGTGACACCGGTGGTGGGCGAAGCCGACGCCACCATCATCCGCGAGTCATGGGTCGACCCTGACCGGTTCGCCGCGCTCTACGACCGGTACGCCACGCAGCTCTACCGGTACGCATACCAGCGGGTCGGCCCGCAGGTCGCCGAAGACGTCGTCGCCGACACCTTTCTCGCCGCCTTCGGGCAGCGGACCTCCTACGACCTCGCCAGGCCCGACGCCCGGCCCTGGCTGTTCGGCATCCTGACCAGGAAACTCGCCCGCCACCACCGCAGGGAGCGAGCCGACTACCGCGCCCTGTCCCGATCGGCTCCACTCCAGGTGGTGGACGGGCCGGCCGACCGGGTGGCAGCGCGGGTGACCGCCGCCGCGGCCCGCGCCCAACTGGCATCCGCCCTGGCCCGCCTGTCCACGCCCGACCGCGACGTGCTGCTGCTGTTCGCCTGGGGGCAGCTGCGCTACGACGAGATCGCGACCGCGCTGCAGATCCCGCTGGGCACCGTCCGGTCCCGGCTCAACCGCGCCCGCCGCAAGGTGCGCGAGGCGCTCGGTGACGTCGACCCCGCCCGCGACCACCTCGCCGACGACCCCGCCGATAGGCTGGAGGATGACCGATGAATCACGACCTGCGCATGCTCCGGGAGCTCGGCGAGAGCCGCATGCCGCCGGCCGACCAGCCGCCCGCGGAGCTGCGCCGCCGGGTGCTGGCCAGCGCGCTGTCCGCCCGCGGCGGCCGGGCCCGGCCGCCGCGCCGCCTGGTCGGCGCCCGACCTGCCTGGCGGTTCGCCGCGGTCGGCGCCACCGCGGCGGCCGTCACCGCCGCCATGCTCGTCGGGCAGATCGGACACCTTGGCGAGAGCGCGCCGGCGCCGGCCAGGGCCGGCGCCACACCCGAGGCGGCACGGATCCTGCAGCTCGCCGCGTACCAGGTGACCGCCGCGCCCGCGCCCGCGGCCCGGCCCGACCAGTTCGTCTTCGTCGAGTCCGTCGACAGCATCCTCCACATCGGCGACCTCGAGCCGGCAAAGGACCCGGACCGCCGCCATCTGGCCACGGCGAAGCTCGTATCGCAGCTGACCCGCAGGTGGCTCTCGGTGGATGGCACCAAGGACGATTTCGCCCGCTACCTGCCGTGGCGATCCTCCCCCGCCCCGGTCGAGCAGCCCGTCCCGAGCGGCGGCTGCCGCGACGGACGGGAGGTTATCGACCCAGGAAAGCCCGACGTCACCAAGGCCTGCACACCGAAACCGTCGGTGCGTGCCGATCTGCCCACCGACGCCGAGGCGATGCTGCGGTACCTCTACCGCCCCGGCGACGATGGCGCCGGGCCGGGCTATTCACCCGACCAGAAAGCCTTCGACCGCGCCAACAACATCATCGAGCAGACCCTCTCCGCGCCCGCGGTCCAAGCGGCGGTGTTCCGCGCGGTCGCACAGGTGCCGGGCGTGACGGTCTCCCCGGGAACGGTCGACGCCGCCGGGCGGCGCGGGATCGCGGTGGGGCGCACCGGTGGTTCATTCCGCTTCGAGTTGATCTTCGACGCGACGACCCACAAGTACCTCGGTTCGAACGCGGCCGTCCTCGATCTCGCGAAGTTCTTCATAATCCGCGGGATGAAGCCCACCGACCCCAGCTCCCAGACAGCGATCCTGCGGGTCGCGATCGTCGACCGGGCCGGCCAACTTCCCTAGCGAGAGCCGACCAGCACAGGGCCGGGCTTCCCGCACCGTCGCCTCGCCCAGCCGGGGACACGCGGCCCATGATGTTCACCGCGACGGCGGAAGGGTGGCGGACTCGAGCCTCGCGTGGAGCCGGGCGGCGTCGGCGTGGTCGAGAACAGGCGCGCGCACTGCCGAAGGCACCGCGATGCCCGCCGCCCTGCGTTAGCCGGCACGCCGCGCGGGCTGCCCCCATCGCGTTCAGCTCATCGACAACCTCACACCGCCCTGAACGCGTCGGCGTGATCGGAGACCCACTGACGGAACGTCCGCGCCGGCGCTCCGAGGACGTCAGCGACGGTTGACGTCACGAACGCCGGGCGTCCGATCGTCGCACCCCAGGCGGCGAGCAGCATCTCCACGGCCGGAGCCGGCCAGGTACCCGCCATCTCACGCCGGAACTCTTCGGGCGACAGCTCCTCGAACCGGATCTGGCGACCGAGGACGGCTCCGATCACGCTCACCTGCTCCGCCTGGCTCAGCGACTCAGGGCCGGTGAGGACGTAGTCGCCGCCGGTGTGCCCGTCCTCGTGCAGGACGCGCGCCACCACGGCCGCGATGTCGCGCTCGTCGATCGGTGCGGTCTCGGCTGCACCGTAGGGCCACCGGACGACGTCGCCGGCACCGATCGCGGGCCCCCACCAGAACCGCGCGTTCGACGCGAACATCCCGGGCCGGATGAACGTCGAATCGAGCCCGGCGGCCGCGATCAGGCGCTCGATCTCGGCGTGCAAGTGGGCCGTGGGGTTCGGCTGCTGGAAGAACGGGTGCGGTGTCTGGTGTGGCGAGGAAAGGAAGACGACCCGCCGCGGGTCCGACGCGAGACGCTCGAC
>JBBWZH010000175.1:0-17305 GCA_039648995.1 Mycobacteriales bacterium
GGCCGCCCAGGGTCGCCGGCGGGCCGACCTCGACCACCTTGCCGGCCACGATCACGCCGACCCGGTCGGCCAGCTGCTCGGCCTCGTCCAGGTAGTGCGTGGTCAGCAGGATCGTGGTGCCGCCGCCCGCGAGGCTCTCGATCAGCGCCCAGAACTGGCGGCGGGCCTCCGGGTCGAAGCCGGTGGTCGGCTCGTCCAGGAACAGCAGCTCGGGGTTGCCGACGATGCCGAGCGCGACGTCCAGCCGGCGGCGCAGGCCACCGGACAGCTGGCTGCCGCGGGCATTGCGCTTCTCGGTCAGCCCCACCATCTCGATGACCTCGTCCACCGGCCGCGGCCGCGGGTAGTACGCGGCGCACGAGCGGATCGACTCGGCCACGGTCAGCTGCGCCAGGTCGTCCACCTTCTGCAGCACGATGCCGATCCGGGCGCGCAATTCCCGGCTACCGCTGGCCGGGTCGGTACCGAGCACGCGGACCGTGCCGGCATCGCGCAGCCGGTAGCCCTCCAGGATCTCCACCGTGGTCGTCTTGCCGGCGCCGTTCGGGCCCAGCAGCGAGAACACCTCGCCCCGGCGGACCTGCAGGTCAACCCCGTCCACCGCGACTGTGCCCGGATAGGACTTGCGCAGGCCGGAGACTTCGATCGCGTTCTGCTCAGGCATGGGGCACAGCCTGCCCGGCGCGCGCCCGATGCGCCACTACTTCCGGGCTGTGTCCGGGCGCACCGCTCCGAGTACGAGTGGGGTGGTTGGCGCCGGCCCGGCGCCGATCTCGATCGCGCCCTCCAGCGCGGCCAGCGCGTGCTCGAACCGGGCCGGGTCGTCGGCATGCAGCTCCAGCAGGGGCGCGCCTTCGGCGACCGTCTCGCCGGGCTTGGCGTGCATGACGACGCCGGCCGCGGCGGCCACCGCGTCCTCCTTGCGGGCCCGCCCGGCGCCGAGCCGCCAGGCGGCGATACCGACCCGGCGAGCGTCCAATGTAGACAGCATGCCGCCGGCGGGCGCCGGCACGGTGTGGACCTCGCGGGCCTTCGGCAGCGGCGCGTCCGGGTCGCCGCCCTGCGCGGCCACCATCCGCCGCCACACGTCCATCGCCCGACCGTCCACAAGCGCCTCGCGTGGGTCCACGTCGGACAGCCCGACCGCGGCGAGCATCTCACCCGCCAACGTGACGGTGAGCCCGACCACATCGGACGGCCCACCGCCGGCGAGCACCTCGACCGCCTCGGCCACTTCCAGCGCGTTGCCGGCGGTGCGGCCGAGCGGGGTGTCCATCGCGGTCAGCAACGCGACCGTGTAGGTGCCGTGCGCGGTGCCCAGACCCACCATCGTCTCGGCCAGCTCGCGGGCCGACGCGGCGTCCTTCATGAACGCACCGGAGCCGACCTTCACGTCCAGCACCAGCGCCTGCGCGCCCTCGGCGATCTTCTTCGACATGATCGAGGAGGCGATCAGCGGGATCGACTCGACGGTCGCGGTCACATCGCGCAGCGCGTACAGCTTGCGGTCCGCCGGGACCAGCTCGGCGCCCGCGGCACAGACCACCGCGCCGACCTCGCGCAGCTGGCTGGCAAACTCCACATTGGACAGTTGAGGGCGCCAGCCGGGGATCGACTCGAGCTTGTCCAGGGTGCCGCCGGTGTGGCCCAGGCCGCGGCCGGACAGCTGCGGTACCGCCGCGCCGCAGGCCGCGACCAGCGGGCCGAGCGGCAGCGTGATCTTGTCGCCGACGCCGCCGGTGGAATGCTTGTCGACGGTCGGCCGGCCGACGTCGCCGAGGTGCAAGCGCTCCCCGGACGCGATCATCGCCGCGGTCCACCGGGCCAGCTCGGCCGGGCCCATGCCGCGCAGCAGGATCGCCATCAGCAGCGCCGACATCTGCTCGTCGGCCACGAAGCCGTGGGTGTACGCGTCGATGACCCAGTCGATCTGGCTGTCCGACAGCCGGCCGCCGTCCCGCTTGGTCGCGATCACCTCGACCGCGTCATGTCCGGTCACCGGACCACCAGGGCGGCGCCGGCCGACGGGACGAGTTCGCCGATGACCGTGGCGCCCGGGATCTCGCCGGCGATCAGCAGCCCGCCGGAGGTCTGCGCGTCCGCCAGCAGCAGGCGGTCCACTTCGGACACGCTGGCGGCGAAGTCGGTGTGCGGCGCGACCCAGTCCAGGTTGCGCTGGGTGCCGCCGCTGACGAAGCCGCTCTCGGCGGCCCGGCGGGCGCCGTCGAGGTAGCCGACCGCCTTCGCGTCGACGACCGCGGTCACGCCGCTGGCCCTGGCCAGCTTGTAGAGGTGGCCGAGCAGGCCGAAGCCGGTCACGTCGGTCGCGCAGGTCACGCCGGCGGCCAGCGCCGCCACGCTGGCATCCCGGTTCAGCGTGGTCATCGCCGCGACCGCCGCCGCGGACCACTCGCCGGTGCGCTTGTGCCAGGTGTTCAGCACACCGATGCCCAGCGGCTTCGTCAGCGACAGCGGCACGCCGGCCCGGCCGGCGTCGTTGCGCAGCAGCCGCGCCGGGTCGGCCAGCCCGGTCACCGCCATCCCGTACTTCGGCTCGGGGTCGTCGATGCTGTGCCCACCCGCCACCGGGCACCCCGCCTCGGTCGCCACGTCCAACCCACCGCGCAGCACCTCGGTCGCCAGCTCCATCGGCAGCCGGTCGCGCGGCCAGCCCAGCAGGTTCACCGCCAGCACCGGCCGGCCGCCCACCGCGTACACATCGGACAGTGCGTTCGCCGCCGCGATCCGGCCCCAGTCGTACGCGTCGTCCACCACCGGCGTGAAGAAGTCCGCCGTCGACACCACCGCCAGCCCCGGCGCCACCTCGAGCACCGCCGCGTCGTCCCCGCTCTCCAGGCCGATCAGCAACCGCTCCGCCCCCGGCACCGGCGCCGCCCCGAGCCCCGCGACGATCGCCTCCAGTTCCCCCGGCGGGATCTTGCACGCACAACCGCCGCCGTGCGCGTACTCCGTCAGCCGCACCCGCGCCACACTCGTCACGACCGCCACCCTATGCTGACCACGGAGGCGTAAGGGGCCTGGTGACCTCCGCGGCCTTCAAAGCCGGCGTGGCCGAGCACCTCGGTCAGGCGGGTTCGATTCCCGTCCGCCTCCGCCACTTGGCTTCGCATGCTTCCGCACCCCTCGGGTGCTCCGCCGGGGAGTGGCTTCCATGCTTTCCGGGGGGCCGAGCCCCCCGACACCTCCCCACGGTGCGTCCGGCGCCGGACCCGGCCCGGTCACCCCCGCCCAGTGCCCCATGGTCGAGGGGGCCGCGGGGCGCTCGACCCGCCACGGTCACCCCGGACACCGATCCGCGGACGCCGGACCGGGCCACGGTCACCCCCGCCCGCTGAGCCCCGATCGAGCGGGCCGCGGGGCACCGGACCCGCCATGGTCGGCCCGGACACCGATCCGCGGACGCCGGACCGGGCCACGGTCACGCCCGCCCAGTCAGTCCCGATCGAGCGGGCCGCGGGGCTCCGGACCCGCCATGGTCGGCCCGGACACCGATCCGCGGGCGCCGGACCGGCCACGGTCGTCCGCGGTCGAGGAGGCCGCGGGGCCGCCAGACCCGCCTCGGCACCCCGGACAGGCGGGTGCCGAGGTGGGTGGGGCGGAGTCGGTGGGATGGGGGATGCTGCGGGGGTGGATGGGCGGCGGGCGATTCCGAGTACCAGCGCGGTGCTGGCCGAGATGGCGGTGACCGAGGCTGGGCGGGGGCTGGCGCGGGCGGCGGTGGTCGCGGCGGTGCGGGCCGCGCAGGCGGCGGCGCGGTCGGGGGAGATCGAGCCGGGGCAGGTGACGCAGCGGGCGGTGGCGTTGCTCGCGGCGCCGGCGGCCACGCTCACGCCCGTGATCAACGCGACCGGCGTGGTGCTGCACACGAACCTGGGGCGGGCGCCGCTGTCGGCCGACGCGCGGGCCGCGCTACTCGCCGCGGCAGGCACCGTGGACGTCGAGTGGGACGCGGCGACCGGGGCGAGAGCCGGCCGCGGGCGGCAGGCGCTCGCGGCGCTGCTGGTCGCGGTGCCCGCAGCCGAGGCGGCGCTGGTGGTCAACAACGGCGCAGCGGCGATCCTGCTGGCGGTCGCCGGGCTGGCCGGCGGGCGGACGGCGCTGCTCAGCCGGGGCGAGTTCGTCGAGATCGGGGACGGTTTCCGGGTGCCGGAGCTACTGCGGCACGGCGGGGTGGAGCTGCGCGAGGTCGGCACCACCAACCGCACCGCCCTACGCGACTACGCCCGCGCGCTGACCGACGACACCGCCGCGATCCTCAAGATCCACCCGTCCAACTTCGTCGTGCGCGGCTTCACGTCCTCGGTCGGCGTCGCCGAGCTGGCCGGGCTGGGGCCGCCGGTGATCGTCGACGCCGGCTCCGGGCTGCTCGCCCCGCACCCGCTGCTGCCCGACGAACTGGACGTCACCAGCGCGCTGCGGGCCGGCGCGGCGGTCGTCACCTGCAGCGCCGACAAGCTGCTCGGCGGCCCGCAGGCAGGGCTGATCCTCGGACCGCGCCGGCACATCGACGTGCTCCGCCGGCACCCGCTCTACCGCGCGCTCCGCGTCGACAAACTCACCCTCGCCGCGCTCGAGGCCACCCTGCGCGGCGGCCGGACCCCCACCTGGGCCGCGCTCAGCACCGACGCCGCCGAGATCGAGCAGCGCTGCCGCATGCTCGCCGCCGAGCTCGCCGAGGCCGGTATCGCCGCCGGTGTTACCGGGTGCCGGACCGCGATCGGCGGTGGCAGTGCCCCCGACGTCACCCTGCCGAGCTGGGCGGTCACCCTGCCCGAGAGCTACGCCGAGCCGCTACGCCGCGGCCACCCCGCGATCGCCGGCCGCATCGACGCCGGCCGCCTCCTGCTCGACCTGCGCACCGTCGACGCCGCGCAGCTCCCCGCGATCGCCGCCCGGGTGAGCGCCTGCCCCACCGGGTGAGCACCCGGGCGCCCGGCGAGCAGCGGCAGCCGCTCGCTCACGGCCCAACCGCCGACCCGCGGCAGCCGCGACCCGGCCGCGAGTGAGCAGGTGTACCGCCGGTGCGCACTCCGATCGCCAGTGCGCCGCCACAACCCGCGCGCTCAGCCGAGCTGGCTCGGATCGAAGCCGGACGGCAGCAGGACCGAGAGCGGGGCCGGGCCGGTGGGCGTGTCGACGAGGAGGTCGGGGCCGCCGTGTTCCCAGAGGAGTTGGCGGCAGCGGCCGCACGGGAGGAGCGGGCCGCCGGCGCCGTCGACGCAGGCGAACGCGACGAGACGGCCGCCGCCGCTGGCGTGCAGCGCGGAGACCAGGCCGCACTCGGCGCACAGAGTCAGGCCGTAGGAGGCGTTCTCGACATTGCAGCCGACGACCACCCGGCCGTCGTCGGCCAGGGCCGCGGCGCCGACCGGGAAGCGCGAGTACGGCGCGTAGGCGCGGCGCATCGCGGCCCGCGCCTGCTCGCGCAGCGACGGCCAGTCCGGTGTGGACGGTGCCGCGGGCACCGGCGGCCCGGTCACGCCTTGACGTACGGCTTGCCGTCGGCCTTCGGCGCGCGCACCTTGCCGACCAGGCCGGCCACCGCGAAGATCGTCGCCAGGTACGGCGCCATCAGCATGAACTGCGACGGGATCGTGGTACCGATGCTGGTCAGCACCAGCTGGATCTGGTCGGCGAAGCCGAACACCAGCGCCGCGGCGAGCGAACCCAGCGGGCTCCACCGGCCGAAGATCAACGCGGCCAGCGCGATGAACCCCTTGCCGGACGTCATGTTCTTGCCGAACGCGCCGACCGAGCCGACCGTGAAGAACGCGCCGCCCAGCCCGGCCACCAACCCGCCGTAGAAGACGTTGCGGTACCGGGTGGCCAGCACCCGGATGCCGACGGTGTCCGCCGCGGTCGGGTGCTCGCCGACCGCGCGCACCCGCAGGCCCCACCGGGTATGGAAGAGTCCAATGTGGACACCGGCGAGCAGCAGGTAGGTCAGGTACAGGAAGATGTTCGAGTCGAAGAGCACCGGCCCGATCACCGGGATGTCGGCCAGCAGCGGGATCTTGATGGTGTTGAAGATGCCCGGGTCGTTGTAGCTGTTCGCGTTCGGCTGCAGCACCCGGTCGTACAGGAAGCCGGTCAGACCGAGCGCGAACACGTTCAGCACCACGCCGAGGATCACCTGGTCGACCAGGTACCGGATGGCGAACACGGCCAGCAGCAGCCCGAGCAGCCCGCCGGCCGCGCAGCCGCAGATCAGCCCGACCCAGAGGCTGCCGGTCACCGTGCCGGCGAACGCCGCGGTGAACGCCCCGAGCAGGAACTGGCCCTCGATGCTGATGTTGATCACACCGGCCCGCTCGCACAGCACGCCGGACAGCGCGCCGAGCACCAGCGGGATCGACAGGAACACCGTGCCCTGCACGATGCCGACCAGGCTGACCTCGTTCCCCGCCACCGACCAGCACAGGAACGCGACGAGCAGGCTGACGATCACCAGGCCGGTCAGCCAGGACGCCAGCCGGGCGGACTCGGCCCGCACCACCCGCAGCACGCCGAACGCGACCACCAGCAGGCTCAGCACGATCGCGGCCGCCCGGGCCGGCAGCACCAGGTCCGGCATCGTCACCCGGGCGCCCGCCAGCGACAGGCCGAACCGGGCGTCCTTGCCGCTGTCCGTACCGATGCCGAACGCCAGCAGCGACAGCAGGCCGAGCACGATGTACAGCCCGCCGACCGCGTACCGGCGGCTCAGTCGGACGCCCGCGGTACGCGGCAATGCCGCCGCCAGACTCATTGCTCCCCTCCGCACTCGCTCCGCTCCGCGGCGCCTTGACGGCACCTGCGATGCTCACTCCCGCGTCGGCTCGCGGCACTCATTGCCCGCCTCCCCGCTCGCTCCGCTCCGCGGCGCCTTGACGGCACCTGCGATGCTCACTCCCGCGTCGGCTCGCGGCACTCACTGCCCGCCTCCGCACTCGCTGGGTTCCGCGGCGCTCATCCGTTCCATCCCTTGGCGAGAGTCGCGCCGGCGCCGCCGCCGCGGGCCGTGTGCAGCCGGAAGATCGAGCGGATCAGTGGCGGCGCGGCGATGAAGATGACGATCAGCGCCTGGATCACGGTGACCACGTCGATCGGCGTCCCGGTCTGCGCCTGCATCTGCACCCCGCCGGCCCGCAGCGCGCCGAACAGCAACCCGGCCAGCACGGTGCCCCACGGGCTGGCCCGGCCGAGCAACGCGACCGTGATCGCGTCGAAGCCGATGTTCGCCGAGACGCCCGGGGTCAGCGTGTACGCGGTGCCGAGCACCTGGGTCGAGCCGGCCAGCCCGGCCAGCGCGCCGGCCAGCAGCATCGCCAGCACGTACGCCCGCTCCACGCTCATCCCGGCGGTGCGCGCCGCGTCCGGGTTCGCGCCGACCGCTCGCAGCCGGAAGCCCAGCGTGCTACGGGTGAGCAGCCAGGCCACCAGCGCGGCGGCGACCAGCGCCAGCAGGATGCCGGCGTGCAGCCGCAGCGCCGAGCCGGCCAGGTGCGGCAGCCGGGCGTTGCCGTCCACCTCGCGGCTGATCGCGTCGGACCGGCCGGGGCGCTGGAACCGCGTCGTGCCCAGCAGGTAGAGCAGCAGGTACAGCGCGATGTAGTTGAGCATGATCGTGGTGATGACCTCGTGCGCGCCGGTACGCGCCTTGAGCCAGCCGGCGATCACGCCCCAGAACCCGCCGCCGATCATGCCGGCGAGCACCGCGACCGTCACGTGCAGCACCGGCGGCAGGTGCCAGGCGAAACCCACGTAGCCGGCGGTGATCGCGCCGACCACCACCTGCCCCTCGCCGCCGATGTTGAACAGGCCGCTGCGGAACGCCAGCGACACCGAGAGGCCGGCGCAGATCAGCGGCGTCGCGGTCACGATCGTCTCGGACAGCGGCCCGAACACCGACGACCAGGTGGCCTGCCCGTTAGCCGCGGCCCGGACCGTGGCCGGGTTGACGATGGCGCCCTGGAACATCGCCGAGTAGGCGTCCGAGATCGCCGACCAGGACGAGCTGAACGCGTCGCCGGGCGCGGCGAAGAAGTACCCGAACGTGTCGAGCACGGCCGAATCGGACACCGCGATGAGGACGGCTCCGACGACCAGCGCGACGACCACGGCGAGCGCGGTCACCAGCGCGGTGTCGCTGCGCCGGCGCGGGGAGGCCGCGGCCGGCCCGGGCGCCGGGGTCGCTTCGGCGGCCGGCTCCGGTGCGGATTCCGCCGTCGTCGCCGGCGTATCCGTCATGCCCGCTCCTCCGTAGAACGCCGCTCCTCCGACTCCGCGGGCGCGGCCGGCGCGGCCGCCCCAGCCCCGGAGTCACCAGCCGGAGCGGCCGGCGCATCGGCCGCCGCTCGCGCCGCCGCCGGCTCGGCGCCCTCCAGAACCTGGCTGATCACGGTCGGGTGCTCGGCCGCCGCGACCTGCGCGGCGTGCTCGTCCACGCCGGCCATCATCAGGCCGATCTGGTCGCGAGGCGTGTCCGGCGGGACGATGCCGAGGATCCGACCGCGGTACATCACCGCGATCCGGTCGGCCAGCGCGATCACTTCGTCCAGCTCGGACGAGACGATGAGCACCGGCCGGCCCTGGTCCCGCTCGGCCACGATGCGCTGCCAGATGAACTCGGTCGCGCCGACGTCCACCCCACGGGTCGGCTGCGAGGCGACCAGCAGGCGCAGCGGCCGCGACATCTCCCGGGCCAGCACCACCTTCTGCTGGTTGCCACCGGACAGCGTGCTCGCCGGCACGTCGATGGACGAGGTACGGACATCGAACTCGGCCACCCGGGCGGTCGCGTTCTCCCTGATCACGGCGGGCCGCAGCGCCCCGCCCGACGCGTACGGCGGCTGGTCGGCGGAGTCCAGCACCAGGTTCTCGGCCACCGAGAAGTCGCCGACCAGGCCGTCCCGCTGCCGGTCCTCGGGTACGTAGCCGACGCCGAGGTTGAGCACCTGATGCGGCGACCGGCCGATCAGCTCGGTGCCGTTCAGCGTGATCGACCCGGACACCGGCCGGCGCAGCCCGAACAGCGCCTCCACCAGCTCGGTCTGCCCGTTGCCCTGCACGCCGGCGACCGCGACGATCTCGCCGGCCCGCACGTCCAGGTCGACACCGTCGACGGCGGCCTGGCCGCGGTCGTCCAGGACCCGCAGCCCGGCCATCCGCAGCGCCGCGTCGCCGGGAGCGGCCGGCGCCTTGCGTACCTGCAGGTCGACGGTGCGGCCGACCATCAGGCTGGCCAGCTCCGCCTCGCTGGTGTCCGGCGTGGTGGTACCGACCACCCGGCCGCGCCGGATCACCGTGATCCGGTCGGCGACCGCCTGCACTTCCTTCAGCTTGTGGGTGATGAACACGATCGACTTACCGGCCGCGCGCAGCTGCCGCATGATCCCGATCAGCTCGTCGATCTCGTGCGGGACCAGCACCGCGGTCGGCTCGTCCAGGATCAGCACGTCGGCGTCCCGGACCAGCGCCTTGATGATCTCGACCCGCTGCTGCACGCCCACCGGCAGATCCTCGACCAGCGCGTCCGGGTCGACGGCCAGGCCGTACCGGGCGGACAGCTCCTGCACCTGGCGGCGCGCCCGGCGGCGGTCGAGCAGACCGAACAGCCGGGTCGGCTCATGGCCGAGCATCACGTTCTCGGCCACGGTGAACACCGGCACCAGCATGAAGTGCTGGTGCACCATGCCGACCCCGGCCCGGATCGCGTCGCCGGGGCTGGCGAACCTGCGCGGCTCGCCGTCGACCACGATCTCGCCCTCGTCCTGGTGGTACAGCCCGAACAGGACGTTCATCAGGGTGGACTTGCCGGCGCCGTTCTCGCCGAGGAGCGCGTGGATCTCGCCGGGCTCGACGGTCAGGTCGATCCGGTCGTTGGCCACGAGCGAGCCGAACCGCTTGGTGATGCCGCGCAGCTCCAACTTCACCCGCTTACCTCCCGGGCGGTCACAGGTCTCAGATACGGCCGGACCCGACGTGCCGGCGCCCCCGCGGCTCGCTCCGACAACTGGTCGGGGCCGGCGGTCCAGTCTCCCAGACCGCCGGCCCCGCCACGGGTGGATCAGCCCTTGGGCTGCACCTTCGACTTGATGGTGATCTTGCCCGAGATGATGTCGGACTTGATCTGCTCCAGCTCGCTCTTCAGCCCGGCCGGGACCTTGGAGTCCAGGTCGTGGTACGGGGCCAGGCCGGTGCCGTTGTTCTCCAGCGTGCCGACGTAGGCGCCGCTCTTGAAGGTGCCCGCGGCCGCGTCCTCGACGGTCTTGGTGACGATCGCCGGGATGTTCTTCAGCACCGTGCTGAGGAACAGCTTGCAGTACTGCGCGGCGTTCTCGCAGCCGTCGAAGTCCACCCAGATCAGGTTGACCTTGCCGTTGGTCGCCTCAGCCGCCGCGGCGGTGCCCAGACCCACCCCGCCGGCCACCGGGAAGATCACATCGGCGCCCTGCTGGATGAAGTTGTTCGCGATCTGCTTGCCCTTGTTCTGATCGGTGAACGACCCGGCGAACGTGCCCTTCTGGGTCGCCTCGTCCCAGCCGAGGACCTTGACGCTCTTGCTCTTCTGCTGGTTGTAGTACTCGACGCCTTCCTGGAAGCCGTCCATGTAGATCGTCACCGGCGGGATCTGCAGGCCGCCGTAGGTGGCGACGGTGCCGGACTGGCTCATCCCGGCGGCCAGGTAGCCGCCCATGAACGCGCCCTGCGCGGTGTTGAACGTCATGCCGAAGACGTTCGCCAGCGGTGGGTCGTAGCTGGCGTCCACGATGGCCATCTTCTGGTTCGGGTTCTTCTCGGCGGCCGCCTTGGTGGCGTCACCCATCAGCCCGCCGACCGTGACGACCAGTTGGCACTTCTGCGAGATCAGCGCGTTGATGTTCGGCGCGTAATCGTTCTCGGATGTCGAGGTGACGTATTTATCCTGGACCTTGCCGGCCGCCTTGGCGTCCTCCATGCCCTTCCAGGCGGACGCGTTGAAGGACTTGTCATCGATGCCGCCGGTGTCGGTGACCATGCAAGCCAGGTAGTTGCTGGCCGCCGGCGCGGTGCTGTTGCCGGAGCCGCTGTCGCTGGGCTTGCTGCCGCACGCGGCCAGCGACACGCTGGCCAGAGTCGCCGCCACGAGCGCCATCCCACGCACTGGGCGCAAGAGGTTCTCCTTTCGTGGGCCCGGAACACCACCCGGGCATCGGCACGACACGCTAGACCCTGCGTGACGACGGCGCGGACGCTACCCACCGGCCGTCACCACATCGTTGTACCGATGCTCCCAGCGGTAACCATCCGTACCCACCGGCGCCCTGCCGGCGGCGGGCCGGTGGCAACCGGCCGGTCGGCAGGCAACGCCGGTGGCTTCCCACCAGGGGCGGCCCTGGATCCGGCAAACGGGTCTATGCCGCCCATGCGTCTAGACTTCGCGGGTGCGTTACTACCTCAGGGTGGCGTTTGCGCTACTTGCAGTGACCGTGTTGGGTGTGGCGGTCGTGCCGGCGACCGCGTCGGCGGCGCCGGTGCCGTCCCCGACCCGCCCGGTGCCGGCGCCGAAGGTCGGGCGGGCGCCGGACGGGAGCGTGGTCGGTGGGCCGCGCATGGCGGGCCGGGGCGTGATCGTGCCCGCGGGTGCCCGGCCGCTGCCGCCGAACCTGACCGCGCGCGGCTGGGTGCTGGCCGATCTGGACACCGGCGCCGTCCTCGCGTCCCGCGACCCGCACGCGAAGTATCTGCCGGCCAGCACGCTGAAGATCCTGACCGCGCTGACGCTGATCCCCCGGCTGAACAAGAAGCGGGTCGTGGTCGCGACCGACGCGGACGCCAACATCGAGGGCTCCCGCGTCGGCCTGGTGCCGAAGGGGCACTACTCGGTCGACCTGCTGTTCCAGTCGCTGCTGATGATGTCCGGCAACGACGCCGCGAACGCGCTGGCCAGGACGGCCGGCGGGGTGCAGCGGACGGTCGCGCTGATGAACGCCGAGGCGCGGCACCTGCAGGCGTACGACACGCACGCGGCCACGCCGTCCGGCCTGGAAGGCCCCAGGCAGTCGATTTCCGCCTACGACCTGGCGCTGATCAGCCGTGCCGCGTTCGCGCTGCCCGATTTCCGCCGGTACGACGCGCAGCGCCAGGGCAAGATCGGCAGGGTCTCGGCCAAGTACGGCCCGTTCGAGATCGCCAACCAGAACCGGCTGCTCTGGGAGTACCCGGGCGCGATCGGCGGCAAGACCGGCTTCACCGACGCCGCGCGGCACACCTACGTCGGCGCGGCCGCGCGCAAGGGGCGGCGGCTCGTGGTCACGTTCCTGTACGCCGAGCGGCAGCCGATCGACCTGTGGCAGCAGGGCGCCGCGCTGCTCGACTGGGGCTTCGCGCTGCGGGCCGGCACGCGGCCGGTGGGCCAACTGGTCGGGCCGGCCGTCGCCGCGCCGGCCACGCCCACCCCGACGCCGACGCCCTCCGCTGCCGCCGCGCCCGCCGCCGCACCGGCCGCCGGCACCGGCGGCGGTGGGGTGCCGATGCTGCCGCTGGCCGGTGGGCTGGCCGTCGGGGTGCTGGCGCTGGCCGCGGCCGGGTTCACCGCCCGGCGGCGTCGCCGGATCGACGCCCAGGACGCCTGATCCGCCCGGTCGCGCCCCCGCCGGCGGACGCGCCGCCGGAGGCGTTCGCGGCGGCGGTTCCAGCGGTGGCGGTTCCAGCGGTGGCGGCTCCGGCGGCGGCGTTCGTGGTGGCGGTTCCAGCGGCGGCGGTTCCAGCGGTGGCGGTTCCGGCGGCCAGGTCGGCGTCCGGGGCGCCCGGGCCGGCCGACGGGTCGGCGCAGGCGGTCTCGGCCCGGGACAGCGAGCCGGTCGCGGTAGCCGTCCAGGCCGCACCGAACAGCAGGAACCGGGACACCAGGTTCAGCCAGATGAGCAGACCGACGAAGCCGGCGAAGCCGCCGTACACGCCGTTCGCGCTCACCCGCGCCAGGTAGAACGTGGCGCCGATCTTGAGGACCTCGTACCCGACGGCGGTGAACAGGGCTCCACGCAGCACCGGCCGGTACCGCACCGGGCGGCGCGGCAGCCGGACGAACAGCCAGGCGAACACCAGCGTGTCGGCCACCATCGCGAGCAGGATGCCGAGCACCGCGACCGCGACGCCCATGCCCGGGGTGCCGTCCAGGTTGACCAGCCGGAGCAGCGCGTTGGCGGCGGCGGTGCCGCCGGCGGTGAGCGCCAGCGAGACGCCGATCGCCAGGCCCAGGCCGACCAGCGCGAGCAGGTCACCGAGCTTGGCCTTGAACGGGTTCTCCTTGGTCGGCTCGCACGCCCACGCGATCTGCAGCGCGGTCCGCAGGTTGCCGACCCAGCCGAGCCCCGCGTAGGCGACGCCGACCAGGCTGACGAGGCCGATCGTGCCGCGCTTGCCGACCGCGGTGTTGACCACGCTGGTGAACTCGTTCCCGACCGAGCCCGGCACGTTGTCCTGGATGAGCTTGGTCAGGTCGTCCAGCTGGTCGTGGTTGTGGGCCAGCACGTATCCGGCGATCGACAGCGCCAGCAGCAGCAGCGGGAACAGCGCCAGGAAGCTGAAGTAGGTGATCGCCGCGGCCAGGTGGTTGCTCCGCGTCTCCGAGTACCGCTGGCCGGCCCGGACCAGGTGGTCCAGCCAGGGCCAGCGGTCCCGCAGCGCGCCGCCCCGGGCCGTCCCCCAGTCCCGCAGCCGGCCGAACCAGGCGAACCGCCCCGGCCCGCTCCCCCCGCCCCCAGCACGATCCGGACCCCCGACCCCGCCCCGCGCTCGGTCCGGCCTCCCCGCCGTCCCGTCGAGACTCCCGCCGGCCGCCCCGTCCGGACCCCCACCCGGGCTCCCGGCCGTCCGGCCGGTCGGCCCACCGGGGCTGCCGACCCGCGTCCCGTCCGGGCTCGCGGCCGCCGCCCCGTCCGGGCTCGCGGCGGCCGTCCGGGCTGGGGTACCCGCGCCGGCGTCAGCGCGGCCCGCGGCTGGGTCGGCGGCCGCCGGGCCGGTCACCCCGCGCCGAGCGGGAACTCGCGCTGTGGCTGCCACACCCGGTCACTACCCTGCGCGAACATCGTGAACACGCTGACTTGGAAGCGGGCCTCAAAACCGGCCAGCCCGGTGTATGCGGCGTCCAGGCCCTCGGCGGCGATGTCGTGCGCGACGGTGACGTGCGGGTGGTAGGGGAACCTGGTCTCACGCTCCAGCGGGCCTCGCCGGACCTGCCGTTCCAACTGCTCACACTGCGCGATGCCGGCCGCGACCACGACGAACACGACGTCCGAGACCGGGCGGAACGTGCCGGTGCCGGCCAGGTGCATCTCGAACGGCTCGGCCTGCCGCGCGGCGGCCGCCAGATGCGCCTCCACGTCGGGCATCGCGGCGGCGGCGATCTTGGTCGGCGGCAGCAGCGTGACGTGTGGCGGGATCCGCCGGCCCTCCGGGTCGCCGACGCGTTCCCGCCAGGATGAGAGCGTGCCCGCGTACGGCTCGGGGACTGATATCGCCACCCCGATGTTGGCTACCGGCACGTCAGCCCTTCCGCGGCGGCAGCAGGCCGACCCGGTCCTTGGCCGCCAGCAGCGTCTCGGCGGCGACGGCGCCGGCCCGCTCGGCCCCGATCGCGAGCACCCGGTCAAGCTCCGCGGGGTCGTCCAGCCAGGCCTTGGTGCGCTGCTGGATTGGCCGGACGAACTCGACGGCGAGGTCGGCCACGTCGCCCTTGAGGTCACCGTAGCCGCGCCCGGCGTAGCTCGCCACGAGGTCGTCCACCGGCCGGCCGGACAGCGCCGAGGCGATCGTGAGCAGGTTGCTCACCCCGGGCTTCCGCTCCGGGTCGAACCGGATCTCCCGCTCGCTGTCGGTCACCGCGGACTTGATCTTCTTCCGGACGGTGTTCTCCGGCTCCAGCAGCTCGACCAGGCCGGTGCCGCCCAGCGACTTGCTCATCTTGGCCGCCGGGTCCTGCAGGTCGGTGATGCGGCCGGTGTCCTTCACGATGTACGGCGAGGGCACCGTGAACGTCCTGCCGTACCGGGTGTTGAAGCGCTGGGCCAGGTCGCGGGTCAGCTCCAGGTGCTGCCGCTGGTCCTCGCCGACCGGCACCGCGTCCGCCTGGTAGAGCAGGATGTCGGCGGCCTGCAAGATCGGGTACGTGAAGAGGCCGACCGAGGCGCGACTGCCCTGCGTGTCCGACTTGTCCTTGAACTGTGTCATCCGGCTGGCCTCGCCGAACCCGGTCAGGCAGCTCAGCACCCAGGCCAGATCGGTGTGTTCGGGCACGTGGCTCTGCACGAAAAGGGTGCACCGTTCGGGCTCAAGACCGAGCGCCAGCAACTGCGCCGCGGAGACCCGGGTGCGCTGCCGCAACTGGGCCGGGTCGGGGGCGACGGTCAGCGCGTGCAGGTCGACCACGCAATAGAACGCGTCGTGTGTCTCCTGTAGTGCCACCCAGTGCCGGATCGCGCCGAGGTAGTTGCCGAAATGGAAGGAGTCGGCGGTCGGCTGGATGCCGGACAGGACCCGGGGCAGCGCGCCGGACCGGTCGTCGGAGGACATGCCCACCATTCTGTCAGGACCTGGCGGGCCTCCCGTCGCCGCCGACATCGCGGCCGGGCCGGCCGCACCTTGGGGCGGACCACATCGTTGACTGGGGCGGTGAACAGAGGATGCGGATAGCGTCCTGTGGCCGACCGAATGCTCGCCGCAGGCGAAAACCAGCCGTCCGGGTGGCCTGTCCGGTGGCGAGTAGGTGCGGTCGGTTGCGCCAAGTAAGGTTGCCCGGCCCGCAGCGACGATGAAGAGAGCGTGATGCAGCGGAACAGCCTGCCCGGTTCGGGTCCGTGGTCCTGGCTCGAACCGTGCCTCTGGACGTACCGGTCCCGGGAGCTCGACCTGCTCGGCGAAGCCGATCGGATGTTGGCCGCGGCGGTGCCGGCGGCGCGGTCCGGCGGCGACACGCTGCTGGCCGAGAAGCGCCGGCTGCACGCGGCCGGGGTGGGCGCGGCGACCGCGCCGGCCCAGGCCGGCGGCGGCGGGCACCGGTTCCTGGCCCAGGTCGGCATCCAGTTCCTGGCCGGGTATCACGACCTGAACCTGCGCGACGCGGCACATGTCGGGCACGGCGCGATCCTCTGCCACGACCCCGAGTGGCACGGCCGGCCCGAACTGGCCGACGTGATCGACGGCGCCCTGGTCGGGCTGGCCGCGACCGAGCCGTCCGACGACCCGAGCGTGAACGCGGTGGCCACGCTGGCCAAGCCGGTGCCGGGCGGGTACGAGATCAGCGGGCAGAAGAAGTGGATCTCGCGGCTGATCGAGGCGTCCGGCTTCGTCGTGTTCGCCCGCAGCCCGGAGCACCTGTCGGCGTTCTACGTACCGGCCGACGCCGAGGGGCTGCACGCGCTGCCGGTGCCGCCGGCCGGGCTGACCGGCTGGTCCTGGGGCGAGCTGGTGCTGGAGAACGTCCGGGTGCCGGCCACCGCGATGATCGGCGCGTCGGTCGGCGGTGTCGCGGTGTTCCGCCGGCACTTCACCGAGTACCGCCCGCTGGTGGCCGCCACCTGCCTGGGCGCCGCGGCCGCCTGCATCGATTCCTGGGTGGAGTTCGTCGTGGCGTGCGGCGAGGCCGGGCGCGACCTGCCCGGCAGCGTCGGCGAGCGCATCGGCGACCTGCGCGGCCGTGTCGTGCTCGCGCTCTCCGGCCTGATCGCGGGTGCCGGCCACCCCGGCGGCGTGGACAGCTCCTGGTCGAAGATGGTGAAGGCGCAGGCCGTGCAGACCTCGCTCGAAGTCGCCCGCACGGCGGCCCGCAACATGGGCTCCGAGTGCTTCGAGGCGAAGCACCCGGTCCGCCGCATCGTCCGCGACCTGGAGGCCTTCGAGCACGCGGACGGGTCCCTCGACCCGCTGCTCGCCGACGCCGGCAACCGCTTCGTCCAGTACAGCGCGGCCATCCTGGACGAGATCTCCGAACCCACCGCCACCCTCATCCGCCCCCGCCTCGCCGACTGACCGCGCGGAGCGATCTTCGCGGTACTCCCCGGCCAGTGAGTGTTACGGTTAGTAATACTGGTCGGCTAGACTGGACGCATGGCCATGTCGCGGTTGTCCATCTCGATGCCGCCGGACGTTGAACGGGTCGTCCGAGCTGCCGCCGACCATGCCGGGATGCCGGTCTCACAATGGGTGGTTCGGGTCGCCGAACACGCCGCCAAGGTCGAGGACGGTCTGCGCGGAGTAGCCGAGTACGAGGCCGAGTTCGGCGCGGTCCCGGTCGAAGCCGACCAGCGCGCGCTCGCGGCACTCG
>JBBWZH010000191.1:0-2828 GCA_039648995.1 Mycobacteriales bacterium
TTCCAGGTGTTCATCGTGGTCGGCGGCGTCACCAAGCTGATCCCGCTGACCGGCCTGACCACCCCCTTCCTCTCCTATGGCGGTTCTTCCCTGGTGGCCAACTTCGCGCTGATCGCCCTGCTCCTGCGGATCTCGGACGCGTCCCGCCGGCCGCCGGCGCCGGTCACCCCGAGGCCGCCGCTGGCCGAGGCGGTCACCGAGGTGGTGAGCCGGTGAACCGGCCGCTGCGCAGGGTCTCCATCGCCGCGCTGATCCTGTTCGGGCTGCTGGTGGCCAACGCGAACTACGTGCAGGTGTTCGAGGGCGACAATCTGCGGACCGACCCGGGCAACACGCGGGTGCTGCTGGACGAGTACGAGCGCCAGCGCGGCGCGATCGTGGTGGACGGCAAGTCGATCGCGGAGTCCCGGCCGACCAATGACAAGCTCAGGTACCTGCGGGTCTACCCCGGCCAGGCGACCTACGCGCCGGCCACCGGCTTCTACTCGCTGATCTACGGCGGCACCGGGATCGAGCAGACCGACAACGACCTGCTCACCGGCAGCGACAACCGGCTGTTCACCCGCCGGCTGTCCGACCTGCTCACCGGCCGTGACCCGCGCGGCGGCAACGTGGTGCTCACGCTGAACCGGGCCGCCCAGGAGGCCGCGTACAAGGCGCTGGCCGGCCGGCGCGGCGCGGTCGCCGCGCTGGACCCGCGCACCGGCGCGATCCTGGCCCTGGTCAGCTCGCCGTCGTACGACCCGACGGTCCTGTCGTCGCACGACCCGACGGCGATCCGCGACAGCTACGACAAGCTCACTTCGGACGCCGACGCGCCGATGCTGGACCGGGCGATCAACCAGTCCTACCCGCCCGGCTCGACGTTCAAGGTGGTCGTCTCGGCGGCCGCGCTGCAGAACGGCCGGAACCCGGACACGGTCGTCGACTGCCCGCACCGGTTGAAGCTGCCGCAGTCCAGCAAGGAGCTGAAGAACTTCGGGGACGAGACCTGTGGCGCCGACCGGGTGCCGCTGATCACCGCGTTCACCAACTCGTACAACACCGCGTTCGCGAAGCTCGGCCTCGATCTGGGCGCGTCGGCGATCCGCCGGCAGGCGCAGGCATTCGGGATCAACGACAGCGGGTTCAGCATGCCGCTGGACGTGTCCGGCAGCTCTGTCGGCCCGATCGTGGACGACGCCTCGCTGGCCCAGTCATCGATCGGGCAGCGGGACGTGAAGCTCACCCCGCTCGAAGGCGCGATGATCGCCGCCGCGGTGGCCAACCGCGGCCAGCTGATGAAGCCGTACCTGGTGAAGGAACTGCAGGCGCCGGACCTGTCCGTGCTGGACGCGACCAAGGCCGAGCCGCTGAACCCGGATCAGCCGCAGGCCATCCCGCCGGAGGTCGCCGGCCAGCTCACCACGATGATGACCAGCGTCGTGAACAACGGCACCGGCCGGCGCGCCAAGATCCCCGGCGTCCAGGTGGCGGGCAAGACCGGCACGGCGGAGAACGCGCCGGGCAAGCAGCCGCACGCCTGGTTCATCGGCTTCGCGCCGGCGGACAACCCGACGGTCGCGGTCGCCGTGGTGATCGAGAACGCCGGCAACGAGAACAGCGAGGCGACCGGCGGCGAGGCGTCCGCGCCGATCGCCGCGGACGTGATCAAGGCCATCCTGGGTAGCCAACGCGGGGGCGGGTGAGATCGGCGTGCTCGCCCAGGACGCGCTGCTCGGCGACCGGTACCGGCTCGCCAGCCGGATCGCCATCGGCGGTATGGGTGAGGTCTGGCGAGCCGAGGACATGGTGCTGAACCGCACCGTCGCGGTGAAGGTGCTCAAGAGCGAACTGACCAGCGACCCGACGTTCCTGGCCCGGTTCCGGGCCGAGGCGCGCACGACAGCGGCGCTGTCCCACCCGGGCATCGCGAACGTCTTCGACTACGGCGAGGCGGTGCTCGGCGGCCCAGGTGGGCTGCGCACCGCGTACCTGGTGATGGAGCACGTCGTGGGCGAGCCACTGTCCGCGATCCTGGCCCGCGAGGGACGGCTGGCCCCGCCGCGCACGCTGGACATCGTCCGGCAGGCCGCCACCGCGCTGGACGTGGCGCACCGCACCGGCATCGCGCACCGGGACGTGAAGCCGGGCAACCTGTTGGTCCGGCCGGACGGGGTTGTGAAGGTCACCGATTTCGGCATCGCCCGGGTGGCCGACTCGGTGCCGCTGACACAGAACGGGATGGTCGTCGGAACCGCGCAGTACTTCTCCCCGGAGCAGGCCGAGGGACGGGCGGTGACCGCGGCCAGCGACGTCTACTCGCTCGGCGTGGTCGCCTACGAGTGCCTGGCCGGGCGGCTGCCGTTCGTCGCCGACACCGCCGTGGCGGTCGCGGTCATGCAGATCCGGGACACCCCGCCGCCGCTGCCGAACGACGTGCTGCCGACCGTGCGCGAACTGGTCGCCCGCGCGATGGCGAAGGACCCGAGGCACCGGTACGGCACCGGCGGCGAGTTGGCCGCGGCCGTCCGCGCGGTGCAGGAGCGACCGTACGACGATCCGAACACGGTGGTCCCGGTACCCCTCGGGGCCACCCTCCCCGGCCCGCCGCCCCCGCCGTCCACCGGCCCGCCGTCCACCGGCCCGCCGCCCACCGGGCTGGCCGGCGCCGGGATGGCCGGTGCACCGGGCGGCGTCGGCGGCCAGGTGCCGCCGGGTGCCACGCCCCGGCGGCCGGGCCCGATCGGCCCGCCCGGCGCGATGGGCCAGGGCAATGCGGGCCCGAGCGGTGCCATGGGCCAGGGCAGCGCGGTAGGTCCGAGCGGTGCCATGGGCCACGGCGGTGG
>JBBWZH010000023.1:0-9125 GCA_039648995.1 Mycobacteriales bacterium
CAGAACATGCCGATCCTGTCGACCCTGAAGGGCTGGAAGTACGGCTTCCACTCGCCGTTCAAGGCCGAGGTGTACTTCGTCACCACCCGGCAGTTCACCGGCATGAAGTGGGGCACCCAGAACCCGATCATCCTGCGCGACCCGGAGTTCGGCATGGTCCGGATCAGGGCGTTCGGCGGGTACTCGATCCGGATCGCGGACGCCGGCATGTTCCTCAAGGACATCGTCGGCACCGACCCGCAGTTCCGCACCGAGGAGGTCGCGGACACGCTGCGGCAGATGATCGTCGGCCGGTTCTCCACCGCGCTGGCCGCCGCGCACATCCCGATGCTCGACCTGGCGTCCAATCAGGACGCGATCGGCAACAAGCTGGCCGCGATCATGAGCGTGGAGTTCCGCCCGATGGGGCTGGAGTTCCCGCAGTTCGTCATCGAGAACCTGTCGCTGCCGCCCGAGGTCGAGGCGGCGATGGACAAGCGCACACAGATGGGCGTGCTGGGCAACCTGAACCAGTACACCCAGTTCCAGGCGGCGAACGCGATGGAGGCCGCGGCGAACAACCCGGGCGGCGCCGGCGAGGGCGTGGGCCTCGGCATGGGGATGGCGCTCGGCCAGCAGATGGCGCAGTCGCTCGGCCAGAGCGCACAGGGCGCGCAGGCCGCGCCGGCCGCGCAGCCGGCCCCGCCGCAACCCGGGATGGCGCCACCGCCACTGCCGGCCGCGGCGCAGTGGTACCTCGGCGTCGGCGGCCAGCAGGTCGGCCCGTTCGACATCGCCGGGCTGCAGGGCGAGGTGGCCGCCGGCCGGCTCACCTCGGCCACCCTGGTCTGGCGCGCCGGCCTGCCGCAGTGGGCCGCGGCCGGCCAGGTCGGCGAGCTCGCCGGCGTGCTGCCGCAGCTCCCGCCGCCGCTCCCGCCGCAGGGCTGACCGGCATGAGCGTGCTGACCCGCCGACCCTCTCCGCGCCGCTCCGCTGGCCCGGGCGGCCCTACGATGCCCACTCCGGAGGCCGGCGCATGAGCGAGCAGACTACCGCGACCACCGGGCACTTCGCCTGCCCGTCCTGCGGCTCGCGGGTGGAGTTCGCGCCGGGCACCACCGCGCTGCGCTGCCCGTACTGCGGGTTCGAGCAGGCGGTGGCCGCCGTGGACACGGTGATCGAGGAGCACTCCTACGAGGCGTGGGCGGCGGTGCCGCGCAAGCCGGTCGCCCAGCTCGGCCAGTACGTCTACAAGTGCCAGGGCTGCGGCGCGCAGACCGAGACGAGCGACCTGTCCACCCGCTGCCAGTTCTGCGGGGCGCCGCTGATCGCCGACCCGGGCGCGGTGCAGCTGATCGCGCCGGAGGCGGTGCTGCCGTTCCAGGTGCCCCGCGAGCGGGTGCGGGAGGTGTTCAAGAAGTGGGTCACCTCGCGCTGGTTCGCCCCGAGCAGCCTGAAGAAGGTGGCCGCCACCGAGCAGCTGACCGGCACCTACCTGCCGCACTGGACGTACGACAGCGCCACCACGACCCGCTACGCCGGGCAGCGCGGCCAGCACTACTACGAGACCGAGACGTACGTCGAGGACGGCCAGCAGAAGACCCGGCAGGTGCAGCGGACGGCCTGGTACCCGGCCTCGGGCACGGTCTCCCGCGACTTCGACGACGTGCTGGTGCCGGCGACCACCACGCTGCCGGCGAACCGGTTGGCCAAGCTGGGCCCGTGGGTGCTCAGCCGGGCCGTCTCGTTCCAGCGTGACTACCTCTCCGGCTACCGCACGCTGCGCTACGACGTCGAGGCGGACACCGGGCTGGAGTCCGCCAAGCAGCAGATGCAGAAGGTGATCCAGGAGGACTGCCGGCGTGACATCGGCGGTGACGAGCAGCGGGTGAGCTCGATGAACACCCGGTACGGCGCGCTGATGTTCAAGCTGATCCTGTTGCCGGTGTGGCTCGCCGCGTACATGCACGCCGGCAAGACCTGGCAGGTGCAGGTCAACGCGAGCACCGGTGAGGTGATGGGCGACCGGCCGTACAGCGCGCTCAAGATCTTCGCGGCGACCGTGGCCGCGACGATCCTGCTCGCGCTGATCGTGGTGATCGTGGCGGTCGCCCGGCACTGAGCCGGCCCCCCGGCCAGGTGGCTGACATGCCGGGCAACGCACGCCAGGGCCTACCATATGGGCTGCCCGCACGGGGGCGGGCAGCTCCGGGGAGGTTTCGGGTGATCCGGGTCGCTGTCGTCGACGACCATCCCATCGCTCGGTACGGCGTGGAGAAGATCCTCGCCGCCGCTGGCGACATCGAGGTGGTCGCCTCGGTGCCCGGTGTCGACGAGCCGCTGCCCGGGCAGCTGGACGTCGTCCTGCTCGACCTGTACCTGAACAGCGAGACGCCGTGCCTGGCCGCGGTCCGCCAGCTGGCGGATCGGGCCGGGGTGCTGGTGATCTCCGCGTCCCGCAGCCCCGGGGACGTGCTGGCGGCGCTGCAGGCCGGCGCGTCCGGTTTTCTGACCAAGCAGGCGGGCGACGAGGCGGTGCTGACCGCGGTCCGCCGGGTGGCCGGGGCCGGGTTCTACCTGTCCGCGCAGCTCGCCGACATCCTGCAGGCCGACCTGGCCGCGACGACCGGGACGAAGGCCGCGCCGGCCAAGCCGCCGGCCACGCTGTCAGCGCGGGAACAGGAGGTGTTGAGCCTGATCGCCCGCGGCTTCACGCACAGCCAGACCGCGAGCCGCCTCGGTGTCAGCGCCAGCACCGTCGATACCTACGTGGCCCGCATCCGCGCCAAGCTCGGCCTCGGCAACAAGGCGCAGCTCGCCCTGGCCGCTCTCGAACAGCAGCTGGGCCACCGCGGCCGCGGCCCGGTCTGACCAGCCGGTGCGGCGGGCCGGGTGGGCTGGCGCGGCGGGCCGGCCGCTGGGCGGGGACGGCCAGCGGGCGGCATGGTCGCTGGACGGGCCAGCGGGCGGCACGGCGCGGGCCGGGCGGGGACGGCCGCCGCCGCGGCTGGACGGGACGGCCAGCGGGGGCACGCCGCGGGTCGGGCGTGTCGGGTATTTGCCGGACACGACAAGGCCGCGCGCCGGCCGGACGATCGTCGGGACCCGGGTCCGACCGGCCGCCGTCCCGGAGGGAGTGAGGCCCGCCCCGTGCCCGCGCAGCCCCCGGCCTCCGGAGCCGCCGTGCGGCGAGCCGAGCGCGTCCTGGTGGCCGCGCTGCTGGTCTCGCGGACCGGCTGCTTCGCCGTGCTGGCACTGCAACTCGTGCAGGCCCGGCACCACGACGACTACCGCACGGTGCTCGCGCTCGCCGCCGTCGCGACCGCCTCGGGGCTGGCCCTGCTCGCCGCCAGCCAGCGGCGCGGCCGGGTGGCGGGCGGCTGGGTCGCGGCCGACTGGGCGGTCAACGGCGGGCTGCTCGTGGCCGGCACGCACCACGGCTTCTACAGCTACGTGCTGCTGGCCACCCTGGCGCTCGGCCTGCCCCGCTGGCCGGTGCGGCGGGTGCTGCCGGCCGGCGCGGTGCTGGCCGGGCTGACCGGCTGGACCGAGTGGACCGCGCCGGCCCGCTACCCGCTGTGGAACATCGTGTCCGACTCGCTCGCCGTGCTCGGCATGGCCGGCCTGGTCTGGCTGATCGTCACCCAGCTGCGGCTGACCGCGGCCGAGATCGACCGGGCCCGGGCCGCAGCGCTGGCCCGCACGCAGGAGCTGGCCCGCGACCGCGAGCACTCCCGGCAGGCCCGCGCGCTGCGGCAGCGGGTGCTGGCCACCCTGCACACGCTGGCCGAGCGGGACGCGGTCGCGGAGCCGGCCATGCGCGCCCAGCTCGCCGCCGAGACCGTCTGGCTGGAGCGGTTCGTGGACGGGGTGGCGGGCCGCCCGGCCGGGCTGCTCACCGCGCTGCGCGAGGTGGTGCACGGCCGGCCCGGCAGCGACCTGCTGGTGCGGCTGGACGACGCGGAGGCGGCCGAGCTGCCACCGCTGGCCCCGGAGACCGTCGAGGCGGTGGCCGGCGCGGTGTGGGAGGCGCTGACCAACGTGATCAAGCACGCCGGCGTGCGCGCCGCGACGGTGCGGGTGGCGCCGGCGGCCGGCGGGCTCGTCGTCGAGGTGCGGGACGGCGGCCGCGGCTTCGACCCGGCCGCCACCCCCACCGGTGCTGGCCTGACCGGCTCGATCCGGCAGCGGATGGCCGACGCCGGCGGCGCCGCCACGATCCGCTCCGCCCCCGGCGCCGGCACCACCGTCCACCTCACCCTCCCCCTCGCCGCCGCCGACAACCCGGCTGGCGGGCCAGCCGGCGGGGCCGGGGCCGGGCCGTGACGGCCTGGCTGCGGCGCTGGTGGCGGCGCAGCACCCGCACCGTCGACCGGGTGCTGCTGCTGGCCAACCTGGTCGTCCGGGTCGCGGTCATGCTGCTGGTGCTGGCCGGGGCCGCCGGCACCGCCCGGCTGTTCCCGGGCCCGGGCCGGCCGATCGCGCTCGGCGCCGGGCTGGAGATCGAGTCGGGGCTGCTGATCTGGCTGTGGCTGCGGTCCGGCCGGGTGCCGGCCTGGTCGCTGCTGGCCGTGGACGTACCGGTGCTATCCACCGCGATCGTGCTGAGCTGCTGGCTCACGCCGCACCAGTACTTCGGCACGCTGGCCAACTACGGGTACGGCGTGGCGATGCTCAGCACGCTCGCCCTCGGCGCCGCGGTACGCCGGCCGGTCAGCGCCGTGCTGGCCGCGCTGCCGTACGTCGGCGCCTACTACCTCGGCTGCCGGGTGGCCGGCGAGCCGTTCAGGCTGGGCATGATCGCGGCCAACCTGATCAACCCGATCGTCGGCTGGGCCTGCGCCAGCCAGTTGCGCCGGACCTCGGCCGAGCTGGCCGAGGCGCAGCAGGACGAGCTGGCCAGCGCGGTGGCGCTGGCTACCCAGCAGGAGCGGGCCCGGCACGCGCGGGCGCTGCACGACCGGGTGCTGCAGACCATGGAGACGCTCAGCCGGCCGGGTTGGATCACCGACCCGGCGCTGCGCGAGGAGGTCGCCACCCAGGCCGCCTGGCTGCGCACGTTCGTCCAAACTGGACAGTCGGATCAGGCCGAGGACCTGTCGACCGGGCTGGCGGCCGCGGCCCGCAGCGCGTACCGGGCCGGGCTGCGGGTGGAGCTGAACGACGCCAGCCTGCGGCTTCCGGCCGACCCCGGCCCGGTGCTGGACGAGCGGCGCCGCGACGCGCTGATCGACGCGACCCACCAGGTGCTCAGCGCGCTGGCCGGGCACACCGCGAGCGTCGTGGTGCGGGCCGCCCCGGACGCGGACGGCATCCAGGTCACGGTGCTCGCCACCAGCCGGGCCGAGCAGCCGGATCCGGACGCGGTCGCGCAGGCGGCGGCCCGGGTGGGCGAGGTGGGCGGCACGCTGCGGCACGAGCCGGTCCCGTATGTCGAGCTGTGGGTCCCGCCGGGCGGCCCCGCGGCCAGCTGAACCGTCGCGTGTAGACAGTTCGGCTCGGCCGGCCGGGCCGGGAGCGCGGCGCGTCAGGCCACGAACGTGGCGTACAGCAGGAAGGCATTCAGCATGATGATGACCGCGGCGATGCAGCCGGTGACGGCGGTCGTGATCGGGCGGTTCACGAACGAGCCCATGATGTCCCGCCGCCGGGTCAGCAGCACCAGCGGTACCAGCGCGAACGGGATGCCGAACGACAGCACCACCTGCGAGAGCACCAGGCTGTCGGTGGCCGGCAGGCCGAGCGCCAGCACCACCAGCGCCGGCAGCATGGTCAGCGCGCGCCGGGCGAACAGCGGGATGCGGCGACGGATGAAGCCCTGCATGACGACCTGACCGGCGTACGTGCCGACGCTGGACGAGGACAGCCCGGACGCCAGCAGCGCGATCGCGAACGCCAGTGCCGCGCCGCCGCCGACCAGCCGCGCCAGCCCGGCGTGCGCCGCGCCGATGCTGTCCACATCGGACTGACCGGTCCGGTTGAACAGCGAGGCCGCGATCGCCAGCATGGACAGGTTGATCGCGCCGGCCATGCCGAGCCCGACCAGCACGTCGAGCCGCTGGAAGCGGAGCACCTCGTGCCGCTCGGCGTCGTCCCGGCAGTAGACCCGGGCCTTCGTCAGCGCCGAATGCAGATAGACCACGTGCGGCATGACGGTCGCGCCGATGATGCCGGCGGCCAGCAGCACGCTGTCCTGCCCGGCGAAGCTGGGCACCAGGCCGGCGGCGAGGCCGCCCGGGTCGGCGCCGACCGCGACCAGGTCGTACCCGAAGCCGAGCAGGACGACGCCGAGCAGGCCGCAGATGGCCAACTCGAACCGGCGGTAGCCGCGCTGCTCCAGCGCCAGGATTCCAAACGCGACAGTCGCGGTGAGCAGCCCGGCCGGGAACAGCGGCACGCCGAACAGCAGGTTCAGCCCGACCGCGGCACCGACGAACTCGGCCAGGTCGGTCGCCATCGCGATCAGCTCCGCCTGCACCCACAGCCCGCGGGCGACCGGGCGGGGCAGATACTCGCGGCACAGCTCAGGCAGATCCCGGCCGGTCGCCACGCCGGTCTTGGCGGACAGGTACTGCACCAGCATCGCCATCAGGTTCGCGGCGACGATCACCCAGACCAGCGCGTAGCCGAACTTGGCGCCGGCGGAGAAGTTGGTGGCGAAGTTGCCCGGGTCGACGTAGGCGATCGCGGCCACGAACGCCGGGCCGAGCAGCGCCACCACCCCGCGCAGCCGCCCGCGCGACCGCAGCACCGCCAGCGCGCTGAGCCCGCCGGCCGCCGCGCCGGCCAGCGTCGGGCCGGCCACCTCCGAGCCGCCCGGCGTCGTCGCCGCCCCCGCCGCCGGCCCGGCCGCCGACCCGCCGGCCGAGCCCGCTGCCGACCTGGTTGCCGGCCCGGCCGCCGACCCGGCGGCCGACCCCGCGGCCGACCTGGCTACCGGCCCGGGGACGGGCCTGCCGGTCGGCAGCGTGCCCGCTGGCACGCTGTCGGCCGGCAGGACGATCGCGGACTCGCCACCGGGTGGGGCCACGCTCAGCCGACCGACGGGCCCAGGCCGAGGGACTGCGGCGTGCTGGCGTCCGGCGACGGCTGGTTCAGGCCCTCGTCCAGCGGGCCGAACTCGGTCATCAGCGCCCGGCTGCCGCCCCAGGGCGTCTGCTCCTCAGCGATCAGCGTGTTGGTGGTGAGCAGCAGGCCGGCCACCGAGGCACCGTTCTGCAGGGCCGACCGGGCCACCCGCAGCGGGTCCACGATGCCCATCTCGATCATGTTCCCGTACCGGCCCTCGAGCGCGTCGAACCCCTCGTCGGTGTCCATCGAGGCCAGCTTGGCCACGACCTCCTGGCCGGGGTAGCCGGCGTTGGCGGCGATCAGGTACGCCGGCTCGGTCAGCGCGCGGCGGACGATCTCGACGCCGATCGCGTGGTCGGCGGAGACGGTCATCCCGTCCAGCGCGCTCTCGGCGTGCAGCAGCGCGGCCCCGCCGCCGGCGACGATGCCCTCGGCCATCGCGGCCCGGGTGGCCGACAGCGCGTCCTCCACCCGGTGCTGCAGTTCCTTCAGCTCGGCGTTGGTGGGCGCGCCGACCCGGATCACCGCGACCTGGCCGGACAGCGCGCCGATGCGCTCGGTGAGCACGTCCTCGTCCACGCCGAACGTGGCCCGGCCCAACTCGGCGCGCAGTTGGGTGAGCCGGAACTGGACGTCCTGCGCCGACCCGCCGCCGCCGAGGATCGCCGTGCGCTCGCTGGTCACCCGCACCTGCGCGGCCCGGCCGAGGTGCGCCAGCGTCATCGTCTCCAGCGAGAAGCCGGACTGCCTGCTGCACACCGCGCCCCCGGTGATCGCGGCGATGTCGCTGAGCTTGTGCAGCCGCCGGTCGCCGAACCCGGGAGCCCGCACCGCGACGCACCGGAACACGCCGTTCGCGTGGTTGTGCACCAGCATGCTGAGCGCGCTGCCCTCGACGTTCTCGGCCACGATCACCAGCGGGCGGGGTTCCCGCATGATCTTGTCCAGGATCGGCATCAGCTGCTGGACTTTGGTGATCTTCTCGCTGCACAGCAGGATGTACGGGTCGTCCAGCACCGCTTCCAGGCTGGCCGGGTTGGTCACCAGGTATGGCGACAGGTAGCCGTTGTCGAACTCGAAGCCTTCGATGAACTCGACGCTCATCCCGTGCACCGGGGACTCCTCGACCGTCACGATGCCGCCGTCGCCGACCGTGTGCAGCGCCCTGGCGATCACCCGGCCGACCATCTCGTCGTCGTTCGCCGAGATCGCCGCCACCCGGGCGAAGTCGGCCTCGCTGACCACCGGGTGCGCTACCTGGCGCAGCCGCTCGACCAGCCGGCCGACGGCCAGGTCGATGCCGCGCTTGACCAGCACCGGGTTGCCGCCGGCGCCGATCGCCTTCATGCCCTCGCGGACGATCGCCTGGGCGAGCACGGTCGCGGTGGTGGTGCCGTCGCCGACGATCTCGTTGGTCCTGATCGCCGCCTCCTTCACCAACTGCGCGCCCATGTTCTCGAACTGGTTGCGCAGGTGGATCTCCCGCGCGATCGTGACGCCGTCGTTGGTGACCACCGGCGAGCCGGTGATCTTCTCCAGGATGACGTTACGGCCCTTGGGCCCCAGCGTCGACTTCACCGCTTCGGCAAGCTGGTCGACACCGGCCAGCAACAGGTTCCGAGCTTCTTCGTCGAAACGGAGTTCCTTGGCCATGGCTTCCCCTCGGACTGTCCGGTGTGGACTGTTAGGTGTGCGAAGTGGACGGTCGAGCGCCGACCACCGGCGCCGCTGGCCGCGGCGCCGGCAGCGGCCGGCTACGGGACGAGGATCGCCCGGCCGCGGACCCGGCCGGCATCAAGATCGGCGAACGCCTCGGCGGCCGCGTCCATCGGGTAGGTGCGGGTGTGCAGGGTCACCTTCCCCGCCTGCGCCAGCACCATCAGCTCGGCCAACTCGGGATAGGTGCCGACGATGTTGCCGATGATGTTGCGTTCGGTGGAGATGATGTCCAGCGTCGGGATCCGCACCGTGCCGCCGTAGCCGATCACGTAGTACGAGCCGGCCGGCCGGGTCATCGCGAAGCCGTCGGCCTCGGCGCCCTGCTCGGCGACGAAGTCGAGCACCACGTCGGCGCC
>JBBWZH010000232.1:0-17336 GCA_039648995.1 Mycobacteriales bacterium
CTCGAATCGATGACCGCGGCCGAGCGCGTCGCGTTCATCCTCCACGACGTCTTCCGCTACCCCTTCGCCGACGTGGCCGAGATCGTCGGCCGTACGCCGGCGGCGTGCCGTCAGCTGGCCACCTCAGCCCGCCGCCGCATCCGCGCGTCGCAAGCTCCCGCGACCCCACCTGCCCAGCAGGCCGACGTCGTCAGGAACTTCAAGGCAGCATGGGCGGCCAAGGACATCAAGGCCCTGATCGGCCTGCTCGACCCCGACGCCACGGCGACCGCCGACGGCGGCGGCCTGGCCATGACCTTCCTGCGCCCCATCGAAGGCGGCGAGCAGATCGCACGCGCCTGGGTTGAAATCGCCAACCGGGCGCCCAGCAACATGACCTTCCTGGAACGCACGGTCAACGGCCAGACCGGTCTGGTGGCGGAGCTCGACGGCGTCACCGTGACGGTGTTCGCGTTCGACGTCGCCGGCGACCGGATCAAGCACATCTGGGTGGTACGCAACCCCGAGAAACTCCGACCATGGACGACCGGCTGACCCGCATCCCCATCCCATCGGGTCGGCCCACGGCTCGAGCACGGTCGGTTCACGATGCCGGTCACAGCGCCGATCGAGGGCTGGCCGGCCGGCCGGAGCGATGGGCGCAACCCGCGGCACGGCCGGCGATGGCGTGCTGCGCCGGGACGAAAGCCCGGCCTACCCGCTCGCGGTCGGCTGCGGCCGACCGAGCGGGCGGCGCGCGGGTCAGTGTTGAGCCCGGTGCGGGCGCAAGTCGTATCATTGTCGATATGGACGATGTCGGCGACGGCGCGCCAGTGGCCGCTCCGCGCGGTGGCGGGCCGGGGCCGATCACGCCCGATGGTCGCGCCGTGGCGGTGTACGCGGCGCTACCGCCGCGGCAGGAGCCGGACATCATCTCCGCCGCCGTCCCGGCCGGCAGCTCGATCCTGGAGCTCGGCGTCGGCGCCGGTCGGATCACCCGCCCGCTGGTCGACCTCGGCTACCGGGTGGTCGCGGTGGACGGGTCCGCGGAGATGCTCGCGCACGTCGAGTGCGACCTGCGGTTTGATCGGTTCCTCAGTTCCGACGGAGCCTGGCTGGACGTCCGCGCGGCATGACGGTCGGAGCGACCCGCGCGCGGTCGGGGCCGGCGATGCTGACCGCGCTGGGCATCGACGCGCTCGGCAGCGGCCTCTACCTACCGCTGTCGCTGATCTACTTCACGCTGGTCAGCCGGATCCCGCTGGCCGACGTCGGGTTCGCGCTGAGCGCGTCGAACGCGGTCACGCTGATGGTGCCGCTGATCTCCGGCATCTGTGCGGACCGGTTCGGCCCCCGCCGGGTCGTCGTGGTCGCGCAGCTGCTGCAGGCGGCCGGCTTCTGCGCCTACCTGGCCGTGCACTCGCTACCCACGCTGCTGGTCGCCACGCTCGTCGTCGGCTGCGGCGAGCGGACGTTCTGGACCACGGTCTACACGCTGATCGCGCAGAGCCGGTCGGACGGCCAGCTCGACACCTGGTACGCGCGCGTCTCGGTGATCCGCAACCTCGGCCTCGGCGCCGGCACGCTGCTGTCCGGCGTCGCGCTGAGCATCGACAGCCGCCCGGTCTACCAGGGCGTCGTCGTCGCGAACGTGCTCAGCTTCCTGGTCGCCGCCGGCCTGCTGGGCCGGTTCGGCGCGGACGCGGTCCGGTCCGGACCGCGCGAGCGGACCGCCGGCGGCTACCGGACGATCCTGCGCGACCGCCCGTTCCTCGCCTTCACCGCGACGAACGTGGCGTACTCGCTGTGCCTGACGATCGTCACGGTCGCCATGTCGGTGTACGTGGTGGACGGCCTGCAGGGGTCGGGCTGGCTGGTCGGCGTGCTGTTCGCGGTCAACACAGGGCTCATCATCGTCGCCCAGTCCCGGGTCACCCGAGCGGTCGCGGCGGCCCGGCGGACGCGGGTCCTGGCCGGCGCGGGCGCCCTCTGGGTGGTGTGGGCGCTGTCGCTCGCGGCGGCGCCGCTGCTGCCGCGGGCGGCGCTGGCCCCGTACCTGATCGCGGGCATCGCGCTGTTCACGCTGGCCGAGATGATGCAGTCACCGACGTCCACCGCGCTGGCCGCGGCGGTCGGCGAAGGGCGGATCCAGGGCCGCTACATGGCCGTCTACGGGTACGGCTACCAGCTCGCCAAGATCATCGCGCCGACGCTGTTCGCCCAGCTGTACGGCGTGCGGACGGCGCTGCCGTGGCTGGTGCTGGCCGCGATCGCGGCCGTCGCGGTGCCGCTGCTGCTGCGCCTCGAGCACGTCCTGCCGGCCCGGGCGCTGCGCCCGCCATCGCCGGCCGCCGACGGGGCGACAGCCTGACCGCGCCGGCCCGACGGCAGGTCCCGACCGAACGTCCGGCTGAACGTCCGACGGAGAGGAGACGCTGTGGGCGACGCCTTCACCGACCCGCTGGGCGGGCTGGACGACCCCGCCTGGGACGCGATCGCCGGGGACCGGTTCTACTCCGGCGCACTGTGGCTGCGGCTGTGCGCGCTCGCTGGCGGCGCGGTCTGCGGCGGCCTGCACGTGGACCTGCCCGGCGGGCAGCGGGCCGCGGTGCCGGTCGCCGCGGTCACCGACGAGCCCAACCCGCACTGCCGCTGGGCGGACAAGCTGACCGAATGGGAGCTGCCCGCGCCGGATCCGCGGGGGATCCTGGTCGGTGCCCGCCGCGGCTACCACACCGACCTGCTGTCCACACCGGACGCCGACCGCTCCGCCGTCGCCGCCGCGCTGCTGCGGGACCTGCGCGCGCTGCGGCACCCGGACGCCCCGCTCGCCGCGCCGCCGTGCGTGGCGATGTACCTGCCCACCCAGGACGCGCTCGCGCTGCGCGCGGCCGGGGCGACCGCGCTGCCGGTGGCGCTGGCGACCGACGCGTGGATCGAGATCCCGTCCGGCGGTTGGGACGCCTGGCTGGACTCGCTCGGCGCACACCGGGCCCGCCGGATCCGCCGCGAGGTCCGCGACTTCGAGGCGGCCGGGTACGAGCTGGAGACGACCACGCTGGAACGCGCGTACGACCAGGTGGCCGGCCTGCTGGCCCGGACCGAGGCGCGGCACGGCCGCCAGGTCGACGTCGCGGCACTGTCCGAGTCCTTCCGCGAGCAGGGCGAGCTCGCCGGGTCCAGGGCGCAGGTGGTCCTCTGCTCGACCGCGCCGGGCCGGCCGGCGGCCGCGTTCTGCCTGTACTACCAGCACGGCGACACGGTCTTCCTGCGCGCGGTCGGCTTCGACCGGGAGGAGCTGAAGTCGGCGGCGGAGTACTTCAACCTGACGTACTACCTGCCGGCCCGGCTGCCCGGCGTGCGCCGGCTGCACGCCGGGATCACCACGGCCGAGGGGAAGGCGCTGCGCGGGGCCACGCTGCGGCCGCTGTGGCTGCTCGACCTCACCGAAGACAGCGTGCTGGCCGGCCGGGACGCCGAGGTCCGCAAGCACAATCAGGAGTTCCTGGCCGGGCTGCGGGCGATCTCGCCGGCGGTGGAGCGCGCGCTGGCCGACGACCTCTGGACGACGTTCTGCTAGCCGGGGTCCGGTTCCGGGGGGAGGTCGAGCAGGTCCTCCGGCCGGATCGGCACCCGGTCGATCGGCCGCCCGGTCGCCGCCCGGACCGCGGCGGCGACGGCCGCGGTGGACGAGATCGCCGGCAGCTCGCCGACCCCCCGGATCCCGTACGGCGCGTGCGGGTCGGCCCGCTCCAGCAGCTCCACCCGGCTCGGCGGCACGTCGAGCATGGTCGGCAGCAGGTAGTTCTCGAACGACGGGTTGAGCACCCGGCCCCGGTCCAGCCGGATCTCCTCCAGCAGCGCCAGCCCGAGACCCTGCGCGCTGCCGCCCTGCAGCTGCCCGACCAGCGCCTGGGGGTTGACCGCCCGCCCGACGTCCTGCGCGGTGGCGAGGTCGAGCACGGTGACCGTGCCCAGCTCCGTGTCCACCTCGACCACCGCCCGGTGCGCCGCGAACCCGAACTGGGCGGCCGAGTCGCCCTGCCCGTTCACCGGGTCCAGCGCCTCGGTGGCCCGGTGGTGGAACTCGCGGGTGTGCTCGACGACCGCGCCGCCGAGCACGTCGGCGAGCCCGGCCACCCGCCGGCCGTCGGCGTCCAGCACCGCCCCGTTCGCGAGCGTCAGCGGCTCGCCGGTGCCGGCGGTCTCCGCCCGGACCCGGTCCAGTACCTCGGCCCGCACGGCCAGGCAGGCCTCCCGGACCGCGCCGCCGGTCACGTACGTCTGCCGGGACGCCGAGCTCGGCCCGGCGGACGGGAACCGGCTGTCCGCCTCGACCACCTCCACGTCGGCGACGCCCAGCTCGGATCGGGCGATCTGGCGCTGCACGTCCAGTACGCCCTGGCCGACCTCCGTCGCCGCGCTGGTCACCGTCGCCACCGGTCGGCCGTCCCGGACCCGCAGGCTCACCCGCGCGGTCGAGTAGTCGTCGAACCCCTCGGAGAACATTGCGTTCTTCAGGCAGGCCGCATAGCCCACCCCGCGCACCACCGCGGGATCCGGCTCGGTCGGCGCGGGCGGCAGGTGCAGCCCGCGCAGCCGCTCCAGCAGCTCGGCCACCGGCGCCGCGCTGTCCAGCACCTGCCCGGTGGGCAGCCGGCCGCCCTCGGACAGTGCGTTGCGCAGCCGCAGTTCGACCGGGTCCATCCCCAGCTCCCGGGCCAGCCGGTCCATCTGGCTCTCGTACGCGAAGCAGGGCTGCACGGTTCCGAAGCCGCGCATGGCCCCGCATGGCGGGTTGTTCGTGTACGCCGCGATGCCATCCGCCCACACGTGCTCCACCGCGTACGGCCCGACCGCATGGGTGGCGGCGTTGCCGGCGATGGCCGGTGAGCTGGACGCGTACGCGCCGCCATCCAGCACGATGCGGGCCTTGACGTAGACCAGCCGGCCGTCCGGGTCGCAGCCGTGCTCGTAGTCCATCACCGCGGGATGCCGGTGCACGTGGCCGAAGAACGACTCCGGCCGCGAGTACTGCATCTTGACCGGACGGCCGGTGCGCAGCGCGAGCAGGCAGGCGTGCACGTGCATGGACAGGTCTTCGCGGGCGCCGAACGCCCCGCCGACCCCGGCGGGGCGGACCACGACCTTCTCCCCGGGCAGGCCGAGCGAGGCGGCCAGCTGCTCCTGGTCGACGTGCAGCCACTGGGTCGCCACGGACAGCCGTACCCCGCCGGCACCGTCCGGCTCGGCCAGGCCGGACTCGGTGCCGAGGAACGCCTGGTCCTGCATGCCGACCGTGTACCGGCCGCGGACCACGACCGCAGCCGGCGGAGTCCGGTCCTGCGTGGCCCAGCCGCGCCGGATCCGCTTGTGCGCGACCACGTTCCCGTCCGGATGCAGCGGCACCGCGCCCGGCTCGATCGCCCGCTCCGGGTCGGTCAGCGGGGGCAGCGGCTCGTACTCGACGACGATCCGCCCGGCGGCCACCCGGGCCGCTTCCGGATGCTCGGCCGCCACCACCGCGACCGCCTCGCCGTGGTAGCGCACCAGGTCCGCGGCGAGCACCGGCTGGTCGACCTTCATCTGTCCGTACAGCGGCCGGCCGGGGACGTCGGCGGCGGTGATCACGTCGCGGACCCCGTCGACCGCCCAGGCCGGTGCGGTGTCGATCGACCGGATCCGCGCGTGCGGGTGCGGGCTGCGCAGGGTGGTCGCCCACAGCATGCCGGGCCGGGCCAGGTCGGAGGAGTACTCGAATCGTCCGGCCGCCTTGTCCGGCCCGTCGGTCCGGACCGGGCTGTCGCCGATCCCGTCCGCCCGAACCGGACCCGCCGGCTCGTCCGGGCCGGACCGCGCCCGCCGCTCGTCCTCGGCGGGCGGGGACCCCTGCCGACCGGAGGCGAGCAGGACCGCCTCGACGATCGCCGCGTAGCCGGTGCACCGGCACAGGTTGCCGGCCAGCTCGCGGCGCACCTCGGCCGCTGTGGGGCAGGGGTTGCGGCGCAGCAGGTCCGCGGCGGCCAGCACCATGCCCGGCGTGCAGAACCCGCACTGGACCGCGCCGGCCTCGACGAACGCCTGCTGCACCGGGTGCGGCGACCCGTCGGCCGCGGCCAGCCCGGCCACCGTCGCGACCCGGGCGCCGTCGGCCTGCGCCGCGAGCACCAGGCAGGAGTCGACCAGCACGCCGTCCAGCCGAACCGTGCACGACCCGCACTCGCCCTGCTGGCAGGCGTTCTTCACGCCGGTCAGCCCGCAGTGGTCGCGCAGCAGGTGCAGCAGGCTCTCCCCGCCCCAGCGCAGCTCGCAGGAGTGCTCCCGGCCGTCCACGGTCAGCTCGACCCGCATCAGCGCACCCCCGTCGGCTCGGGCCGCAGCTCGCGCAGGCAGCGTCCGGCCAGCACGGCCAGCGCCTGCCGCCGGTACGCGGCGCCGGCGCGCAGGTCGCCGCGCGGCGCGGTCGTCGCGGCGACCCGCCGGCCGAACTCGGCGCACAGCGCGGGCTCCGGCGCCGTCCGGCCGTCCCAGCGGCTGGCCAGGAACTCCTCCGCCGCGGGCGCGCGCACCGGCCCGTCCCCGTAGGCGCCGATGCCGACGGCGACCAGGCCGGTCGCCTCGTCCAGGGCGACAGCGACGCTGCACGTGGCCCGTACGGCGGCGCGCCGGCGCAGCGTCTTGCGGTAGCGCAGCGGCCCGACCCGGGCGGGCAACCGGACGGCGGCGATCAGCTCGTCGGGTGCCAGCGCGGTGGTCTCCGGGCCCCGGTAGAACGCCTGCGCCGGCACCAGCCGGACGCCCCGGGTCGAGTCCAGCTCGACGTCCGCGCGCAGCGCGAGCAGCACCGGGTGCAGGTCGCCGGTCGGCGCGGCGGTGCCGAGGCTGCCGCCGACCGTGCCGCGGTTGCGCACCTGCCGGGTGCCGACCGACGCCGCGACCGGGGCCAGCTGCGGCACCTGGCCGGCCCACCGCTCGGCCAGCGCCGTGTACGTCGTCCCCCCGCCCACCCGCAGCCCGCCCGGCACGCCGGCGCAGCCGTCCCGTCCCGGGACCCGGCTCAGATCGAGCAGCGCCGGCGGCCGCAGGTGGTCGATCTCCAGCGCGACCATCACGCCGGTACCGCCGGCGATCGGCAGCGCGTCCGGCCGCTCGGCGCGCAGCCGCAGCGCCTCGGCCCAGGTCCGTGGCCGGAACACCTCCATCCGCCGCACCCGCCTCAGCCCACGACCGGGACCGGGCCGGCGGCCGGCACGAACTGCCGGGCCAGGGTGGCCAGCCGGAAGCCCTGGAAGCGGACCGCGGCCAGGGTCAGCGCCCGGTCGCCGCCGTTGTCGTCGACCAGCAGCGTCCCGTACGGATTGCCGCCGGCGGCGGACACGATCGGGTCGGTGTAGCCCGGGGCCGCGATCAGCGCCGACCAGTGGTGCATCGCCGTGTACGTGGACAGCAGCATCGACTCGCCGCCCGCGTGCAGGTTCGCGGCCGCGCCGAACGCGGTGACCAGCTTGCCGCGGAGCTCGCCCGCGCTCAGCGCCCGATCCGTCTGCTGCACGTACCGGGTCATCGTGGCGGGCAGGCAGCCCGCGGCCGGGGTGCTGCCCCAGGCCAGCGCGGTCGCCCAGGCGACGTCCGCGGGGGTGGCCGGTGACAGCGTCCCCGCCGGCGGGTCGCCGGGCAGCGCGGGTAGCCGGCGGACCCGCACCTCGGCCCCGGCCGCGCTCGCGCCGGCGGCCAGCTCCGCGGCCAGCGCGGACAGCGCCGGCCCGTCGTCGGTGACCAGCACCGCCAGCCTGGGCGGCGGCCCGCCCGACCCAGGGCGCGGCGCCTGCCCGGCCCGGCGGCGGTCCCGTAGCGGGGCGGCGAGCCGGGCGAGCAGGCCGACCCGGGCGCCCAGCGACGCGGCGGCGGCCCGCTCCAGCGATCCGACACCGTCCGCGCCGGCCGGGACCGACATCCCGTACGCGTTGCCGCCCAGCTGGTGCCAGCCCGGTGAGCCGGGATCGGCGGACACGACCAGCGCGCCCCAGTGGTACATGGTGCGGTGCAGTGCGAGCAGCGTGGCCTCCTGCCCGCCGTACCGGCTGGTGGAGCTGGTCATGCCGGCCACCACGCAGTCGGCCAGCGCCCGGCGCGCCCACAGCCCGTTGGTGGTGTCCAGGAACGCCTTGATCGGCGCCGACACGTTGCCGTAGTAGGTCGGCGTGGCCCACACGATGCCGTCGGCCCACACCAGGTCGTCGAGGGCGGGCGGCAGCGCGGGGCCGGTGCTCTCGTCCTCGGGGCCGGTCACCCGGCGGACCCGTATCCGGGCCCCTGCCGCGCGGGCGCCCTCGGCGGCGGCGGTGGCGAGCGCGTGCTGGGTGCCGCGCCGGGAGTGGTAGATCACCGCCACGTTCGCCGGCCGGGCCGGCTCACTTGACGAGGACGTGGACCCGATCGCGGGCACGCTCGACCTCCTGCTCGATGCGGTCCGGCAGCGGGGCATCGACGAGGACGGACACCGCGCGCGAGTCGCTGTCGGCGAACGGGCCGAGCTCGTCGCCGGGCAGCTTGCTGACCAGCACCGCGAGCCGGCGGGCCGGCGCCGTGGCCGGAACCGCGGGCATGTCCGGCCAGCGGGCGTCCCGGACCGTCCAGCTGACCGGGGTGTCCCCGCCGTCGACGTCGGCGAGCGTGCCGGGCGGGTTGTCCAGGTAGACATGCGCTGCCCGCCGTACCGGGTCCGGGTAGGTGGCCGGGCGGCCGAGGGCCAACTCGACCAGGCAGTCCTCCATCGGCCGGCCGGTGGCCAGCCCCCACAGCACGGTGATCCCGTCACCGGGCAGCCGGACCGCCACCTCCATGAGCACCGGGTCGCGGCCGGCCAGCCGGTACTCGGCGTGCGCGACGCCGTCGCGCAGCCCGATCCGGTCGAGCACCTCCCGGTTGGCGCGGTCGAGGGCGGTCCGCGCGTCGTCCGCCAGCGCGGCCGGCAGCACGTGCCCGGTCTCGACGAACGCGCCGGCGCCCTCGTTGGTGGTCTTGTCGGTGATCCCGGACCACAGCGGCCGCCCGTCCTGGACGAGCGTCTCGACCGAGAACTCCGGCCCGGTGACCCGCTCCTCGAGCAGCAGCACCTCGTCGGCCGGGTAGTCGCCCAGGGCGGCCCGCAGCTCGTCCACTGTGGACAGCTCCCGGACGCCGGAGCTGCTCATCCGGCCGACCGGCTTGAGCACGGCCGGGCCGGCCCACGCCCAGCCACCGGCCGTGGCCCGCTCCCGCGGCGGCAGCACCCGCCAGCGCGGCGCGTACGCCGGTACGGCGTAGCGCTGCAGCAGCTTGTTGCGGCTGATCATCGCGGCCGGCCAGCCGGTCCCGCGCAGGCCGAGCAGGTGCGCCACGGCCGCGGCGGGCTCCACGAAGTACTCCCCGCAGGACAGCACGCCGTCGATCCGGTACCGCTCGCGCAGCCCGGCGACGCCGGCCAGCACGCCGTTCACCGTCGGGCCGGACACCCGGACCCGGTGCCCGACTCCGGACAGCGGGTGGTCGGGGTCGGCGGTCAGCTCGCGCAGCTGCGGCTCGTCCTCGGCCTTGCTCACCACCAGCACCGGGGTGACCCCGAGCTCGCGGGCATACTCGATCAGCCGAAGGTGGCGCAGCACCATCTTCAGCTCGGTGAGGATCAGCAGCGCGGGCTGTGCGGACAACGGCTTCCCTCCGGCTCCGGTCGGGCTCACTGCTCGGCGCGGGCCTGCTCCAGCGCCGCCACCCCGTCCACGGGGCCGGGGCCGGGGCCGCGACCGCGGCGCCGCGGGCCGGGGCGGGCCGTACCGCTGCGGGCGGCGCCCACGACGGCACCGGCCGGCACGTCCTCGGTGACGAACGCGCTGGCCGCGACCCGCGCGCCGTCGCCGATCCGGACCGGGCCGAGGATCATCGCGCCGGCGCCGATCACCACCCCGGAGCCGAGCTGCGGGTGCCGGGCCTCGCCGGGCGCCCGGTGCCGGTCCCGGTGCATGCCCAGCGCGCCCAGCGTCACCTGGTGGTAGAGCGTGACGTCGTCGCCGATGACCGCGGTCTCGCCGATCACCGTGCCGCAGCCGTGGTCGATGAACAGCCGCCGGCCGATCCGGGCGCCCGGGTGGATCTCGACGCCGCCGGACAGCCCGCGGCCGAGCAACGACAGCGCCCGCGCCGACGCCGGCCGGCCGGAGCGATGCAGTACGTGCGCCACCCGGTACGTCCACAGCGCGATCAGGTGCGGGGACAACCGCGCCTCGGCCCGGCTGTGCACGGACGGGTCACCGGCGAGGGCGGCCTCCACGTCCTCGTGCATCCGCTGCACGCACGTGCGTACGGTGCGGACCGCGGCCAGCGGCCGGACCAGGCTCATGACTGCCCTCTCCCGAGCTCGTTCCACTGCTCGGGGGTTCCAGCGCAGGGGAACACGGTGATCACGGTCGCGGTCGACGGCAGCTGGGCGGCGTATTCCCGCGCGACGAGCCAGTTGGCCGCGGCGGAGCTGCCGATCTTCGTGCCGGTGCGGTCGTAGAACTCGGCCATCCCGGCCATCGCCCGCGGCAGCTCGACGTGCCGGTGCTCGATCTCGTCGTCGTACGCCTTGACGAACGGCTGACGGATCCCGTACCCGTGCCCGCCGGACCCCTCGTACGTGGGCTTCCCGCTCGGGGGCCGCGGGTTCCCGTACGGGGACTCGGCCGGGGTGACCCCGACGGTGCGCACGGCCGGGAACGCCGCCCGTAGCGCCCGGTGCACGCCGACCAGCGTGCCGCCGCTGCCGATCGAGGCGACCCACACCTGCGCGGAGCGGCCGCTCTCGCGCAACTGCCGGACGATCTCGCCGCCGGTCTGGTGCTCGTGCATCGCCACGTTGACGGGGTTGGCGTGCTGGAAGACCAGCGTCCAGCTCGGGTCCTCGGCGGCGATCCGCTGCGCGGTCCGGATCGTCGCGATGAACCCGAGCTCCTTCGGCACCAGGTCCACCTCGGAGCCGCGCTCGGCGAGCATGTCCAGCAGGCTGCGCGGCGAGTACGAGGCGAGCACGAACCGGGTGGCGAAGCCGAGCCGCGACCCCAGCAGCGACATCGCCGCGGCCAGGTCGCCGCCGGAGTACGCGAGCAGCTTGAGCTCGCCGACCGGCCGGTCGCCGTGGGTCCGCAGCGCGTCGGCCACCAGCGCGTACGCGGTACGGTCCTTGATCGCGCCGACCGGGTTCGCCCACTCCTGCTTGGCCAGCACCCGCGCGCCGCCCGGCGGGGACGGCACCTCGACCAGCGGCGTCCCGCCCAGCGCGGCGTGGAACTCGGCGAGCGCCGGATACCGCCGGTGCGTCCCGGCGAAGTCGAGCCCCTGCTCCGCAGGCACCGGGGTGAACGGCCGCTGCAGCTGGTCGTCCGGGGGCGCCGTGTCCACCAGGGGAGCGGTGGTGCCCGGGTCCGCCGTCATGCCGACTCCGCGAGCCGGAAGCCGACGGCGTAGATGTTCCGGTCGAACCAGCCGTGCCGCCGGGTGCACCGGGCCAGGTCGCCGAAGCGGGTGAAGCTGCCGCCGCGCGCGATCCGGTAGCTGCCCCCGGTGAGCAGCAGTTCGTCCGCGACCGTGCTGCCGCCCGGGTAGGGCGCGTAGTCGTCGGCGACGAACTCCTCCACGTTGCCGGCGAGGTCGTCGGCCCCGAACACCGACCGCCCGGCCGGGTAGATGCCGACCGGCGTGGTGGTCAGCGGGCCGTCGTCGACGGTGTTCGCGCGGTCGGGCAGCAGCGTGGCGCCCCACGGGTAGACGAAGGAGGCGTCGCCGCCGCTGGCGGCGTACTCCCACTCCACCTCGGACGGCAGCCGGAACGCCCGGCCGGTACGGGCGGCCAGCCAGGCCGCGTACGCCTCGGCGTGCTCCGGGGCGACCGTCCACACGGGATGGTTCGCCCGGTGCGGCGGGTAGGCGCCGAAGCGCCACGACGTCGGCAGCGCGGCAGCGCCGGTGTCCTCCAGAAAGCGCCGGTATTCCAGGTTGGTGACCGGGTAGCGCATCAGCCGGAACGCCTCGACCCGCGTCGGGTGCCGCGGGCACTCCTTGCGGATCCACTCAGCCCGTACGCCGACGTGCCGCCAGCGCCCGACCACGTGCGCCACCTGATCCTCGAGCAGCCCGATCTCGACGTCCGCGGCCGGCACACCGACCATCGCCGGGTTGTCCGGCCGGATCCGCGGGTCGCCGAGGAGGGCCAGCACCCAGCCGGCCACGTACCGGCGCTCGAACGGCTCGGCCGGGTCCTCGCAGACGGACACCAGGTCCTGCGGCGTCTCGGCGAGCAGCGTCCGGTGCCGCTGGAACACGTCGGCCGGCAGCCGCTGCACCAGACCGTCCGGCAGGCCCATCGCCGCCCGGTCGTCGAGCTGGTTCGGGTCGGCCAGTACCGCCTGGGCGTCCGCGCTCACCGGATCGCCACCGAATGCTCGTACGACGACCCGTCGTACGAGCTCGCGAGGAACACGCCGCGGCCGGAGTCGTACGACAGGGACGAGATCCCTGACATCGTGAACCGGTCCTGCGCCACCCAGGCGTCGGTGGTCCGGTCGTAGATCTTCACATGCCCGTGGTACGAGCCGGTGGCGATGAAGCGCCCCTCGTCGTCGGCGGCGATGCACTTGATCGAGTTCGGGTGCGAGGTGGGGACCGTACGGCAGCGCAGGTCGGTGTCCCACAGCCGCAGCGTGAGGTCCCGCCCGACACTGGCGAAGCTGCCGCCGGACAGCCCGACGCAGCCGTTGGCGATCCGGTCGTGCGCATCGGCGATCCGGTGCACCGGCTCCAGCGTGCGCTGGTCGTGCCACGCCACGCCGGTGTCGGCGCACACCGAGAACAGCAGGTCCCCGGACGCGGCCACGCCCTTGACCGCGTTCTCGTGCAGGCGGAGGTCGGTCACGTGCCGCAGCTCGCCGTCCGGGTCGAGTCGGAACACCAGGCCCTCGCCGGTGTAGGCGCCGACGATCAGGTGCTCCTGCCCGTCCCGGACGAAGGTCGCTCCGCAGTTGAGCGGCGAGTGGTGCTGGTGCAGCACCCGGCCGGTGCCGGCGTCGAACAGCTTGCCCAGCTGCCCGCCGGTCACCACCATCGACCCGAGCGGGGTGAGGAAGTTGCACAGGCTGCCCGTCCGGGCCAGCTCCCGGCCGTCGCGCAGCACCACACCGGCGTCGCCGACCGCGTACACGGCGCCCTGCCAGGCGCAGACCGCATTGAGCCCCGGAGTCGGCGGCACGTCGGCCTCGCGCCACTTCCCGGCCTCGTAGTCGTACGTCCGGTACGTGCTGCCGAACGTGCCGAGAACCAGCGTCGAGCCGGCGGCGAACGCGCAGGAGCGGGCCCACACGTCGGCGGGCAGGTCGGTCTCCTGGACCTGGCGCAGCTCCCGGCCGGACACGTCCCACAGCAGCATCCGCCGGTCGTAGCTCAGGCTGACCAGCAGGTCGCGGCCGGCGTCGAGCACCAGCCGCTTCACCCCGGACGCGTGGCCCTTGACCGAGCTCCGGTCGCCGCCGCGGATCACGACGATCTCGCCGTCGTCGTTGCCGGCGTAGATCGTGCCGTCCCGGGAGATCACGATCGTGTCGGTCTCCACGCCGCCCAGGTCGATGTCCTCGAGCAGCTCGCCGGTCTCGCCCGACCAGCGCTTCACCGTGCCGTCGTCGCTGGAGCTGACCAGCTCGTCGCCCCCGGCCGACCACGCCACCGAGATCACGTCGGCTGTGTGCCCGACGCAGCTCCGCAGCAGCCGCCCGTCGAAGTCGTAGACGCGCAGGTCGTGGTCCCGGCTCGCGGTCGCGATCCGCTCGGCCGTCGGGTGGAAGGCGGACATCTCGACGTCGTCGCGCTGCGAGTTGAGGACCGCGCGCAGCCGCAGGTCCGGCACGGACCACAGCCGCGCGGTGTAGTCACTGGACGACGAGACCAGCAGCGAGCCGTCCGGGCTGAACGCGCACTGGTTGGCCAGGTGGTCGTGCAGGACCCGGTTGATCCCGCGTTCGGTGGCCGGATCCCAGAGGATCACCTGGTTGTCGTAGCCGGCGGTGGCGATGTACTTGTCCGCGTAGGCCGCGATGCCGCTGATCGGGCTCCGGTGCTGGATCACGGAATGGTCCTCCCTCTCCTCGCACAGGCGGTCGGCGCCGGCTACTCGACGGTCAGGGTGTGTCCCGCCAGGCTGCTCTTGGCGCGCAGGTAGGCGCGGTTCGCGTCGGTCAGGTGGACACCGGTCAGCCGCTGCCGGTGCACCCGGACGCCGCGGCTGCGCAGCTGGTCGACCTTGTCGAGGTTGTTGGTCAGCACGTCCACCTCGGACAAGCCGAGCGCGAACAGCATCTGCGCCGCCACCTCGTAGCTGCGCTGGTCGTCGGCGAAGTGCAGGCTCCGGTTGGCCTCGAACGTGTCCAGCCCGGCGTCCTGCAGCAGGTAGGCGTCGATCTTGTTGTAGAGCCCGATGCCGCGGCCCTCCTGGCGCAGGTACAGCAGGACGCCGCCCTTGGTCCGCATCAGGCCGATCGCCTCGCGCAACTGCGGACCGCAGTCGCACCGCGCGGAGCCCAGCACATCACCGGTGAGACACTCCGAGTGCAGCCGGACCAGCGGGCGGCCCTGGGTGAGCGCATCCCCGAATACGACCGCCAAGTGCTCCCGCCGGTCGGCCAGGCCATGGAAGGTGATCACATCGGCCGGGACGAACACCCCGTCCGACACCTGCAGCGGGACAGTGATCCGGGCGCGTACCCCGGCCTGCGGTGGCCGGGTCGATGGGGACATGACCCGCGGCCCCTCCTGTCGCTGTCCGACGCTGGCCATGTCGACCTCCGGGACGATACGCCCCGATTGCGGTGAATCGACTGGTCTATGGCGACCCGAGAAGTATTACCCTTGATGCAAACAAGGGTCAACGGGTAACGATGCAGTGACATAACCCAATCAGCATGAGGTATACATGTCAGGGTACAAAAGCCGCTCAACGGGCCGGCGGTCAGAGCGGCGGTGGCCGGCCGACGGCGGGCCACCCCCCGGGACTGTCGAGGCCGACCGGGAGTGGCTGGCGGCGGCGATCGAGCTGTCCCGGCGGTGCCGCCCAGTGCCCACGGCGTATTCGGTCGGCGCCATCGTGGTCGGGGCCGACGGGCGCCGGCTCGCCGACGGTTGGTCCCGGCGGGCGGCGGGCACCGAGCACGCGGAGGAAGGCGCGCTCGCCGCGCTCAACGGCGTCACGCCCGCCGGGGCGACGGTGTACACGTCACTCGAACCGTGCAGCACCCGCCGGTCCCGTCCGCGCTCCTGCACCGAACTGATCCTGACCGCCGGCATCGGCCGGGTGGTGCTGGCGCTGCGGGAGCCGCCGCTGCTCGCAGCCTGCCAGGGGGTGCGGCTGCTGCGCGCCGCCGGCGTCGAGGTGGTCGAGCAGGTCGGCCTGGCCGCCGAGGTGCGCTCGGTCAATGCGCACCTGTTCCCGGAACCCCAGGTGCACTGAGCCTGGGAAGGAAAGTTCTTCCAGACAGTTGTAACTGTCTTGACAACAGGAATTGTCGGTGACAGAGTCGCCGGCATGCAGGACGTCGCAGTGATCGAGGACGCCGCGGCCGCGGAGGTCTCACTCGACCCGATCCGGGCCCGGATGCTCGCGGAGTTGGCCGAGCCACACACCGCGACCACACTCGCGGCGCGGCTCGGGCTTGCTAGGCAGAAGGTCAACTACCACGTCAAGACCCTTGAGCAGCACGGTCTGGTGGAGTTGGTCGAGGAGCGTCGCAAGGGCAACATGACCGAGCGGGTCGTGCGGGCTTCCGCCGCGGCCTACGTGATCTCGCCGGCCGCGCTCGCCGCGGTCGCGCCCGATCCGGCCCGGTCGCCCGATCGGCTGTCCGCGCGCTGGCTGCTCGCGCTCGCCGCGCGGCTCGTACGGGAGACCGGCGCGCTGATCAACGGGGCGGCGCGGGCCAACAAGCCGCTCGCCACGTTCGGGCTCGATGCCGAAGTGCGGTTCGCCAAGCCAGCCGACCGCGCCGCGTTCGTGGGTGAGCTCACCGAGGCACTCACCGGAATTATCAGTAAATATCATACCGAAACTGGTCGGCCGCACCGCCTCATCGTCGCGGTGCACCCGAGCATCACCGAGGACGCCGACCCGCCAGCAGAGGAGCAGCAGCAGTCATGACGCATCCATTCGAGGTCCGCGACGAGATCACCGTCGACGCCACGCCGGACGAGGTGTGGGAGGCGATCGCGTCGGGGCCGGGAGTCGACTCCTGGCTCATGGGGCGCACCGAAATCGATAGCGCCAGCAAGACCAGCACGTTCAACATGTTCGGCGAGGTGTCCAGCTCCAGCATCACGGTCTGGGAACCCGGTCACCGCTTCGCGACGCAGGAGGACAAGAACCCGGACGGCACGTTCATGGCCTTCGAGTGGCTCATCGAGTCGCGCGGCGGCGGCGGCGCGGTGGTGCGCTTTGTGCACAGTGGTCTCCTCGGCGAGAACTGGGAGGCCGAATACAACGGCCTGTCGGTCGGCGACCACGCCTACCTGACGAAGCTCGCCGTCTACCTGAAGCACTTCGCACCGCGCACCGCGAAGGGCCTGCTGTTCATGCCGGGGCCGATCACCAAGGACTCGTGGGCGGCCATGACGGCGGCGGTCGGCGTCGGCGCGGACGCGGCGGACGGTCAGCCGGCGCGGCTCAGCGTGCCCGGAATCGAGCCGGTCGACGGCACCGTGGAGTTCGTGGGCTCGCCGAGCTTCGTGGGCATGCGTACCGACGACGCGATGTACATGCTGATCCACGGCTACAACGACATGGTCTTCGCGACCGCGCACTACTTCGACGACCGCGACCCGTCGACCGAGACCGAGGCGTGGCAGAACTGGCTCGGCGGCCTCGCGACCTGATCGACGCACACCGGCCGGTCGGACGTGGATGCTGATCCGGGGCCCGATCGGCCGGTGCGTTCCGGCACCGCGTGCTCCCGCGTGCGCTGGCAGCGGCCGCCCATGACGGTCAAGCGATCATGGGCGATCCGCTGGCGCACGTGGTCAGACGGCGGCCAGGGAGGTCTCCACGCCCCTGCCGACGAGCGGGCGAGGTTGGCCCGGTCAGCCCAGCGATGCGCTCGCCGCCCGGAGCTCATCCAGGGCCGCCAGGGTGTACCGAGCGAGTTCATCCTTGGCGTCACGGTCGTCCTCGGACCATCCGGCGTACCCCCGCTTGAAGGCGAGGACGCCCAGCTCACCCGCGATAGCCGCGGTCGAATCGGGCACGCCGCGGGCGATCAGGGCGGTCGTCATCGCGGCCGCGAGGCTGACGCGCTTGAGGGCGTCACGCTCTT
>JBBWZH010000235.1:0-6349 GCA_039648995.1 Mycobacteriales bacterium
CCGAACTGCATGATGGCCGCGCCGACCAGCGCGCCGTAGACGCTGGCCGAGCCGCCCAGGATGGATGCGGCGAGAATGCTGACCGCGAGCGAGAAGTCGAACGCCGTCGGCGAGATGTAGTGGTCGAGGTTGGCGAACAGCGTGCCTGCCACCCCCGCGGGCACGCTGCCCAGCGCGTACGCGGTGAGCTTCAGCCGGTAGACCGAGATGCCGTGCGACGCGGCGAGCACCGGGCTCTGCCGCAGCACCCGGAACGCGGTGCCGTGCCGGGAGGTCACCAGGTTGCGCATGATCACGAACCAGGCGACCGTCACCACGGCGACGAGGAGGTAGTAGCCGTGCTGGCCGAGTTCGCGGCCGAGCAGGGTGGGGAACGCGATGCCGACCAGCCCGATCCGGCCGCCGGTCTGGTCCGGGAACATCGCGATCAGGTCCGGGATGAGCAGAACCAGGAAGAACGACGTCATCGCCAGCGACCAGTTGCCCAGCCGCAGCCCGGGGATGCCGGTGAGCAGCCCGACCACGAGCGCGGCCGCGGCGGACACCAGCAGCTGCAGCAGGATGTCGGTGTGCCCGTGCGCGCCGAGGTACCCGGAGCCGTAGGCGCCGACCGCGTACACCGCCGCCTGGCCGAGCGCCAGCTCGCCTGCGTAGCCGAGGCTCAGGTTCAGGCCGCTGACCAGCAGCGCCAGGATGCAGGTCAGCTCGATCTGGCGCTGCGTGCCGAGGTCGACGCCCAACCGCGGCAGCCCGATCAGCACCGCGCCGAGCGCCAGCGGCAGCAGCCACCGGGGCAGCCGGCGGATCGCGGCCATCAGACCATCCGCTCCAGCGGGCGGCCGAACAGGCCGGCGGGGCGGGCGAGCAGGATGAGCAGCAGCACCCCGAAGATCGTGAGGTTGACGTACGTGCTGCCCAGGTAGCGGGCCGCGTACTGCTCGATCAGCCCGATGGCGAACCCGCCGACCACGCCGCCGCCGATGCTGCCGAAGCCGCCGAGCGCGAGCGCCACGAAGCCCTTCAGCGCCAGCGCTGATCCGAGCGTGGCCACGGCGAACGTCTTGGGCCCGACCACCGGGCCGACCGCGCCGGCCAGCAGGCCGGAGACGGCGAACGCGCCGAGCGTCAGCATCCGCACGTTGACACCGCGCAGCTGAGCGGCCTCCCGATCCTCGGCCATCGCCAGCACGGCCAGCCCGACCATGCTGTGCCGGCTGTAGTAGACCAGCCCGGCGGCGACCACGATCGCGACGGCGATCAGCACCAGCTCGACCGGCAGCACCCTGCCGCCGAGCAGCGTCCAGGCGCGACCGCCGGACAGGAACGGCACGGTCAGCGGCTGGCTCCCCCAGATCAGCTGGCTGCTCCCGTTGATCAGCGTGGCCACGCCGACGGTCGTCACCAGTTGCGCCTCGGTGCCGCGGACCGTCCGGATCGCGAACCGCTCCTCGGCGACCGCGACCGCACCGACGATCACAGAGGCCAGCAGGAACACCGCTACCGCCGGCCATTCCAGCACCGCCAGGCCCCAGTACGCCAGGAAGGTGCCGAGCATCAGCAGCTGGGCGTGCGCGAAGTTGAACGTGCCGGACGCGGTGAAGACGATGTTGTAGCCCACCGCGACGAGCGCGTACACGGCTCCCAGCGAGAGCCCGCCCCAGATCAGGGTCACCGGATCCTCCCCGGTGCGGCGACAGGTCCGGCCACCATAGCTTACCAACCAAGCGCTTGCTATGCCGCCGCCTCACTCGCCCACACCCGCATCGCAACACTGCCGACACCACTCCCCGCGGCACATCGGGCCAATGTGGACGGTTCGGTACGGCTGGTTCTCGTTCCGGTAACACCGCCTTGACCGGGCCACCTGGAATCTCTACCGTCCCCAACCAAGCGCTTGCTAAGTGAACGGAGAGGCCGACATGCGTCATCGATGGGCCACGGTGGCCGCCCTCGGCAGTTCGCTGCTGCTGGCCGCCGCATGCAGTTCGAACAACACCGGTTCCGGCAGCGGCAGCGACAGCGGCACCGTGCGGGTGCTGGTGAGCGCCGGGCTCAGCGCGCAAGGGACCCTGGGCCGCAACGCCGCGATGACCGTGCAGGCGGTGAAGGCGTCGGCGGCGGTGCTGAACAAGGCCGGCGGCATCAACGGCAAGCAGATCCAGGTGGACGCGGTCGACGACCAGGGCAACCCGACGACCGCGGTGACCAAGCTGCAGGAGGCGATCAACTCCGGTCACAAGCCGCTGGCCTGGCTGGACAGCGGCCCGTCCAACCTCGCCGCCGCGGTGCTGCCGATCCTGAACCAGAACAAGATCCTCTCGTTCAACATCGGGCCGACCAAAGACTCGTCCGACGCGACGAAGTTCCCGTACAACTTCGATCTGTCGCCGTCGCCGACCACCTACGCGAAGGCGTTCTGCCCGTACGCCAAGGAGCAGGGGCAGACCAAGGTCGCGATCCTGCACGCCGACGACGCGTACGCCGACGCGCTCGGCCCGCAGATCAAGTCCGCCTGCGAGGCCGGCGGCGCGACGGTCACCGGCATCGACAAGTTCGACGAGACCTCGCTGGACGTCACCCCGCAACTGCAGAAGCTGCAGGGCGGCAACCCGCAGGCGCTGATCGTGGTCGCGTACGGCGCGCCGGTCGGCTACGTGCTCAAGGGCCTGACCAAGATCGGCTGGAACGTGCCGGTGCTGGGCGACGTCGCCGTCGCAGCGACCGACATCGTGGTCACCGCGCCGCCGGCCGGCCTGCTCGGCACTCCCGAGGTGGCCAATCTGCGGATGGAGGTCTTCCAGAGCACCGGCTACCGGGAGCAGGGCAAACAACCGGCGGCGCTCAACACGATGATCCAGGCGCTGGCCGCACAGGGCTCCATCCAGGCCTCGCTGGTGCTCGCCTACGACTACGACGGGCTGCAACTGGTCGCCGCGGCGGCGAAGAAGGCGAACACGACCACCGATACCGCCGCCCTGGCCAAGGCCATCGAGGGACTCGGCGCCGGTGAGGCGAACACCGGCGTGTTCGAGCAGTACTTCTTCACCGCCGACAACCACAGCCCGAACGAGCCGGCCGAGGCGTTCACCTTCGTCAAACCGTCCAAACTGGTCAACGGCCAGTTCGGCGCCCCCGCCAGCTGAACTGACCCGACGCGACCGACCAGGCCGGCCCGCCCGTACGGCGGCCCGGCCTGGTCGCGTCGACGGTCGACCCGCGTCCACGGTCCACGGTGCACGGTCGATACCCACGGTCCACAGCCGACAGTCACGGTCCACAGCCGACACCCACGGTCCACAATCGACACCTGCGGTCAGGGTCAACAGCCACGATCCAGGGTCAACAGCCAACGGTCCACGGTCGACAGCCACGATCCAGGGTCAACAGCCAACGGTCCAGGGTCAACAGCCGCGGTCCAGGGTCAACAGCCGCGGTCGACGGTCGACAGCCGGCCGTCCCAACGACACCCGGTCCACAGTCCACGGTCGACAGCCACGGTCCACGGTCGACAGCCGGCGGTCCCAACGACACCCGGTCCACAGTCGATAGCCACAGTCCGCGGTCGACAGAGACTGCGTGGGTGGGCTGGGCCTACGCGGTCAGGCCGCCGTCGACGACGAACTCCGCACCGGTGCAGTAGCTGCTCGCGTCGCTGGCCAGGAACGCGGCGAGCCTGGCCACCTCGTCGGGCCGGCCGACCCGGGCGAGCGGCTGGCGGGCCACCATCCCGCCACCGCGACGCGCCTGGTCGGAGGCCATCGGGGTGTCGATCGCGCCGGGGCAGACGCAGTTCACCCGGATGCCGAGCGCACCCAGCTCGCGGGCTGCCGAGCGGGTCGCGCCGCGCAGCCCCCACTTCGACGCGCTGTACGCCAAGCCGCCGGCGTAGCCACGCAGCGCCGCCGTCGAGGCGATGTTGACGATCGACCCGCCGCGGCCCATCACCGGCAGCACGGCCTGCATGCCGAGGATCGCGCCAACCAGGTTCACCCCGAGCGTCCCGGCGAGCTCCGCCTCGGTCAGCTCGGCCAGCGGCGCCGGCACGTGCCGTCCGGCGTTGTTGACCAGCACGTCCAGCCCACCGAACCGGTCCGCCGCGGTGCCCACCGCCCGCTGCCAGGAGGGCTGGCTCCGCACGTCCAGCGGCACGCCCACCGCCGCGTCGCCGAGGTCCGCCGCCAGCGCGAGCGCGCCGGCGGTGTCCAGGTCGGCCAGCACCACCCGGGCGCCGAGAGAGGCGAACAGCCGCGCCTCCGCGGCCCCCTGCCCGCCGGCCGCGCCGGTGATCAGCGCGACCTTGCCGGTGAGATCGATCACCGGATCGATCGCCTCGGCAGCCATCGCCGCTCAGCCCACGGTGATCGTGCGGCGGGCAAGCAGCCACTGGCCAGCAACCTGGCGCAGTTCGTCGTCGTAGCGCCCGACGCTGACCAGCCGCGGCGCGGACGTGGTGTCGGCGAAGAACATCCAGTAGCTGACCGCGGCAGCCGTGGCCGCCGCCGCAGAACCGGCCGCCGCAGAACCGGGCACCGCCGCACGGGCCGCCGCAGGGTCCGGCGCCGCGGGATCCGGCGCAGCGGGATCCGGCGTCGCGGGATCCGGCGCCCGGGGGTCCGGCGTCGCGGTGGTCGGTGGGGCGGGGAGTACCGCGGTGCCGGCGACCACGTGCCGCGTCGCGGTGCCGGGGCCCTGCATCCCGGCCGCCCGCCGCGCCCGTACGCCGGCGCCGATGTCTGCCCGGCCGGCCCGCCGCTCGGCCGGGGCGCCCACCGCCGGGTTCGCCGGCATCTCCCAGACGGCGTCCTCGGTGAACAGCTCCAGGTACGCCGCCACGGTGCCCGCGTCGGCCACCTGGGCGACCCGGGCGAGCAGGCTGCGGATCTCCGCGTCGGTGCAGGCGTTCATCCAGCCACCCCCAAGGTTTGCGCAGGTGAGGCTACGCGTGGGTGGCCGCGGACCGCTGTCGCACGGCAGTGATGCTGCCGACGCCCGGCGGCCACAACCTGGATGCGGCGGAGCTCCGGCCCCTGGGCTTCCGGCCGAACGGGGGGACGGCCGCTCCTACCGGCGTTCCAGGATCCGCTTGAGCCGGGCCAGGTCGGCGGCGACAGCCTCGGCGTCCCGCTCGAACTCGTCGTCGCTCATGCCGGGCCTGCGCCGCAGCGTGAACACGACCTCGCTCGCCTGATTGGCTGGGATAACTCGCATCGGATTGTTGACAATTTCGTGCGAAGGCAGCGTGACCTCGTGGTCGAGAACGCCGTAGTCGTTGCGCGGGACGAACGCGAGGCCCACCCGTCCCATCGGGGTCTCGACGAACCAGCGACCGTCCACCTGCTCCACCGCGCTGCCCAGCCCGGGCGCCCACAACGGCACGTTGACCGGGTCCGAGGCGTAGTCGTAGACCTCGCCGGCCGGCCGGTCGATCCACTCGCTGATATGCCTGGACTGAAACGTCATACCGACACGCTGCCAGCCCCGACCGGCGCCGTCTTGTCCAAAACAGACGGTCCCGGGCTCGGCAGATATCGACGCCGCGCGGCCCGGGTGGCCACCGCTTGAGGTCAGTCAGGCCGGCAGCAGGTGCACGTTGCCGATCGCGACCGTCCACTGGTACGACCCGCGCCGGACGGTCCCGCCGATCGACGCCGCGCGGCCCGGGGTGGTCACCGCCTGAGGTCAGTCAGGCCGGCAGCAGGTGCACGTTGCCGATCGCGACCGTGCACTTGCCGTGCTCGTGGACCAGCGTCTGGGTGAACACGAACACCCGGTCGATGTTGTCGGCGGGCCGGATGTAGTGGGCGCGCCACGGCGATGCCCGAGGGGCAGCCGTACACGGTCTCGGACTCGATCGAGTATGTCCACGACCAGCCCGGGACGGCGAAGCTGGCCCGCGCGGTGGCCATGATCGGGTCCCGGCCGTAGGTCGCGGTGCCGTCGTTCCAGAAGATCATCCGCGGGTTGAGGATCGCCTCGTACCGGGCCGCGTCTTTGGCGTTGTACGCGTCGTTGTCCTCGTGCACGGCCGCGTCGAACTCCCGCTGACACTGCCGGAGCTGCCGGTGGTCGGTGCCGGCCGATGCCACCGCCGGTGCCACGACACCAGTGCCCGCGGCGAGGGCGAGCCCGGCCAACACGGCGACGTACCTGCTACGCATGTTCTCCTCGGGTCGAGTTCCGGTCGGCTCGACCCTGCCGGCCCCCGCTCCCCGAGCGGTCGCCATCCGCTCCCCGCCCGGCCGCCCCAGCGCCGCCCCGGCCCAACCCGCCCGGCGCGCCCTCGGCGCGACCCGCCGGTTGGGGCACGCGCCCGCGCGGCACCCCGGAACATGCCCGGACTGCCGCGCGG
>JBBWZH010000248.1:0-4166 GCA_039648995.1 Mycobacteriales bacterium
CCCTTCATTAGAGGCCCCCCTGCATTGGCAACTTCGATTAGTCGGAATGTCGCATTCGCTTCGGTTCGGACACCCGTCGGCAGAGTTTCACACGGCGCAAGCGCCGTCAAGCCAAGTGAGTAGTTTCAGGCTCTTTAGCTGCGAAGCTGCCCTGGATGAGTACGGTAGACGGCGCCATCCGGACGAGTGCCAGCAGGGAGGACCGCATGGTGACGGAGGGGTCGTTGACCGGCGCCGGAACGGGCGGGGGGTTGTTCGATGAGATCGTCGGAATACTCCTTGAAGTTACCCGGGAGAGCGCTGAATGGGCTGTCGCGATTACTCCGAACGCCAGGCTCGAAGTCGACCTCGGGATGGAAAGTATTGAACTCTTGGCACTAGCCGAATTGCTGCGGAGTCGATACGGCGACGCGGTCGACCTGCCGGCCTTTGTGGCCGGTCTGGACATCGACCGGATCATCGGGCTGAGCGTCGGGGACGTGGTCGAGTTCGTGGCCGCCCGGCGCGCCGCCGGCCCGCCGCCCGGCCCGGGCGGCGCCGCCGCGGCTGAGCCAGTTATGCCGTCGGTGGCACGAGTTATGCCTGGTCAGCCGGTTGGCGGTGGGGCATGAGCCGGTACCTGATCATCACGCTGCCGCTGGCCGGACACGTCAACCCGACGATCGGGATCGCCCGTGAGCTGGTCGCCCGCGGCCACGAGGTGGCCTGGGTCGGGTCGGAGATGGTGCTCCGACCGATGCTCGGGCCGGCGGCGACGATCCTGCCGACGGGCAGCCGGCTCTACCGGGAGCAGGGCGGCCAGGGAGCCGCCGCGGTGAAGTCGCTGTGGAAGAGCTTCGTCGTCCCCTACACCCGGTTCGTCCTGCCTGCCGTCGAGCAGGCCGTCCAGACGTACCAACCGGACGTACTGCTGGTGGACCAGCACGCCCCGGCGGGCGGGCTGGTGGCCGACCGGCACGGGTTGCCGTGGGCCGCGCTGGTGTCGTCGTCGATGGAGCTGACCCGGCCGTTCCGGGCGCTGCCGAAGGTCGAGGAGTGGGTCGCGGGCCAGATCGAGAAGATCTGGACGGAGGCCGGCGTCCCGGCCGACCAGCGCTACGACCTGCGGTTCTCGCCTCACCTGGTGATCGCGCTGACCTCGCGGGCGCTGACCGGGCCGGTGCCGTTCCCGGACCACTACGCGCTGGTCGGCCCGATCCTGGCCGACCGGCCGGCGACCCGGGAGTTCCCCTGGGACCGGCTCGACCCCGGCCGCCGCAAGGTGCTGGTCTGCCTCGGCACCCTGCAGCCCGACCACGTGACCGCGTTCTACCCGCGCGCCGCCGCCGCGCTCGCCGGGCTGCCCGACGTGCAGGGCGTCATCGCCGCCGGCCCCGACATGCTGCCGGACCCGCCGCCGAACGTGGTGGTGGCGCCCTGGGTGCCGATGCTCGAGCTGCTGCCCCAGGTGGACGCGGTGGTCTGCCACGGCGGCATGAACACGGTCTGCGAGACGCTCGCGCACGGCGTGCCGCTGGCGATGGGCCCGTTGATCAACGACCAGCCGGTGACCGCGAACCAGGTGGTCGCCGCCGGGGCCGGCATCCGCATCCTGCTCCGCCGGATCCGCCCCGACGAGCTGCGCGCGGTCGTCACCACGCTGCTGGACGACCCGGCCTACCGGGCCGCGGCCGGGCGCGTGCGGGACGACTTCGCCGCGGCCGGTGGGGCGAGAACAGCGGCCGAGCGGCTCGAACGGCTGGCCCGTCACCGAACTGACCAGAAATCCCCCGCTGTACCGCAACGTCACGGCACCCTAGCCTGACGCCCCGCTGTCGCCGGCCGCCTGCCGGCCCACCCCCCGTACGGAGTTGGGATGATCAAGACCAAAGGGCTGCGCAAGTCGTTCAGCGTCGGCAAGCGCGGCAAGAGCACCACGGTGGAGGCCGTCCGCGGCGTCGACCTGGACGTCGCCGAGGGCGAGATCTTCGGCTTCCTCGGCCCGAACGGGGCGGGCAAGACGACCACGCTGCGGATGCTGACCACGCTCATCGAGCCGGACGGCGGCGAGGCCATGATCGCCGGCCTGGACCTGCGCCGCGAGGGCAAGGAGTTACGCCGCCGCATCGGCTACGTCGCCCAGGGCGGCGGCACCACCGACGAGGCCACCGGCCGGGAGGAGATCGTCCTGCAGGCCCGCATGTACGGGCTGAGCAAGGCGGACGCGCAGCAGCGGGCGGTGAAGGCGCTGGACGCGTTCCAGCTGACGGAGTTCGCCGACCGGCAGTGCGTCACCTACTCCGGCGGGCAGCGCCGCCGGGTGGACATCGCGATGGGCGTCATCCACGACCCCAAGGTGGTCTTCCTGGACGAGCCCACCGCGGGGCTGGACCCGCAGAGCCGCGCCCGCACCTGGGACGAGGTGCGCCGGCTGCGCGGCGAGGGCATGACCGTCTTCCTCACCACGCACTACCTCGACGAAGCGGACGCGCTCTGCGACCGGATCGCGATCATCGACAACGGCGAGATCGTCGCCGGCGGCACCCCGGACGCGCTGAAGCGGGAGATCGCCGGCGACGTGGTCACCGTCGGGGTGAACGGCTCCACCCCGACGACGGCCGAACTGCTCGGCGGCTTCGAGTACGTGCGCAACGTGGAGACCGCCGGCGAGGGCACCCTGCGCCTCTACGTGGACGACGCGTCGACCGCGATCCCGCAGATCCTGCGCACGCTGGACGGCTCCGGGATCACGTTCGACAAGATGGAGCTGACCCGGCCCAGCCTGGACGACGTGTTCCTGATCAAGACCGGCCGGACCCTGCGCGAGTCCTGACCATGCCCCCGGCTGCCGGGGATCCGTCCCCGGCGGCCCAGTGACCGTGCCACTGGACACCACAGAACCCGCGAGGGAAGAACATGAAGCTGCTCCGTGACACCTGGTTGATCTTCCAGCGGCAGATGCTGCTGGTGTTCCGTACCCCGATCCGGCTGGTGATCGGCTTCGTCCAGCCGATCGCGTACCTGGTCCTGTTCGCGCCGCTGCTGAAGCCGGCGCTGGCCCCGATGGGCGCCCGCACGTACGCCGACGCGTACCGCATCTACGTGCCCGGGCTGCTGATCGTGCTGGTGCTGTTCAGCGGCTTCTTCACCGGCTTCAGCCTGCTCGCCGAGCTGCGCGCCGGCATCATCGAGCGGTCCCGGGTGACCCCGGTGAGCCGGTTCGCGCTGCTGCTCGGCCGGGCCCTGGCCGAGGTGGCCACGATGATGGGTCAGGCGGTGCTGATCACGCTGCTGGTCATCCCGTTCCATCTGGGGCTCTCGATCGGCCCGCTGCTGCTGGCCTACCTGCTGCTCACGCTGATGGGCCTGTTCGCGTCCGCCGTCTCGTACGCGATGGCGTTGCGGATCAAGAACGTGGCCGCGCTCGGGCCGCTGGTCAACACGGTGTCGCAGCCGCTGGCGCTGCTGTCCGGGGTGCTGCTGCCGCTGACGCTCGCGCCGATCTGGCTGATCCGGATCGCCCGGTGGAACCCGTTCTACTGGGCCACCAACGGGGTGCGCGCGCTGTTCGCCGGCGACGTCGGCAACTCGGCGGTCTGGCAGGCGCTGGTGATCAACCTGACGCTCTCGCTGCTGGCGGTGTTCTGGGCGACCCGGATGTTCGCGCACCGGGTCCGGTAGCCCCCGGGCCGGGTCGGGGCCGGGCCGGCCCGGCCCGGGCACGGGGCCCCGTGCCCGGCCCGGCCGGTGCCGCCGGTCAGCCGCGGGCGGCCCGGACCAGGTAGGCCCGGTTGTCCGCCTCGATCAGCGGCGCCTGCCGGATCACCGGCGGCATCCCGTGCTCGGTGAGCAGTTCCCGGGCCGCGTCCAGCCGGTCGTCCAGGTCCTGCACCTCCATCACCACCTGCTCGATCAGCGGCCAGTGCGCCGGGTCGATCCCGCGCAGCACGTCCACCTCGGCGCCCTCGGCGTCGATCTTGAGCAGGTCGACCGGCCGGCCCGCGTCGAGGAACGTGGACAGCCGCTCGACGTGGGTGGTCAGCTGCTGGGCGCGGTGCATCCGCTCGACCACCTTGACCGCGAGCGTCTTGGCCATGTTCGCCTTCTGCAGTTCCTTGATTTCCGGGTACCGGGTGGAATTGCCCGGGATCAGCGGGTAGTAGGTGAACGGTACGTCCCGCTCGGCC
>JBBWZH010000273.1:0-23282 GCA_039648995.1 Mycobacteriales bacterium
GATCGCTTACCCGCCCGGCCTGGTCAGCAGACACCCGGCCTGGTTCAGATTGATCGTGCGGCTGGTGGTCAGGCAGGTGGTGAACCAGTACGTCTCTTGTCCGTAGCGCAAACCCTGGGTGGCCGTGACGGTTCCGCCGGGGCCGACCTCGCACGGGTTGTTCAGCGTGCAGACTCCGCCGTTGTCGTTGGCGGTGTTGTTGATGCCGACAATCTCGCCGGTGCCGGTATTGACGATGGGCGAGCCAGAGGTGCCGTGCACGGTCGCGCAGGCGGCGTTGTACCGGATCGAGTCGTGCCAGGTCCACACGTCCTCGCGCAGGGTCGGCACGAACGTTTGGATGTCGCAGTCGAAGACCCGGGCGAAGAACCCCGACGGTACGAAGGTGTCACCGGTCACCGGGTGACTGGCCGAGATCGTCCGCGCGGAGATGCCGGTGGCCGACTGGACGGCGGCGAAGGTGCTGGTGAGGCGGTAGAGCGTGACATCGGTCCCGGTCATTGTCGCGTAGAGCACCCGGTCCGCGGTGAGGGTGGCTACGGCCGACCCGGCGGAGTTGAGCAGCGTTCCCCGCCGGGTACTGGCCCGATTCGTGATCACCTGACCGGCGGCTAGAAAGCCGCCTTCGAAGCAATGGCCGTTGGTCAGCATCATCGCCCGGTCGGTCGACAGCGAACCCGGGTAGCGCACCAGCGCCGCCGAGCAGTTGTTCAGCCTGATCGTCGCGGTGAGGTCGGCGGCCACCGCAAGGGCGGGAGCCGCCTGACTGGCTTGGCCGGGCGGCGAACCGGCCGCCGCCGGCGAGGCCGCGAACAACAACGTGCCGGTCAGCGGCAGGGCAAGCAGTACCGGCAGCATGCGGCGGGTGGCGAGCAGCGAGGCCATCGGGCGGCTCCAGCGGTCGTGGGTCTCGGCGACCAGCCGCGTGCCGTTCGTCCGCCGGGTTCTGCCGGACAGACGCGGCCGTCGCGCACCTCCGCGGCTCGGATCACGAACCGGCAGGCCGCCCTCGACGTCATTATGGACGGACGGCGACATATAGGGCAACAGGTCCCACGCCGACCCACAACCGGCCACCACATGCGTCCCGAAGCCACTGTCAGCGGCCGTCGGCTCGACGTTCTCCGGCAGACGCAAGGTCTGCTCAGCATGGGCCGGGCGCTTGTGGTCCGCCGTTGTTGCCGGCGCCGGGTGGGGATAGCGGTGGGTAGCATCGGTGCACGGGCCCTGAGCGGGCCGGTGGCGGAGGTGGGTCATGACGCCGGGGCGGGTGGGAGCGCGAACGGCCGCGGTGCTCGGCCCGGTCCTGCTCGGTGCGGCCCTGATGTCGTGGGCGGCTTCGGTGTCGTGGGCGGCGTCGGCGTTGTGGGCGCCGGCCGGGTCGGGGTGGGCGCTTCCGGTCGCCGGCGTGGTGCTCGCCGCCGCGGTGGTCGCCTGCGCGCGGCGTGCCGTGGTGGTTGTCGCGGTCGTGCCGGCCTGGTTCGCCGCTCCGGCTGCCCGGCCGGCCGGTCCGCCGGTGCTGGCGCGGCAGGGCGATCCGGCCGCGCCCGGCCGGCCCCGTCCCCGGGCACCGGGCCGGGCCGCCGGCACTCGCGCCGCCTGACCAGGCCGGCCCGCTGGTCGGCCGAGCCGCCCGGATCGATCCGGCACCGTCCACATGCGACGGTCCTGTCTCCCGGTTGCGGCCCTGGTCGGTCTGGACGCGCGTGCCGGCGCCTGCCGCCTGCCCGCCCCGTCCCGCTCCCGGAGGTACTCCCATGTCGTTCTACACACTGCTCGACCCGCTGGTCCGCGTCGGTTACTGGACGCTGAGCGGGATCGCCCGGGTGCTGCCCGGCCCGACCGGCGGCACCGCGCTGGCGATCTCCATCGTGCTGCTCACCGTCGCGGTGCGGGCCTGCCTGATCCCGGCGGCGCTGGCCGCCCAGCGGGCCGGGCGGGCGCAGGCCGCGCTCGCACCGGAGCTGGCCAGGCTGCGCCGCCGGTACGGCCGCGACCGCGCCGCGCTGGCCGCGCAGACCGCCGCGGCCTACCGCCAGGCCGGGGTCAGCCCGTTCGCGGGGCTGCGGCCGGCGCTGGTGCAACTGGTCGCGCTCAGCACGGTGTACCGGATCATCGTGGTGCCCACGATCGCCGGCCAGCCCAACGCGATCCTCGACGCCACTGTCCTCGGCGCGCCGCTGGCCGGGCACTGGCCGGCCGTGCTCGGCACCGCCGGCCTGACCAGCGCACCGGCCGCCGCGTTCGGCGTGCTGCTGCTCGCGCTGCTCGCGTTGGCCTGGTTCTCCGCCCGGCAGACCGCCCGGCAGCTCGCCGCCACCGGCCCGGTCAGCGCGCCCGGTCAGCCCGGCTCCGGCACCGTCCGCCGGCTGGTCCGCCTGCTGCCCTACGGGACCGTCGCGTTCGCCACGATCGCCCCGGTCGCCGTCGGCTGCTACCTGCTCACCACGACAACCTGGACACTCGCCGAACGGGCGGTACTGCCACACCTCGGCTAACACTGGTACCGGGCGCGGGATCCGGTGCGGCCGCCGCACGATCATCCGGGGTTGTGTCGACTCTGGATGCTCTCGATTGGTGCGGTCGCTCCGCTATACGGTGATGGCGATCTTGCCGCTGGCGTGATGTTCCAGCATGTGCGTGACCGCGCTCGCCGCCTGGTCGAGCGGGTAGGTCTTGTCAATGACGACTCTGACCTGCCCGGATTCCAGGAGCCCGACGAGCGCACCGAGGTTTTCGCGGTTTATGGCAGGGGTCACGAGCTTGACGGTGGTGGAGCCAATTCCCAGCAGCACGGCCCGCGCGATCCTCGGCAGGCCGGCCAGGATGCCGCCGGTGTATCCGATGCTGTTCGGGATGAGGACTCCCTTCGGCGCCAGTGCGCGCGCGGTGGCCGTCGGCGGGTGGTTCAACACGTTGTCGAGGATGACGTCGAAACGCTGCTGGCCGCGGGTGAAGTCCGCCGCGGTGTAATCGATGACGTGGTCGGCCCGGAGCGACCGGACCAGTTCGACGTTGCCGGTACCGCATACGCCGGTGACTTCGGCACCGAGCGCTTTGGCGATCTGGACCGCCATTGTCCCGACCCCGCCCGATGCGCCGTTGATCAGGACCCGGGTACCGGTGCCGACCTTCCCCACGTCTCGCATCGCAACCAGGGCAGCGAGCCCGGTCATGACCGATGCCGCGGCATCGGCGAAGCTGAGTCCGGACGGTTTCGGGACGAGCTGCGCCGCCGGCACGACCGCGTACTCCGCGAACGTGCCGGCCTTGGGTCTGGTGGAGCCGAGCACGTCGTCGCCGGGCGCCAGGTCGGTGACCCGCTGGCCGACGGCCGCCACGACGCCGGCGACGTCGCTGCCCCGGACCCGGCGCTTCGGCCGGTGCAGGCCGGAACCCAGGCGCAGGATCTGTGGCACTCCGGCGACGGTGCACCAGTCCGGAGTGTTCACACTGGTCGCCCTTACGTGGACCAGGACGTCGTCGGGGCCGATCGACGGCGCCTGCATCGCGCCGAGCCGGAGCACCTGCTGCGGCGGTCCGTACCCGTCCTGGATGATGGCCCGCATGGTCGGTGGACTGATCGGCATGGTGGTATCTCCCCTTCTGCGCTGGAGCCAGGTGCCGCGTCTTGGTCGCGGGTGATTCGGCGCGGCGGCAGAGTGCTGTCGGCTGCCTGCCGTGGTTCGAGTCGAGGCTTTCCGTGTCCGCACCGTGATAGGTTGGCGACCTTACGTCGTAAGTGTCGCCCGTACGCCGTAAAGTAGACCTTACGGAGTAAGGATGTCAAGGAGGTCCCTGACGAGATGAAGATCGCCGCCTCGGGCAGGACCGGCGCGCAGCGCCGCACCCAGTTGACCAGAGAACGAGTGGTGGCAGCCGCCATCGCCTTCGCCGACCGGGACGGCATCGAGGCGATCAGCATGCGCAGGCTCGCCCAGGAGTTGGACGTTGAGGCCATGTCCCTATACACCCACGTGCGCAACAAGGAGGACCTTCTCGACGGCATGGTCGACGCCGTGGTCAGCGAGATCCCGATGAGTGCCGACCCTCCCGACTGGAAGACATCGCTGCGTGTGATGGCGCTCGCCGCGCGCAGCGTGGTCCTGCGTCACCCGTGGGCGGCACGCACCATAGAAACGCGAACCGCTCCCGGCCCGGCGGTGTTGGGATACATCAACGCCGTAATCGGCATCCTCCGCGAAGGCGGCTTCTCCATCGGGCAGGTGCATCACTCCCTGCACATCCTCGGCAGCCGCCTCCTCGGGTTCACCCAGAACCTTTTCGACGACTCCGGGGACCTCGATCCGGAGACGGCCGCGAGCCTCGCGAACCAACTCGGCGCCACCCATCCGTACATCGTCGAGATGGCCCTCGCGGTCACCCACACCGGCGCCCTCGGACCGTGCGATGACGACGTCGAATTCGAATTGGCGCTCGACCTCATTCTCGACGCCCTGGACCGGCTCCGGAGCAGTTGACCGGGTGCTCGCGCGCTGCCGGCGGCAGCGTCAGCCCAGCCGGCGAGCCGCTGATCGAACGGTCGGGCCATCCGGGCCGGCAGCGCCGAACCCGACGGCCAGCGCCGGGGCGGTCACCGGCCAGGGATGCCTGACGCTCGGGAACGGACGGGTTCGCGTCAACCGAGCACATCTGCCTGTTGCGGGGTCTTGGGGTTATGGGCGGGGCGGTCGCTGGTACCGCGCAGGTGTTGGATGGTTGTGGGTGTCCGTGGCGGGTGACGGGTTGGGGTTGTTCGATGGGTGTGGTGCGTCGGGTCGAGCTTGATCCGTCGCAGGTCAGGCCGGGGTCGACGTTGCGGCCGATCGCGCGCTTTGTGGTGGAGCGCGATGGCGTGGAACAGGCGTCGGTGGTGCTGGGGCGGGCGGAGATCTTCGAGCGCGAGCCCACCGAGTACGCGTTGGCTCGGCTGCGTTGGGCGGAAGGCGGGCTGGACGCCGCGCGGGCGGCGCTGACCGCGGCCGTGGACTCGGCCGCGCCGGGCGCGGCGGTCTACCTGCCGGTCAACGCGGTGAGTCCTGACCACGCCGCCCACCGCGGCGCTGCCGAGGCGTGCGGGTTCGAGTTGTTCCAGGAGAAGGAGGGTTTCTGGTGGGCCGACACCGGTCAACCGCTGCCCGAACCGGCCGGGCTGCGCCTGCGGCCGATGTCGCGGATGGGGCCGGCGGCGTTCGTACCGGTGATCGGGCGGTGCCTGGCCCAGACCCTGGACCGGACCGACGCCATGGTGTTGGGCAGGCGCCGGCCCCGGCAGTGGGCCACCACATTCCTGGACCACCGCGCTGGTGCCGCGGACGCCCAGTCGTGGTTGTACGCCGAGACGGCCGTCGGTGTCCCGGTCGGGTTCGTGGGGCTGGCCCAACGGGTCGCTGATCCCGGAACCGGCACGATCGTGCTCATCGGCGTCCTCCCCGAACAGCGCGGCCACCGCTACGTCGACCAACTCCTCCGTGCGGCCTACCGCGCCGCCCGCGCGCGCGGCTTCGCCGCGGTGCAGTCGCTCGTCGACGTGGACAACCACCCCATGATGGCGGCGATGCACCGGTCCGGCGCCGACACCACCACCCACCCCTGGCACAAATGGCTCTACACCACAACCCGCCACCCGTAGCACCCTGCCAACACAGATCCGGCGCATGCCTCACGCCTACCAGCAAGCCAGCCGCTGTCGTGACACCTGCCGCGACCGTGGGGGACTGTCAACTCTCCGGTGTACTTCCTGGGTTGACTGTCTACTTGCGACCGGCGCTGAGGCGGCCGTTGAAGGTGATGTCGAAGGCGTTCAAGGCCTTTTTCGTGCGCCGTGAGGCGCTGTGGTTCGAGCGGAGGTGGGAGACCTGCGTCGCCGGGTCGTCGCAGCGGCCGGGTGAAGCTGGGGGCAGCCTGATCCGGGAGGTGCCGGGGAGGGTGGGAGCAGCCCTGACAAAGCCGGGGTGCGTCAGTACTGCCAGATGGCGTGGGTCCGGTGAGCGTTGGCCGAGAGGAGTACGCGAGGAACCGGTGTTGTAACGCCCCTCAACGCTATACCGGCTCGAACCTGGTGGATGTGGGCCGGGAGCGGTGCGCAGCTGTCGCCCGTAGCGGGGTGGCGGTGAACTTCTCGGGTCGGTGAAGCCCGTGTCCGGGGAGGCCATGTTGAAGGTCTGCGGCGTAGGCGTGGCGAGGCCGCTGGGGCAGAGCCGGGCTCCTCCTCGGTTGAGCGAACCACAGTGAACACGGGAACCACCTGGTCTCGGTTCCCACTGTCGGGCGGCCAGCCTGGTGGTTGGGATAGGTCCGCCGTCGACCGAACGGGCTGGGTCGGGGCGGAGTCGCCGTAGTACTCCGAGGTCGGGAAAGCCGACCACATGGGGAAGGGCGGCAGCGGTTGGGGTGTGGAGGGGAGTTGCAATGCCGACAGATGCGCCGCTGAATGGCGGCGCTTCGCTGGTGGAGGCCCACCGGCGGGTATCGGGGATGCAGGCCAAGCTGCACTGTTGGGCGGTGGCCGATGCTGGCCGCCGGTTCGATGACCTGTTCAATTTCGTGCATGATCGGGCGACGCTGCTGGTGGCGTTCGCCCGGGTCGCGGGCAACCGGGGTGCGAGGACCGCGGGCGTGGACGGGTGGACCGCCGCGTCCGTGGCCGAACGGCTCGGGGTCCCGGGGTTCCTGGACGACCTACGGACCGACATGAAGGCGGGCCGGTTCCGGCCGCTGCCGGTGCGGGAGCGCATGATTCCCAAGCCCGGCGGGTCGGGGAAGCTCCGCAGGTTGGGTATTCCGACGGTCGCTGACCGGGTGGTCCAGGCGGCGCTGAAGCTGGTGCTGGAACCGATTTTCGAGGCCGACTTCGCGGCGGTCTCCTATGGGTTTCGGCCCGGCCGGCGGGCGCACGACGCGATCGCCGACATCCACCGGCTGGGCACCCAGGGATACCGCTGGGTGCTCGACGCCGACATCGAGGCGTGCTTCGACTCCATCGACCACACCGCGTTGATGGACCGGGTGCGCCGGCGGGTGAAGGACAAGCGCGTGCTGGCGCTGGTGAAGGCGTTCCTCAAGGCCGGCGTCATGACCGAGACCGGCGCGCTGCAGGAGTCTGACACCGGCACCCCGCAGGGCGGGATCCTGTCTCCGCTGCTGGCCAACATCGCGCTGTCGGTTCTCGATGAGCACGTGATGGCGCCGTGGCGGCCGGACGCGGAGATGGGCACCACCTACCGGCGCCACGCACGTCGGCGCAAGGGCCTGCCGACCTGGCGGATCGTCCGTTACGCGGACGACTTCGTCGTGCTCGTGCACGGCCACCAAGCCGACGTCGAAGCCCTGCACGACGACGTCGCCACGACGCTCGCCCCGCTCGGTCTTCGCCTCTCGCAGGCGAAGACCCGGGTCGTGCACATGGCCGACGGGTTCGACTTCCTCGGCTTCCGCATCCAGTGGAAACGCAAGAGAGGCACGGACCGCTGGTACGTCTACACGTTCATCGCCGACCGTCCACTCCGGACGGTCAAGGCGAAGATCCGTGCCCTGACGCACCGGGTCTCGCAGGCCAACATGGGCACCGTGATCGGGCGGGTCAACCAGATCCTGCGCGGCTGGGCCGCCTACTTCCAGCACGCCGTGGGCAAGCACACCCTGAACAACCTCAAGCACTTCGCCGAATGGCGGGTGATCCGATGGTTGCGCAAACGGCACCGCTGGACCTGGAAGGCGTTCCGCCGCCGGTTCACCACCCCCACCGGGCGGTGGCTGCCGATCGCCGCCGACGGGGTCATCCTGTTCAACCCGGCATCGGTGACGGTCACCCGATACCGCTACCGGGGCGAACGGATCCCCAACCCCTACCTGCGACCGAACCACACCTGACAGCACCCACCGTGGAGAGCCGGGTGCGTCGAGAGGCGCACGCCCGGTTCGGCGAGCGGTCCGGGGAAACGGACCGGCAGCAATGCCGGCACCGCGCCCCGGGCCGACTCAACCAGCGGTTGGACCAGCGTTGCCGACCGCGGCCGGTGGGGTCGAGGCTGACCACGGTGAGGTAGAGGTACTTCAGCGCGGCCTGTTCGGTGGGGAAGTGCCCGCGGGCTTTCACCGCGCGGCGGAACCGGGCGTTGAGCGACTCGATCGCGTTGGTGGTGCAGATGATGGTGCGGATCTCCGGGTCGAACGCGAGGAACGGGGTGAACTCCGCCCAGGCGTTCTCCCACAACCTGACGATCGCCGGGTACTTGGTCTCCCAGGTGGCGGCGAACTCGGCGAAGCGGTCCAGCGCGGCGGCCTCGGTCGGGGCGGTGTAGACCGGCTTGAGGTCCCGCGCGATCGCCGGCCAGTCCTTGCGGGAGGCGTACCGGAACGAGTTGCGTAGCAGATGCACGACGCAGGTCTGGGTGACCGTCGCCGGCCAGACCTCGGCGATCGCGTCGGGCAGGCCCTTGAGCCCGTCACAGACCATGATCAGCACGTCGGCGACGCCCCGGTTCTTGATCTCGGTCAGCACGCGAAGCCAGTACTTCGCGCCCTCACCCCCGCTGTTGCTGTCGCCGGCCCACAGCCCGAGGATGTCCCGCTCACCGTCGGCGGTGACCGCCAGCGCGACGTAGATCGGCCGGTTAGCGACCTGCCCGTCGCGGATCTTCACGTTGATACAGTCGATGAAGATCACCGGATACACCGCGTCCAGCGGCCGGCTCTGCCATTCGGCCAGGCTGTCCAGCACCCGGTCGGTGATCGTCGAGATCGTCGCCTTGGACACCTCGGCGCCATAGACCTCGGCCAGGTGCGCCTGCACCTCGCCGGTGGTCAGACCCTTGGCGGTCAACGAGATCACCATGTCATCGACCCCGGACAGCCGCCGCACCCGCTTGGGCACGATCTTCGGCTCGAACGTCCCATCCCGGTCGCGCGGCACGTCGATGGTGACCGGGCCGACGTCGGTCAACACCGTCTTGGCCCTGATGCCATTGCGGGAGTTCCGGTTCCCGGCTCGCTCGTGCGGCTCGTACCCCAGATGCTCGGTCCGCTCGGCCTCCAGACCAGCCTCCAGCACCATCTTCGTCAGCCGGCCCAGCAGCCCGCCCGGGCCGGTCAGACTCAGCCCTTCGGCACGCGCCCGCTCGACCAGCTCCCCAGCCAGCCGCTCGTCCACCCCCTCCACCACAGCCATCTCGCCAGCGGCCGGCTCGATCATCGTGGTCTCACTCACCTGGTGCCTCCTCCTCCGCCCAGCCACCCGGCCAGGCTCTCAGATCAGAGTTACACCGTTGTATTTACGGTCCCACCGTGGGCCCTGCTGGTCGCCAGCCAGCCGGTGTCGACACGCGGCGTTCGGTACCGTCACGTCGTGGCGTTCCGTGACGACTTCGAGGGCCACGACCTCGATCGGTCGGTATGGATCCCGCACTACCTGCCGCAGTGGAGTTCGCGTGCTGAGAGCGCGGCGACGTACGAGGTCGCCGGCTCGCAGTTGCGGCTGTCGATCCCGCTCGAGCAGGGTCTGTGGTGCCCGGTCGAGCACGAGGTGCCGCTGCGCGTCTCGGGTGTCCAGTCCGGGGTGTTCTGCGGTGAGGTTGGCAGTACGGTCGGCCAGCAGCCGTTCCGCGAGGGGCTGCGCGTGCAGGAGGCGCAGCCGACGCAGTGGGGGTGGACGCCCCACTACGGCGTCGTGGAGGTACGTGCACGCATGGAGCTGAGCGCGGGCTCGATGGCGTCCGTCTGGATGGTCGGTATTGAGGACGAGCCCCGACGCTCCGGTGAAATATGCGTCTTCGAGGTGTTCGGCGAGGCGATCGACCGGACCGGAGCGGCGGTGGGGATGGGCATCCACCCGTTCCGCGATCTCGCTCTACGCGACGACTTCGCGGCGCCGCGGCTACCGATCGACGTGACCGACTTCCACGTCTACGCCGTCGACTGGCGCCCGGGGCGGGTGGACTTCTTCCTCGACGGCGAGCACCTGCGCACCGTGGCGCAGGCGCCGGCCTACCCGGTGCAGATCATGATCGGCGTCTTCGACTTCCCCGCCCGACCCGCGGCGGCGATGCATGCCGATCATGTGCCGCGGCTCGTACTCGACTACGTGCACGAGCCCTGAGCCCCTGTCGGCCGCGGCCTCGCTGAAGACCAACACCGGCGGCCGGTCCGCGCGATCGCCGCCCGCGGCAGGTAGCCCGCGTACCGCTGGCTCGTCGGCGCGACCGTGATGACGGCGGTCATGCCGGCGCCTGCGGCGATGTCGGCGATGTCGTGGCGCGGGGTACGGCGGCGCGCCCGGCCAGCGGGTCTCAGGCGCCACCGCCGGTTTCGAGCCGGTACTCACCGGACGGGTCCACAATGGCCACCAGCCGCACGATGCAGCCGTCGCCACCGACCCAGCGCCAGGGGAACGCCGCGAACGTGACCCGCTTGCCGGTGACCGCATCCAGGTCGCCGCCGACGTTCTCGAAGCCGTAGATGCCGTGCGACAGGATCGCCCGGTGGCACGGCTCCCACTCCGGGAAGTCGTCCAGCACCCGGCGCCCGGTCTGCGCCTCGTACTCCCGGCAGGCCCATGGCAGCAGCCCACCGGCCTCCTCGGCCGGGCCGTGCGGGCCGATGGCTGTCGCAAGTGGATGGTCCAGCGCCTGGGTGTCGGTGCCGACCGCCTTCACCCCCTTGGCGGCGAACCACTCGCCAGCCTCCTTGTAGAAGCCGGGGGAGTAGGCGTAGTACTGGGCGCTGTCGCTGTAGTGGTGATGCCAGCCGGTGTTGACGATGACGATGTCGCCGGACCGGATCTCCGGTGTGGCCCGCTCGAGGTCGGCCGGGGTGACCACCTCCCACTTGCCCTTCGGCACCGAGACGACGACGCCGGTGCCGAAGAACGCGGACAGCGGGATCTCGTGCAGCAGCGGGGCCCCCTCGACCACGTGGCCGGGCGCGTCGATGTGGGTGCCCGAGTGCATCACCGTGGTGATCTTCTGGGTCAGCACCCGGCTCTTCGCCATCCCGTGCAGCCGCTCGATCTTCACGTCCTCGAAGTACGGCCAGGCCGGGACACCGTGCCCCCACGGGTGGGACAGGTCGTAGAACTCCAAGCCGGACTCCTTGGCGCCGAGTGGCCAGCTGAAGGTCATGGGGTGGTCCTCTCTGTCGCGTGTGGACTGTCCGGAAGCGACGGTCGGGTCATCGCCGGTCGGCCGATCACCGGACGCGGCCGCGAACGGGGCGGCTCCTAGGGGGTTGCTGCCGGGGGACAGGGCCGCTCGAGTTGCGCTGACACGTGCGCGCTGAGCCGGTCCGCGCTGGCCTGCCGGGCGTGCGGTGGCCAGGTCAGGAAGCCCTGCCCGGTCTTGGCGCCGAGGTCGCCGCGGGCGACCAGCTCGCGCAGCAGCGGGCTCGGGCCAGGTTCGCGGTTGAGGCTGGGCAGCACCGCGTCGTGGATGGCCAGGGTGAGGTCGAGCCCGACAAAGTCAGCGTTCTCGATCGGGCCGACGCAGGCCAGTCGCAGCCCGATCGTGTTGCGGACCACCAGATCGACCGTGGCGGCGTCGCATACTCCGTCCGCGACCAGGGCGACCGCCTCCCGCCACAGCGCGTGCTGCAGCCGGTTGCCGATGAACCCGGGGAGGTCCCGGCGTACCCGCACCGGCAGCTTGCCCAGCACACGCAGCAGCGCCTCGACCCGGTCAGCGGTTTCCGCGGCGGTGCGCGTGGCCGGCACCACCTCCACCACCGGCATCAGATGTGGCGGGTTCCACCAGTGGGTGCCGATGCAGCGGCTGGCGTCGGCGACCAGCGCGGTGACCGCCCCGACCGGCAGCACAGACGTGTTCGTCGCCAGGATCGCGCCCGGCGCCGCCTCGGCCAGCCGGGCGAACAACTCCTGCTTCGCCGGCAGGTCCTCGACGATCGCCTCCAGCACCAGGTCGGCGCCGTCCACCGCATCGGCCAGGTCGGCGGCCGCGACGATCTCGCCCGGGCCGGCAGTCGCGCTCGGGCAGGTCGCGGTGCCGGGGCCGGCCGCCAGGTCGCTTGCGGTCTCCCGGGCAGTCTCAACCGCGGCCGGCAGGATGCCCGCGCGGCTGTCGTGCAGGGCGACCCTCAGGCCACCGGCGGCGAGCACGCCGGCGATCCGGCTGCCCATCAGGCCGGCGCCGACGACGGCGGCCCGGGCGACCCCGGGATCGGTCAGCACGCGGTGTAGCCGCCGTCCAGGTAGATGACCTGGCCGGTCAGGAACGCCGACGCACCGCTGAACAGGTAGACAAGGGTGCCGACGAAGTCGTCCGGTTCGGCGAGCCGGCCCAGCGGGATGCGCGCGAGCATCGCCTGCCGGGTGGCCTGGCCCTGCGGATCGTCGGCGTACATCCAGGCGGTCAGCTCGGACCGGAACACCGTCGGCGCGATCGCGTTGACCCGGATCTGCTGGCTCCCCCATTCGGCGGCCAGCGTCTTGGTCAGCAGGTCGACGGCGGCCTTGGAGGAGCAGTACGCGCTGTAGCCGGCCGGGTGGCCGAGCCGGCCCCGGGTGGAGGACACCAGCACCACCTGGCCCCCGCGGCCCTGCGCCAGCAGTTGCCGGCCGGCGGCCTGGCACACCAGCCAGGAGCCGCGGACGTTGGCGTCCATCACCCGGTCGAAGTCGGCGACGTCCATCTCGGTGATCGGCGCGACCTGGTTCATCCCGGAAGCGACCAGAACCCCATCCAGCCCGCCCTGCGCTGCGACCGCGGCAGCCACCATCGCGGCCGCGTCGGCCGGGGTCTCCGGGCGGCGCGGCACGGAGGCCACCCCCGCGGCCATCTCGCTCAGCTCGGCCACCAGCTCGCCGAGCGCCTCGGCGTTGCCGCCGGCCACCGTCAACCGAGCGCCACGGGCCGCGAGCGCCCGCGCGGCGGCCCCGCCGAGCGCGCCGGTCGCACCCGTGACCAGGATCGAACAGCCGGCGACGCTGAACAGGTCACGGGGTTCAGCAGCTCTGGCCATCGTCCCCCCAAGCCCACCAGGTGTTCCGTATCGCGGAACCAGATGCCCACGATGCGGTAACCGTAGGAGGATGACCAGCCGCCGTCAACGCCTACGTGCCCGGCCGACGGGTTGTGCCCGTGCCGAGCGGATCTCCGGCTTGTCCGGCGGTGACGCGGCCGGCGGCGCTGGCGCCGGCGCGAGAACGGCCGCACGGGGACCGGCGAGTCACTCTCAGCCCGGCGGCCTCCGCGAGCGGACTGTCGGTGCGTGCGATGCGCCTGCGGGCCTGGCCGGGTCGGTACGGTCGTGGCATGGGTGACACGCATGAGGTGCGGCTGGCCGACGGCCGGACCATGGCGTACGCGGATCACGGCGACCCGGCCGGCCCGGTCGTGCTGACCTGCGTCGGCACCCCGGATTCTCGGCTGGTGGAGCAGCAGTTGGTCGCTCTTGTCGAACAGCTGGGGATACGGATTGTGGTACCCGATCGGCCCGGGTTCGGCCGCTCCGATCCGCTACCGGGCCGGACGCTGATCGACTGGCCGCGCGACGCGGCGGCGCTGCTGGACGCGTTGGACGTGGACCGCTTCGCGGTGGAGGGTGGTTCCGGTGGCGGCCCGTACGCCGTGGCCTGCGGGGTGTTGCTCGCCGACCGGGTCAGTGCGGTGGCCCTGGTCGCACCGGCCCCGCCGCGGGGAGCACCAGCGCACGGGTTCGTGCCGCTGGAGGAGGCGGCTCTGCGCGAGCGCGGCGAGAGGCTCGCCTGGCTGGTCCGCCACGACCCGGACGGGGTGTTCGCGTTCCTCGCGCCGGACGAATCCGAGCCCGACCGGCAGGCCCACGCCGTGCTCGGCCCGGAGGAGAAAGACCAGGTATCTGCCAACTTGCGGGAGGCGTTTCGGCAAGGCACCGACGCCTACGTGGCGGACCACCTCATCTGCGCGAGCGACTGGGGCGACCTGCTGCCGCGGCTCACCCGGCCGACCCGGATCTGGCAGGGAACCAACGACAACAACGTGCCCGCCGAATCGACCCGCTGGCTGGCCGAGCGTATCGCCGGCGCCGAGCTGACCCTGTTGCCCGGCGCCGGTCACGGACTGACCGACCAGACCCGGCCCGAGGTCTACCGCTGGCTGCTCGGCACCGCCACGGCATAGCGGCGCGTACTGGTCGCTGGCCTCCCTGGCAGCCCGCCCGGCCACACTGCCGCTGGGCGGTCAGCCGCTGCCGTACGGGCGGGTGATGATCTCCAGGAAGTGATCGTCGGGGTCTAGCCAGTAGACACCCTTGCCGCCGTCGTTGGTGTTGATCTGGCCGGGCTGGCGCCGGGCCGGGTCGGCCCAGAACTGCAGGCCACGGTCCTTGATCCGGTCGAGGATCGTGTCGAACTCGGCGTCGCCGACCAGGAACGCGTAGTGCTGCGGTTGGATGGGCTCGGGCTCTTCGGCGAAGTCGAGTGAGACGCCGTTGTCGACCTCGACGACCAGGAACGGCCCGAACGGCGTGGGCTTGGCCAGCCCGAGGATGTCGGCCAGGAACTCCGCCGACCGCTGCCTGTCGCGCACGTGCACGATCGTGTGGTTCAGCTGTACCGGCATCGACAACCCTCCGCCCGCCCGACCGACCGTATCCAGTCTGCCTCACCGCCCCGAGAATGGGCGCATGCGTGTCGGTATCGGTCGGGTGTTGGCCGCTGGCGGTCTGCTGCTGGTACCTCGTGCACCGGCCGGGCCGGGTCGGCGGCCGGACCGAGCGCCAGGACCCGGGCCGGGGCCGCGGGTAGGCGTGCGCCGACGCCGGTGGCTACCAGGGCGGGTCGGGTGATTGGGGCCGCCGGGATGGGGCGCGAGGCGCCGCTTCGACCGGCGGCCGCCAGGTCCGAACCGGACGGTTGAAGTGTTTCGATGACAGAAGCGCCAGCAGGCACGGCGCGCACCCGGTACTGGTGACACCGGTGGAGCGGCGCCGGTTCGACGCCGCCGGCAACGCGACCCGTTCACACGGCGACTACCCGGCCGCGATGATCCAGCTCGGAGCGGCGACGCACGTGCCGGTGATCGACCTGACGACCAGCAGCCTGCGACTGTGGGACCAGTTGGGCGTGGCGGGGACGACGGGCTACTTCCTCTGGCTGAACCCCGGCGACAGCCCGAACTACCCCGACGGGATACAGGACAACACCCACTTCAAGGCCCACGGCGCCATCGAGGTCGCCCGCCTGGTCGCGCGCGCCCTCGCCGCCGGCCACATCCTGCCGCGCCACAGCCTGGTTCACCTGTCCGACCCGATCCCGGACACCGCGCTCACCTGGCCCGCCGATATCCCGGCCTGATCACCGGTACCGGCACCGTCGGTCGCGGCGGCCCGGCGGGCCAGTCCGGCTACATACCGCTAGGTAGGTTTGTACATACCGCCCGGTTGGTTTACTGTTCCTCACATGCCAACGCGACCTGATGCCGCCGCCGAGATGGTGCCGGCAACCGCCAAGGGGGAGGCCACCCGGGCGTTCCTGCTGCGAACGGCCGCCCAGGTGTTCGCCGAGCGCGGCTACGCGGGGACCGCGCAGCGGGATCTGATCGCCGCCAGTGGGCTCACCAAGGGCGCCTTCTACTTCTACTTCGAGTCCAAGGCCGCGCTGGGCCTGGCGGTGCTGCGCGACCAGCAGGGTCGGTGGTTTCGCCAGGTGAGCGAGCGGGTCCTTGCGGCGGGCACGCCGGCCGAGCAGTTCGCGGCCCTGCTGCCCACCATGATGGAACTGCTCAACACCGACCCGAGCGCATGGAGCATCACCCGGCTGACCAAGGACCTGTCCGCGGATCCGGCGACAGCCGAGGAGGCGAGCAAGCCGATGGCCAACTGGGTGGAGTTCGTCGCTGACATCGTCCGTCGCGGGCAGGCCGGCGGCGAGATGCGCGCGGATCTTGACCCGCACCACATCGCGGTCGTGCTCGTGGGCGCGTTCGACGGTCTCAAGACCCTCACTGACGTGCTGGACCCGGGTACGCGGGCCCCGGGCGTCTTCACGGAGCGGGCGCAGGTCCTGCTCAGCCTGTTCGAGGACGGTCTGCTGGCCCGGCCCGCCGCGAACTGAGCACCGCACGGTCCGGTCCCTGACATCAGTGTGTCGCCAGAATAAACCAACCGGTATGTTTAAAGGAGCAGTCATGAAGTACTCGGGACAAACCGCCCTGGTCACCGGCGCATCCACCGGCATCGGGTCCGTCTTCGCTCACACGCTCGCCGCCCGGGGGGCGGACCTCATTCTGGTGGCCCGCAGCGAGGACAAGCTGAAGGCGCTCGCCGCCGACATCGCCGCGGCGCACGGGGTCCGGGTCGACGTGCTGCCCGCCGACCTGTCCGTCCCCGAGGCGGCGGACCAGGTCGCGGCCCAGGTGGCGGCGCGCGGCCGCGCCGTCGATGTGCTGGTCAACAACGCCGGCTTCGCCACCCACGGTGACGTCGACGCGGCCGACCTGCCGCGGCTACGGGAGCAGGTCCAGCTCAACGTGGCCGCGGTGATGGACCTGACGGCCCGGTTCCTGCCGGCGATGACGGCCCGCGGCAGCGGCACGATCATCAACGTCGCCAGCACGGCGGCCTTCCAGCCGATCCCGCACATGGCCGTGTACGCGGCGACCAAGGCGTTCGTGCTGTCGTTCACCGAAGCGCTGTGGGCCGAGGCCAAGCCGCACGGCGTCAACGTCATCGCCGTCTCACCCGGGGCCACCGAAACCCCGTTCTTCGAGGTCGTCGGCGCCAAGGAGGCGTCGGTCGGCAAGCGCCGTACGCCGGAGCAGGTCGTCGCCACCGCCCTGCGCGGCCTGCGCCGGGGCCGTCCCTCGGTCGTCGACGGGCGCGCCAACGCGATGCTCGCCCGCGTCACCGGGTTCATGCCGCGCCGCGCCGTCATCCGCACCGCCGGGCGCACCGTCCGCCCGCGCGACTAGCCGGACCACCGCGCCGGAGGCACCGCGCCCAGCGACGCCCGATCGGGCTCGACACGCATGGCGTAACCGCCGGCCGGCGCGGTGACGATCGATTCAGCGCCCAGCACGGCACGCAGGCGGGTCGTCGGTCAGCGGGTGATGGGCGCGCTGGCGCTGAGGGCGGTCAGTGCTATGCGCAGGAGCAGGAGGATTCCGGCGGCGGCGCAGGCGAGTCCGACAGCGGTGCGGAGGTGGGCGGTGTCGGCCCGCCGGGCTGCGGTGGCTCCGGCGGGGACGCCGGCAGCGGCTGCCAGGCCCACGATGGTGCCCAGCCCGATGCGGACGCTGCCGGTGGTGAGGTAGGCGGTGGCGGCCGCGCCGGCGACGGGCAGTTGGACGACCTGGCTGACCGCTACGGCGATCAGCGGGGTGCTGCCGAGCGCGAGCAGCGCCGGCAGCAGGAGTACCGGTCCGCCGGTGCCGGTCAGGGCTGAGCCGAACCCGACCGCGGCGCCGATGCCGACAGCGGCCCACGGGGCGGGCCGTCGGGGCGGGCCGGGCCGCTGCGGGCGCAGGGTGTTCGCGCCGGCGCCGACCGCCACCGCGGCCACCAGCAGCAGGACGGCCGTGGCGGGCAGCATGCGGTTGGTCCATACCCCGAGCACCGCCGCCGGCAGCGCACCGACGGCGACCCGGGCGGCGAGCGGCCACGGCACATCGCCGCGACGGCCGTAGCGCCAGGTGCCGACCGCGCCGGTGAACAGGAACGCCCAGGCGCAGGTCGCGGTCGCGGCGTGCGGGTCCAGGCCGGCGGCGGTGACCAGGGCCGGGCCGAGCAGGACGCCGCCGACCCCGACGCCGCCGATCAGCGCCCCGACCACGACCGCGAACGCCGCCAGCCCTGCGTACACCACCGGCGTCACAGCCGCACCGTCCACCCGGTCGGCCTGGCCCGCTGCACACCGGAAGCCTGCCGGATCCGCGACGGCGCGCACCACCGCACCCCGCACGCCACGCGCACGTTGTCGTCCGCACACGAAGCACCGAACCGCCGACGGATCCACGCAGATCCCATTCGCCAGCTGCGGCGCGACGCGCTCGTCCGTCAGCTCGCCGGAACGCGGCTCGCCTAGGGTGCTGGTCATGACGACGCTGCGCCTTGCCGAGCTCAGCCGGGACAACCTGCGGGCCGCTGTACGGATGCCGCTCAAGCCGGGCCAGGAGAACTTCGTGGCGCCGGTGGTGATGTCGGTCGCCGAGGCCTACGTGAACCCGACCGCGTGGCCGAGGGTCGTGCTCGACGGCGAGCAGGTGGTCGGGTTCATCATGGGCAACTTCGACGCGGACAACGAGATCGAGGCTTTCCGCGCCGGCATCTGGCGGCTCAACGTGCACGCCGACGCCCAGGGTCGCGGCGTCGGCCGGTTCGCGGTGCGCCAACTGGCGGCCGAAGCCCGGTCCCGCCGGGTCAGCCGGATCACCGTGCTCTGGCGGCGCGGCGAGGGCGGCCCGGAAGGCTTCTACCGCACCCTCGGCTTCGTCCCCACCGGCGAGGAACTGTTCGGTGAGGTCGTCGGCGCGCTCGACCTCTGACACCCCGCCACGACCAACAGCGTCACGGGGTGCCGACTATGCCGTCGCCGGGAACGTCGCCGGTCGTGGGTCGTAGGGTGGGAACATGATCAATGGTGTTCATGTCATCGTGTACAGCCGCGACGACGCGGCGGACAGGGCCTTCATCCGGGACGTACTCGGCTTCCGGCACGTCGATGCCGGCGGCGGGTGGTTGATCTTCAAGACGCCGCCGGGGGAGGTCGCGGTGCACCCGACCGACGGGGCCCCGACCCACCAGATGTACCTCCTGTGCGATGACATCAACGCCACCATCGCCGAGCTGACCGCCAAGGGCGTCGAGTTCGCCGGGCCGGTCACCGAGCACCGCTGGGGTCTGGTGACGTCCATCAAGCTGCCCGGCGGCGGCGAACTGGGCCTCTACCAACCCCTCCACCCCACCGCCCACGACATCTGACAGCCCCGCCGCGCGGTCCGAGGGGGCGGTTCGGAAGGTGGCCCGGCTGCGCCGCGGCGGGGTCTGGCTCCGCGCGATCTTCCGGTCGCTGAACAATGTGGCCATGACGAACGAGTTCCCGGGGGTGACCCCGCAGCTCACGGTCGCCGACGCCGCCTCGGCGGTTCGCTTCTACCAGGCCGCTTTCGGCGCCGACGAGTTGCTGCGCAACGCCGCGCCGGACGGCCGGATCATGCACTGCGAGCTGCTGATCAACGGCAGCCGGCTGCTGCTGCACGACGACTTCGACCAGTCCTGGGGCGCCGCGCCGACCGCGCTCGGCGGTACGACGGTCACCTTGCACATGTACGTCCCCGACGTGGAGGCGGCGTTCACAACCGCGATCGCGGCGGGCGCCACCGAGGTGAAGCCGCCCGCCGATGCCTTCTGGGGTGACCGGTACGCGGTGGTCCGCGACCCGTTCGGGCACTTCTGGTCGCTGGCGACCCCGCGCGAGGAGCTGTCCATCGCGGACCTCGAGGAGCGCGCGGACCGCTGGGCCGCCGGCGAAACGGCCTGATCCACGATCACCGCCCGGACGGCGCGGCCGGGCTCGGCGTCGCGGCCGAGAGTTGGCTCCGGCCGCGCGACGACAAGCAGGCCTGACCGGAGCGCGGTCGCGCCGCACCGGAGTACGGCGCGCGTCAGCCGCCGTCCCGCCGGCCCTGAGCTACCCGGGGGCTACCGGGCGCGCGGGCCGTGCTACTCGGCGCGCAGCGCCGTGATCCGCGGTGCCCGGCTGCGAGGGGAGTCCAGCGAGACGGTCCGCGCGTCACCGAGCTGCTCGCGGATGAAGTCGGCGGTGCATGCCACCGCCCAGTCATCGCACGAGTATCGCATGTTGTATCCATCGTGGATATATTCGACCCGACCAGAACCGCGACCAGCGAGGAAGAATCATGATCACAGAACTGAACACCGTCGCCCTCTACGTCGCCGACCAGGAGCGGTCCCGCGCGTTCTACGTGGACGTGCTCGGCTTCGAGGTACGCACCGATGCGCAGATGGGCGAGCTGGGCAGATGGCTGGAGGTGGCGCCCCCCGGCGCGCGGACCGCCCTGGTCCTCTCCGACGCCGTCGCCTTCGGCAAGGAGGACCGGGTCGGCTCGTCCGCGGACATCACGCTGACCTGCGCCGACGTGGACGCCCTGTACGAGTCGCTGACCGAGCGCGGGGTCGCGGTGGCCGAGCCGGAGAAGCAGGACTGGGCTACCTTCCTGCGGGTGACCGACCCCGACGGGCACACGTTCGTCGTCAGCAGCTAGCTCACGTGAGCCGCCGCGTGAGCGCCGGCGCGGTGGGGTGGTGCCATGGCAGAGTCGTTGACTCCGGCGATGTTCGCCCTCCTGCTCGCTCTCACCGAAGGCGAGCGGCACGGTTACGCCCTGATCAGCGACGCGGACCGGCTGAGCCACGGGGCGATCATCCTGGGGCCCGGCACGCTGTACCGGACGCTGCAGCGGATGCGGGTCGACGGTCTGATCGTCGAGGTGGACGCCGACCCCGTGCCGTCGCGGGCGGACCGGCGGGCCGAGCGGCGGCGCACCTACCGGATCACCGAGACCGGGCAGCAGGTCGTGCGGGCCGAGGCACGCCGGCTCGCCGCCCTGCTGGACAGCGACACGGCCCGCGCCCTGCTGCCTCCCCGCTGAACCTGCCGCCCGCCGGCCGACCTGCCATCCTGAGCCGATGCCCGCCTCCGACCTCGGCCCGGTGGGTCTACCGGACCCTGCCGTAGCGCAGGTAGAGCAGCCCGCCGAGCGGGATCATGATCATGATCAGCAGCCGCCACGTCTCGCGCGGCAGCCCCTGCACCGCCGCGGCCCGATCGAGATCGGCGAGGCAGAACGCGATGAACCGGTACAGCACGGCCACCACGGCCGCGGCCAGCGCGAGGCCGAGCACCACGTCCGCCGCAAGAACCACCCGTCCGCCGTCCACCGGGACACCTCCACACCTGTCATCCGCCAGCACAACGCGGTGAGCGGACCAAGTATCCGCTCGCGGGCCCGCGGTGTGGCTACTGCTGGTGGGCGACGGACCAGATGCCGCGGCCCGGGGTGGGGGTGAGACGGTTGCGTAGCTGCGGTTCGAACGGCACGGACCGGGCCTTGCCGCCGAGCTTCGCGGCGTACATCGCGATGTCGGCATCGCGGAGCAGCTCGCCGGCGTGGCATTCGCCCGCCGGCTGGATCGCGGTGCCGACGCTGGCGGTGACCCGGACCGTGTGCCCGTCGAGGTCGAACGGTTCGGCCAGGATCGTGACGAGGCGGTCGGCCAGCCGGCTGGCGTCGGTCTCGGCATGCATGCCGTCCAGCAGCATGGCGAACTCGTCGCCGCCGAGCCGGGCGACGGTGTCGCCCGGACGGGTGCTGTCCCGCAGCCGCCGGCCGACCGCGACCAGCAGCGCGTCGCCGACGGCGTGTCCCGAGCTGTCGTTGACCTGCTTGAAGCCGTCCAGGTCGAGGTAGATGATGCCGAGTGGCGCGGGGTCCCGCTGGCGCCGGTCGATGGCATGCTCGGTCTGGTGCTGGAACAGCGCGCGGTTGGCCAGCCCGGTCAACGGGTCGTGGAAGGCGAGGTACCGCAGCTGCTCCTCCTGCCGGCGCAGGTCGGTGACGGTCGCGCCGAGCACACGGGTCAGCTGGAGGTTCTCCCGCAGTGTGACCAGCTGCCGGAGCACGACGAGCGCCACCAGCACCGTGAACGTGAGGTAGAGGACGGTGCCGTCCGAGCCCTGGGTGACCTGCACCGCGATGGACGTGGCCAGCGCGGCGGTCAGCGGGACGTACGGCAGCGCGACGAGCAGTGGGGCGGTGCGTAGGGTGCCCGGCTCGGCCGCGGCCGCGGGCGCGCGCAGGCCGGCGACGCCCACGAGCAGGAACCCGACCACCCAGCCCGGGTCGACCACGCTGCCGGACACATAGGTGTCGTGCAGGGTGAGGTAGGCGAACCCGATGTCGGCGGCGGCGACCGCGAGCATGCCGGTGGCGGCGAGGGCCAGCGGCCCGCGAGCCCGGCGGCTGGTCTGGCTCAGCAGCACGAACACCATGCTGGCCACGGCGATGTCGCCGACCGGGTAGGCCAGCGCGATGCTGCGGGCGAGCATGTTCTGCCCGCCGGCCTGGTAGGTCGGCGCCAACACTGTCGGCCAGGCCACACACAGCAGCGAGCACGCGACGACCAGGCCGTCCAGCAGGCTGCGCAGCCCGCCGCCGTGGAACTCCAGCATGCTCGCCATGCCGGCCAGCACCAGCGGCACCATGGCCAGGAACCCGACATCGGCGAGCGACGGGAACGGGACCTCGACGCCGAGCACCACTTCGTAGCCGGTCCACACGACCTCGCCGAACGCCCAGGCGAGCATGCCGGCGCCGATCAGCGACCAGCCTCGGCCGCGCCGGTCGGGCATCCGACGCCCGGCCGACAGGCAGGCCAACCCGGCCGCGATGTTGATCAGCCCGATGAAGATGTCCGAGAACGCGACCGTCACGGCGGTGCCACCGAGGCTCAGCCGGGTCCAGACCAGGTAGCCGGCCGTGAGCAGCACCACGCCGGCGGTCATCCGGCGAGCCGTCGGCCAGCTGGCCGAGGGTGTGCTGGCCGAGGGTGGGCTGGCCGGGGGTGGGCACGCCGGAGGTGGCACCGGACGGGGCGGCCGCGTCGCCGGGCTCACCGTGACGCCTGCCAGGCCGTAGCGCACGTCGTCCAGCGCATCCCCGTCGCCACCTTCCCTGCCGCGGACACCAACTCCTGCCCCCGTACCGTCCCGGCGCCGGGTGGCGGGCCGGGTGCACCCGGGGAGGATTGGGGTTGCCCGCATCTCGGCGGCAGGGCCGCCCGGCGTACTCGTCGTCGAGTGCGGCGCCGGTTGGGCGGTTCATGCCGCGTTCGTCCTGTCATCCCGGCACCGAGAGTCGTGCCTGGACGGCACAATCGACCTCAGCCGGGGACCAGCTCCCCGTCTCACGTCCCTACCGGGACGGACGGGAGATCGAGGCTAGGGGCTGGTCGGCGGGGCGAGGACCAACTCGGTGTCCGGGTCGTGGTCGATTTCCGGAGGCCCGGCGACGATCATGGTGGCTCGGGCCCACGGCTGTTCCCGCAACAGGAACGGCAGTTCCTCCAGCAGCCAGTTCGCCACGTGCTCCAGCTGCTCGGGGGAGTCGCCGTCGCGGGCGACCACCAAGCGCTCTTGCTCATCGAGGTCACCCTGCATCCACACCGAGGCGTCCAACCACGGGGCAAGCTCCTCGCGGATGATGCCGGTGCCCTCGACCCAGATGACGTCGGCGCCGGCGGGGATGGTGATCGATCCAGGCCGGTCGTGCCTGATC
>JBBWZH010000293.1:0-6470 GCA_039648995.1 Mycobacteriales bacterium
CCGGCCAAGGCGCCAGCCAAACGCGCGGCAAAGGCCGTCAAGGCGGTGAAGAAGACACCGGCCAAGAAGACGCCCGCCAAGAAGGCCTGACGGCGGCCCGGACCGATTGGCGCGGGCGGTGGAGCTCGGGCGGGACGGCGTGACAGTCCCGAATAGAGCCACAGGGTTGGGGTCAGGAGGCGACCGGTAGGGCCGTAGCCGGGCAGACCTAGGCGGGATCGGGTTCCAGGAGCTCGAGGCGGTTGCCGACCGGGTCGGTGAGGTAGCAGCGGCGGTGGCCGGGGAAGAGGTCGTCCCAGGTCACCGGGCAGCCGGCGGCGTCCAGCCGGCCGGCGAGGGCGTCCAGATCGTCGACCAGTAGGCCGGCGTGGGCCTTGCGGGCCGGCCGGAAGTCCGCCTCGACGCCCAGGTGCAGCTCGGCCCGGCCGGAGCGGAACCACACCCCGCCGCGGCCGGCCAAGCCCGGCGGCTTGGGCACCTCGGCCATGCCCAGCACACCGCCGTAGAACGCCCGCAGCTCGGACTCCGCGCCGGCCGGAGCGGCGAGCTGCACGTGATGCAGCCCCAGCACGCCGCTCACGCCGGCCGCCGCGCGACGACGAACAGCCGCCGGAACGGGAAGACGGTCCCGTACGGCAGGGCCGGGTACGCCTCCCGTAGCCGCGCGCCGTACTCCCGCTCGAACCCGGCGGCGTCGGCACCGAGCGCGGCGAGCACCGGACGCAGCGCCGAGCCACGGACCCACTCGAGCACCGGGTCGGCACCGGCCAGCACGTGCAGGTAGGTCGTCTCCCACGCGTCCACCTGGCAGCCGAGCGTGGCCAACCGGTCGAGGTACCCGGCCGGCTCCAGCACGGCCGCGCCGCGCCCTGTCAGCGCACCGAGCCGGCCGGACCAGCGGGGCGAACGGCACAGCTCGGCCAGGATGGTGTGCGAGGGGAAGCCGAAGTTGCCCGGCACCTGGAACGCGAGGAACCCGCCCGGCGCCAGCCAGCCCACCAGCCGGCCGAGCAGGTCGCCGTGCCCCGGCACCCACTGCAGGGCCGCGTTCGAGACGAGCACGTCCAGCGCGTGGCTCGGCTGCCAGCTCTCGATGCCGCCCAGCTGGAACGCCAGCCGCCCGCCCAGCTCGCGCCCGGCGGCGTCGGCCAGCATCTCAGCGGACGAGTCGACGCCCAGCACCGATGCCTCCGGCCAGCGTTCGACCATCGTCGCGGTCAGCGCGCCGTTGCCGCAACCCAGGTCGACGACCTGACGCGGCGCCTTCGCCGGCACCCGGGCGAGCAACTCGTGGAACGGGCGGCTGCGCTCGTCGGCGTAGACGTCGTACTGCTGCGGGTCCCACACGACGGACTCCTCTCGACGTCGAGATAATAGCTCTCGACGTCGAGAGATCGGTATCCTGCCGGCGTGCGGGATGAGGTGGACCGACTGGTTGCCGCCTGGCAGCGGGAGCGGCCAGATCTCGACGTCGAGCCGCTTGCCGTGCTCAGCAGGGTCAGCCGGCTGGCCCGGCACCTGGCGCTGGCGCGCCGGGCCGCGTTCGCCGAGCACGGCCTGGAGGAGTTCGAGTTCGACGTGCTCACCGCGCTGCGCCGCGCCGGCCCGCCGTACGAGTTGTCGCCCGGCCGGCTGCTGACCGAGACACTGGTCGGGTCCGGCACGATGACGCACCGGTTGGACCGGCTGGAGGAGCGCGGCCTGGTCCGCCGCCGTCCAGATCCCGACGACCGTCGCGGCGTCCGGGTGAGGCTCACCGCCCGTGGTCGGTCGCGGGTGGACGCTGCCTTCGCCGACCTGCTCGACCGCGAGCGGGCCCTACTCGCCAGCCTCGACGCGCACCAGCGGGCCGCCCTCGCCGCACTCCTCCGGACGCTGACCACCCCTTTCGACACGCCCACCTGACCGCCTCCGGCGCCGGGACCACCCACCTGTCGGCGGCAGCGGCGGGACCCTCGCCTAACCGCCGCGGCGAGACGGGCTACCGCGGCGGCGAGACCACCCGCCGCGGCGTCACGGCGTCGAGACGACCCGCCTGTCCGTCGCGGCGCAGGGACCACCCAGCCTGACCGCGGCAGCGGGCGGGACCACCGGGCCCCGGCCGCTGGCCACACTGGCTGAGCCCCGTAGCACCCGTCCCAGCAGGGCGTATGCGAGCCGTGTCGGAGACGACCGATACAGTGGCGGGGTAGTTGGTCCCGCCACCGCTGCAGCAGGGTAGGGGTCCGTCATCAGCTCCGACCGGACTGACGAGGGCGCCGTGCGACCTGACCCGGCCCGGGCGTCGACGCACGGCCAATTCGGCGTGTCCGGCAGCGGCTTGGCCGGTGCCGGGGGCGAACCCGGCCCGGCGGCGCCGGAGGCCGATGACCGTCGCACGCCGATTGTCTCCCCGGCCCGCAAGGTGCAGGGCGTGCTGCGCGGGCGCGACTTCCGCCGGCTGTGGATCGTGATGACGTTCTCCAGCTTCGGCGACTGGCTCGGCCTGCTGGCGACCACCGCGCTCGCGGCCGACCTGGCGAAGAGCTACCAGGCGGCGAACTTCGCGCTCGGCGGCGTGCTGGTTGTCCGGTTGCTCCCCGCGGCGATCATGGGGCCGGTGGCCGGTGCGTTCGCCGACCGGTTCGACCGGCGGCGGACGATGGTCGTCGCCGACATCGCGCGGTTCGCCCTGTTCGTTTCGATCCCGCTGATCGGCGCGCTCTGGTGGTTGTTCGTCGCGTCGTTCCTGATCGAGTGCATCGCGCTGTTCTGGATCCCGTCGAAAGACGCGTCGGTGCCGAACCTGGTCCGCCGCGACCAGTTGGAGGCGGCGAACCAGCTCAGCCTGATCACCACGTACGGCCTCACCCCGGTCGTCGCGGCCGGCGTCTTCTCGCTGCTCGCCCTGGTGAGCCGCCAACTGGCGGCGTCGGTGACGTTCTTCCGGACCAACCAGGTCGACCTGGCGTTCTACATCAATGCGCTGACCTTCCTGGTCTCCGCGCTGACCGTGCTGCAGATCCGCCGGATCGGCCGCGCCGCCGGCGACCGCAAAGCCGCCAAACAGCCCGGGCTGCTCAAGCTGCTGCGCGAGGGCTGGGTGTTCATCGGGACGAACCAGCTGATCCGCGGGCTGGTGTTCGGGATCTTCGGCGCGTTCGCGGCGGCCGGCACCGTGGTCGGCACCGGCAAGATCTACTCGGCCAGCCTGGGCGGCGGCGACGCCAGCTACGGCGTCCTGTTCGGCGCGGTGTTCGTCGGCCTGGGCCTCGGCATCGGGCTGGGACCGCGGGTCGCCCGGGACCTGTCCCGGCGCCGGCTGTTCGGCTTGTCGATCGTGTTCGCCGGCGGCTGCCTGGTGCTTGCCTCGTTCATGCCGCACCTGGTACTCAGCCTGATCACGATCATCGGTGTCGGGTTCGGCGCCGGCACCGCGTACCTGTCCGGTACGACGCTGCTCGGCCAGGAAGTGGCCGACGAGGTGCGCGGCCGGACGTTCGCGTTCGTCCAGTCGCTGGTGCGGGTCGACCTGATCCTCTCGGTGGCGGCGGCCCCGTTCCTGGTCGGTGTGCTGCGGCAGCGCCGGGTGGCGTTCGCCGGCCTCGACTTCACCGTGGACGGCACCCGCATCCTGCTCGCCGCCGCCGGGCTGCTCGCGATCGCCGGCGGCATCGCGGCGTACCGGCACATGGACGACCGGCACGGCATCCCGCTGATGGCCGACGTCGTGACGGCGGTCCGCGGCGACACCACCGCGCGCCGCCGGCTCAGCCAGGGCGGCGTGCTGATCGCGTTCGAGGGTGGCGAGGGCTCGGGCAAGTCGACGCAGGCGGAGCGGCTGGCCATGTGGCTGCGCGAGCGCGGCGCCACGGTCACCGTGACGCACGAGCCCGGCGCGACCGACTTCGGCGCCAGGCTGCGGCACATCCTGCTGGACGCCGCCGACGGTGAGCTGACCTCGCGCGCCGAGGCGCTGCTGTTCGCCGCTGACCGGGCGCAGCACGTCGACGCGGTGATCCGCCCCGCGCTGGACCGCGGCGAGGTGGTGATCACCGACCGGTACGTCGACTCGTCGCTGGCGTACCAGGGCGCTGGCCGGTCGCTGGCGTTGGAGGACGTCCGCCGGCTGTCCCGGTGGGCGACCGCGGGGCTGGAACCGGACCTGACCGTGCTGCTCGACGTCGACCCCGAACTGGGTCTGGACCGGGCCCGGGCGCGCGAGGCCACCGCGCACGAGGAGCCGGACCGGCTGGAGCGCGAGTCGCTGGAGTTCCACCGCCGGGTGCGGCAGGCGTTCCGGTCGCTGGCCGACGCGGGCCCGGACCGGTACGTCGTGGTGGACTCGTCCCGGCACCCGGAGGCGGTCGCCGCGGTGGTCCGGACCGCGGTGACCAAGCGGCTGAGCGCCAGCCGGGACCGGGGCCGCCGCCGGAGCCGGTCGGCATCGATCCGGGTGCCACGGCTGGCCCGGCCGCGGGACCTCACCCCACCCGGCACGGACGCGGCGACCGCCGAGACCGCGACGGCCCTGGACACAGGGGCGGCGGTCGAGACCGCCCACCAGCCGCCGGCCGACCAGCCACCGGAGTGGTCCAGCGACCCGGCCGGGACCCACCGGCCGTGACGGCGGCCCGGCCAGTTGACATGATGATCTTGAGAACGGGGCGCGTGGTGCCGACCCTCACCCGCCAGGAGGCACTGTGAGCGTCTGGGACGAGGTCGTCGGCCAACCCGAGGCGGTGGCGACGCTGCGGGCCGCGGCTGCCGCGGCGGCGGCGATCGTGGCCGGCGAGCCGGTCAACCCGGGCGCGATGACGCACGCCTGGCTGTTCACCGGGCCGCCCGGGTCGGGCCGGTCGGTGGCGGCGCGGGCATTCGCGGCGGCGCTGCAGTGCGAGCGTGCCGGCGTCGGCTGCGGCGAGTGCGCCGGCTGCCACACGGTGCGGACGCGGACGCACGCCGACGTGCACTCGGTGGTGCCCGAGGGCCTGTCCATCCCGGTGCACGAGATGCGGGCGATCGTGCTGACGGCGGCGCGCAAGCCGGCCGGCGGCCGCTGGCAGGTGGTGCTGATCGAGGACGCCGACCGGCTGACCGAGGCCGCGTCCGACGCGGTCCTGAAGGCGGTCGAGGAGCCGCCGGCGCGCACGGTGTTCCTGCTCTGCGCCCCATCCACGCACCCGGACGACGTGGCGGTGACGGTGCGGTCCCGGTGCCGGCTGGTGCCGCTGCGCATCCCGCCGGCCGACGCGGTGGCCGCGGTGCTGGTCGCCCGCGACGGCGTGCTGCCCGAGCAGGCGGAGTGGGCCGCGCAGGCCGCGCAGGGGCACATCGGGCGGGCCCGCCGGCTGGCGCGCGACGCCGACGCCCGCGAGCGCCGGCGCGCGGTGCTGTCCGTGCCCGCGTCGCTGACCAGTCTGGCCGCCTGCTTCACCGCGGCCGACCACCTGGTCGCGGCTGCCGAGCAGGAGGCGTCCGCGCTGTCGGCCGAGCTGGACGCGCCGGAGACCGACGCGTTGAAGCAGGCGTTCGGGGCGGGCGGCACCGGCCGCGGCGTGGCCGCGTCGGTCCGCGGCAGCGCCGGCGCGCTGCGTGACCTGGAGCGGCGGCAGAAGTCCCGGGCCACCCGCGCCCAGCGGGACGCGCTGGACCGCGCCCTGGTCGACCTCGCCGCGTTCTACCGGGACGTGCTGCTGGTGCTGGCCCGCGCCGACGTCCCGCCGGCACACCCGGAGGCGCAGGCCGACGTCCGCCGCGTCGCCGGCCGCCTCAGCCCGGAGGAGGCGCTGACCCGGCTCGACGCGGTGCTGGCCTGCCGGGAGGCCGTCGAGCTGAACGTGAAGCCGCGGATCGCGGTGGAGGCGATGGCGGTCACTCTCCGCCTGCCCTGACCCGGTGGCACACCGCAGCCGGTCGTTGGCCGTAGGCTCGCGGTATGGGCATGGTCTGCGCCGTGAGCTTCGAACGGTACGGCCGGCTGTACTACCTCGATCCCGGGGAGCACACGCCGAAGGTCGGGGACAAGGTGCTGGTGCCGACCGAAGACGGCCCCGAGGTCGCCGAGTGTGTGTGGGCACCGCAATGGGTGTCGGAGGAAACCGACGGCTTTCCCCGGCTGGCCGGCGTCGCCACCGAGGCCGACCTGGAGCGGGACGGGCTGATCCGCCGCCGCAAGGCCGACGCCCGGGTCGCGGCGAAGAAGCTGGTGCGCGAGCACGCGCTGCCGATGAAGGTAGTCGGCGTCGACCACCTCCCGTCCGCGAACCGCACCACGATCTACTTCAGCGCGCCGCACCGGGTCGACTTCCGCGCCCTCGTCCGTGACCTCGGCGCCACCCTGAAGTGCCGCGTCGAGCTGCGCCAGCTCTCGCCGCGGGACGAGGCGCGGGTGCAGGGCGGTATCGGCTCGTGTGGGCGCGACCTGTGCTGCGCGACGTTCCTGAAGGACTTCGAGCCGGTCAGCATCCGGATGGCCAAGGACCAGGACC
>JBBWZH010000033.1:0-2633 GCA_039648995.1 Mycobacteriales bacterium
GAGCTGGAGGCGTTCGCCGCGTTCGGCTCCGACCTCGACCGGGCCTCGCAGGCCCAGCTGGCCCGCGGGGAGCGGATGGTGGAGCTGCTCAAGCAGCCGGCGTACTCGCCGTACCCGGTGGAGCGGCAGGTCGTGTCGCTCTGGGCCGGCACCACCGGCGAGCTGGACGACGTGCCGGTCGCCGACATCCGCCGGTTCGAGGCTGAATTCCTCGACTTCGTCGACCACCAGCACGAGGACATCGTGCGGGTGATCAGGGAGACCGGGAAGCTCAGCGACGACGCGATCGAGCAGCTGAAGAAGGCGATCGGCGCGTTCAAGGGCCAGTTCCAGACCGCCGAGGGCAAGCCGCTGAAGGAAGAGGCGGCCGAGGCGATGGATGCCGGCGAGGTCGGCCAGGAGAAGGTGACCCGGTACCAGCAGCGGCCGCCGGCGCCGGCCGGCAGCGGGCAGGGCTAGCCCATGGGCGCAGCGCTGCGCGTCTACCGGCGCCGGATCCGGGCGATCCAGGGCATCCGGAAGACGACCAAGGCGATGGAGCTGGTCGCGACGTCCCGGATCGCCAAGGCCCAGCAGGCGGTCGAGGCCGCCCAGCCGTACGCGAACGAGATCACCCGGGTGCTGTCCGCGCTGGCCTCGAACTCCAACACCGACCACCCGCTGCTGGTCGAGCGGCCGGAGCCGAAGCGGGCCGCCGTGCTGGTCGTCACGAGCGACCGCGGGCTGGCCGGCGCGTACAGCTCGAACGCGCTGCGGGCGGCCGGCGAGCTGATGGCGCTGCTGCGCGACGAGCGGAAGGAGCCGGTGCTCTACGTGATCGGCCGCAAGGGCGTCAGCTACTACCGGTTCCGCGGGCAGGAGATGGCCGGGCAGTGGACCGGCTTCTCCGAGCGGCCGAGCTTCGCTGACGCCCGCGAGGTCGGCCGGACGCTGATCGGCGCGTTCGTGGCCGGCGCCGACGACACCGCCGAGGGCCCGGGCGGCGACGAGACCTACGGCGTGGACGAGATCCACATCATCTACACCGAGTTCCGGTCGATGCTGACCCAGGCGCCGGTGGCCAAGCGGATCGCGCCGCTGGTGGTGGAGGAGGCGGAAGGCCCGCCGCCGGAGGGCTACCTGCCGGCGTACGAGTTCGAGCCGGAGCCGGCCGAGCTGCTCGACGCGATATTGCCCAAGTACATCAACACCCGCATCTTCGCCGCGCTGCTCGACTCGGCCGCGTCCGAGTCGGCGTCCCGGCGGCGGGCGATGAAGGCGGCGACGGACAACGCCGAAGAGCTCATCAAGGACCTGACCCGGGAGTCCAACCAGGTCCGGCAGGGCGAGATCACCCAGGAGATCAGCGAGATCGTCGGCGGCGCCGACGCGCTCGCCGCGGCAGGGAGTGAGTAGTCATGACGGCAGTCGAAGCCCCTCACGGCGACACCGGAACGGGTCGCGTCGTCCGGGTCACCGGCCCCGTGGTCGACGTCGAGTTCCCGCGCGACCAGATCCCTGAGCTGTTCCACGCCCTGCACGTCGACGTGGACCTCGGCGGCGCGGCGGCGGCGCTGAACCGGCAGCTCACCCTCGAGGTCGCCCAGCACCTCGGCAACAACACGGTGCGGACGATCTCGATGCAGCCGACCGACGGGCTGGTCCGCGGTGTGCCGGTGACCGACACCGGCAGCCCGATCTCGGTGCCGGTCGGCGACCAGGTCAAGGGTCACGTGTTCAACGCGCTCGGCGCCTGCCTGGACAAGCCCGACTTCCAGCCCGAGGGCGACCTGTGGCCGATCCACCGGCCGCCGCCGCCGTTCGACCAGCTCGAGGGCCGCACCGAGATGTTCACCACCGGCATCAAGGTGATCGACCTGCTCACCCCGTACGTACTGGGCGGGAAGATCGGCCTGTTCGGCGGTGCCGGGGTGGGCAAGACGGTGCTCATCCTGGAGATGATCACGCGGGTGGCCAAGGACTTCGGTGGCGTCTCGGTGTTCGCCGGCGTCGGCGAGCGCACCCGCGAGGGCAACGACCTGTTCCTGGAGATGACCGAGTCCGGCGTCATCAACGACACCGCGCTGGTCTTCGGGCAGATGGACGAGCCGCCGGGCACCCGGCTGCGGGTCGGCCTGTCCGCGCTGACCATGGCCGAGTACTTCCGGGACGTGCAGAAGCAGGACGTGCTGCTGTTCATCGACAACATCTTCCGGTTCACCCAGGCCGGGTCCGAGGTCTCCACGCTGCTCGGCCGGATGCCGTCCGCGGTCGGTTACCAGCCGACCCTGGCCGACGAGATGGGCCAGCTGCAGGAGCGGATCACCTCGACCCGCGGTCACTCGATCACCTCGATGCAGGCGATCTACGTCCCGGCGGACGACATCACCGACCCGGCCCCGCACACGGTGTTCGCGCACCTCGACGCGACCACGACGCTGTCCCGGCCGATCTCGGAGCTGGGCATCTACCCGGCCGTCGACCCGCTGGACTCCACCTCGCGGATCCTCGACCCGCAGTACATCGGCGACGACCACTACAACGTGGCCCAGGAGGTCAAGCGGATCCTGCAGCGCTACAACGAGCTGCAGGACATCATCGCGATCCTCGGTATCGACGAGCTGTCCGAGGAGGACCGGGTGCTGGTCGGCCGG
>JBBWZH010000317.1:0-7644 GCA_039648995.1 Mycobacteriales bacterium
CGGGCTGGTCGACCGGCTGGATCGGCGCCGGGTGATGGTGCTGGTCGACTGGCTGCGCGGCGGCGCGCTGGCCGTGCTCGGCCTGATGATCGGGCTTGGCCACGCCGACCCGGCCCTGCTGTACGGCGTGCTGTTCCTGATCGGCACCGGGGAAACGCTGTTCCGGGCGGCGAGCATGTCGGTGCTGCCCGCCGTCGTGCTGCCCGGCCAGCTCGAACGCGCCAACGGGCGGCTCAGCGCGGCCCGCAGCGTGGTGCACGACATGATCGCCGGCCCGATCGGCGGGTTCCTGTTCGCGGTCGCGGCCGCCGTCCCCTTCCTGCTGGACGCGGGCTCGTTCCTGGCCGCCGCGGTGCTGCTCGCGCTGCTGCCGGGCACGTTCCGGGCCACCCGGGCGGCGCAGCCGGCCGAGACCGGCGCCCCGGACGGGCGGGCACCGGACCGGCGGGCACCGGACCGGCCGGAACCGCTGGGCCTGGAACTGCTCAGCCCGGCGCTGCCCGCGCCGGCGATACCCGGACCGGAACTGCCCGCGCCGGAGCAGCCCGGGCCGGCCGGCGCCGCGGTGGGCCCCGCAGCCGCCGGGCCGCCGGACCGGACCTCGCTACTCGCCGAGATCGCGGTCGGCCTGCGGTTCCTGTTCGGGCACCGGCTGCTGCGCACGCTGGCCTGGCTGATCGGGCTGCTCAACATCACGCTGGTCGCGGCGACGTCGACCCTGGTGCTGCTGGCCAAGCAGCGGCTCGGCCTCGGCTCGGTCGGCTACGGCCTGCTGTACAGCGCGATGGCCGTCGGCGGGCTGGCCGGCGCGCTGGTCGGTGACCGCCTGGTGCGCCGGTTCACCGCCAGCGTCACGCTCCGGGTCGGGCTGCTGATCGAGACCGCGTTCCACCTGACGCTGGCGCTGTCGGCCAGCCCGATCGTGGTCGGCGTGGCGATGGGCGTGTTCGGCGTGCACGGGATGCTGTGGATGATCGTCACCACGTCGATCCGGCAGCGGCTCACCCCGCCGGAGATGCTCGGCCGGGTGAACAGCGCGTACCTGTTCCTGGCCGCCGGCGGCAACGCGTTCGGCGCGCTGCTCGGCGGCCTGATCGCCACCCGCTTCGGGCTGATCGCGCCGTACTGGATCGGCTTCGTGGTGGCCGCGCTGGTCACCGCCGCGACCTGGCGGGTGCTCGACCGCCGCACCATCGCGGCCGCGTACGAGGTCCCCGCGTCCGCCCTCGCCGGCTAGCCGCTGTCCGGCCTCGCGGGTCCGCGGCGGCGCCCACCGGCGCCGCCGCGGACGTGACCGGCGTTAGAACAACGCCGGCAGGTTGATCGCGTTGGCCATGGCCAGGCAGCCGGCGTCGTTCGGGTGCAGGTGGTCGCCGGAGTCGAAGCGGGGGTCCAGTGCCTCGGGGTCGGCCGGGTTCGCGGCCGCCCTGGCGAAGTCGATCACGCCGTCGAACGCGTGGCTGCCACGAATCCAGGCGTTCACCGCGTTCCGGGTCGCGATCCGCGCCGGGTCACCGAGGAACGAGCCGCCGAACGGGGTGATCGTGCCGCCCAGGACGCGCAGCCCGCGGGCGTGCGTGGACGCGATCACCTGCTGGTACCCGGCGATGATGTCGTCGGCCGAGGCGTTGAAGCCGATGTCGTTGACGCCCTCCAGCAGGATCACCGTGCGCACGCCGGTCTGCGCGAACACGTCCCGGTCCAGCCGGGCCAACGCCGGGATGCCGTAGAACAGCTCGCCGTCGCGCGGCTCCAGCAGCCGGTTGCCGCCGAGCCCGGCGTTCACCACTGACAGCGTGTCGCCGCGCCGGGCGGCCAGCCGGCGGGCGAGGTCGTCGGGCCAGCGCCGGTTCGCGTTGCCGGTGGTGTTGGCCGTGTCGGTGATCGAGTCGCCGAGCGCCACCACCGAACCGACCACGCGGCCGGACGCGTGCACGTCCACCCCGTCGACCAGCATCCAGCAGGGGGTGTCGCTGAAGCCGGCGCCGGTCGCCGCCAGCGTCTGGTCGCCGGCGCCGAGGAAGTTGCCCTGCGCGGTGAACGGGTGGTTGGTCACCGGGCCGGTCGGGCCGGCCACGTAGACGCTGACCAGCAGCGTCGACAGCGCGCTGACCCGCAGCGCGACCGGGTCGCTGAACACCTCGCCGCCGGCCGCGATCCGCACCTGCGCGCTGCCGCCGAACGTCAGCCCGCGCAGCGTGCCGGCGACGGGCTCGGCGTTGGCCGCCTGCACCGCCACCGAGGCGTGCCCGACCAGCATCGACCGGGTGCCGAACGCGTTGGTCAGCCTGACGCGCACCGCCGACCCGCCGACGCTGACGAACACCACGTTGCGGACGGTCGAGTCGGTCAACCCGACGTCGGCCGGGCACGACTCGAACGGGATCGGGGTGCCGACCACCGGGCTGGCCGCCCAGCCGGCCACCCACCGCTGCGCGACCGGGCCGCCGGCCGGAGCACCCGACCCGCCGGCCGCAGCCGCCGCCGGGCCGAGACCGGCCACCGCGAACAGCACTGCCGACAACGTTGTCAACTTCCGACGGAACGATCTACTCGCCAGCGAGGAACGTAGCGGGGCGTCGACGCGCACGGAATCTCCCTAGTCACACCGGAGCCCACCGACGCGGGGCCGGCGGCTGTGGAGGTGGATCCGCCGCGCCAGCAACGTACTACCCGACCGGGCGACGGCGGATCCCCCGAACGAGGCACCCCGGCGGGCTACCGGTGGGCGATGGCGAGGATGTGATCGCTGGCCCCGATCAGGGTCGGGTCGGCCTCGGTGCGGCGCAGCAGGTCGAGCAGCTGGGCGCGGCGGGTGGCGTCGGCGAGCATGGCCGGGACGTCGGGGAGCAGCCCGACGGCACCCTCCACCCCGATCAGCCCGCGCAGCGTGAGGCCGGCGGCACGGACCTCGGCCGCCAGGTCGTCGGGGTGGTGGAAGTAGGCGGTGGTGAACCAGCCGGGCCGGCAGTCGGGGTTGCGGTGCTGCCCGTCACGCAGGGCGCGGTCGACCACGGCGGCGAACTCCGGGTCGGTCAGCCAGCCCTTGCGCAGGCCGTCGTGCATGGACGCGAACCGGGAGATCGCGGCGGCGATCAGCAGGCCGCCCGGGCGGAGCACCCGGCGCGCCTCGGCCAGCGCGGCCAGCCGGTGCGGCCGGCTGGTCAGGTGGTAGAGCGGCCCGAGCAGCAGCACCAGGTCCGCGGACCGGTCCGGCTCGTCCATGCGGCGCGCGTCGCCCACGTCGGCCTGGAAACCGGGGCCGGTCGCGGCCAGCGCGCGCGCCTGCTCGACGTGCCGCTCGACCGGGTCGATCAGCCGGACCTGGTAGCCGAGCCCGGCCAGCCAACCGGCGTACACGCCCGGGCCGCCGCCGACGTCCAGCACCCGGGCCGGCGGGCTGGGCGCGTGCCGGGCGATGACGTCCCTGGTCCGCAGCAGTTCCAGGCCCGGCGCGCGCCCGCCACCGAGCCGGTCGATCTCGTCGTACTCGTGTTCGTAGTGCGCGATCACCTCAGGCAGCAGCCCCGGTTTGGCCATGGGCCCTATCGTGTCCCGGCGCGGTGCGCCCCGGCACCGGGTTTTCCGCGAGGCAGGTTCAGGGCAGCAGCGGCTTGCCGTCCGGCCCCCGCGCGGCGGCCCCGGCGCAGCGGCGCGACGGCCACGCGGGCGGGCTACGGGTCTGGACGTCCGGCGGCCGACCTAGTTACCGTAAGCAGCCGCTGCCACGGTCCCCCCGGCTAGATCGGCCGAAACATCGCCGACACACGGTTACAGTCTGTTTATCTGGCCGGTTTGTCCGAGTCCCGCTTCGCCCGAAGTTGGTAGAATTCGTCCGATGCGTCACCCAGACGGGTCAGGTGGTGGTGTTTGTGCTGGAGGCGATAGTGCGGGGTGAGCCGACCCGCCCGGTGCAGCCCCGCCCGGTACCGGCGCAGCTCCCGGCGAACGTGTCTGCGTTCACCGGCCGGGCCGCCGAGCTGAGCGAGCTGGACGGCATGCGGGCCGGCGCCGAGGCCACCGCGGTCGTCATCTCCGCGGTCGCCGGCACCGCCGGGGTGGGCAAGACCGCGCTGGCCGTCGCCTGGGCGCACCGGCTGCGGCCGGCCTACCCGGACGGCCAGCTCTACGTGAACCTGCGCGGCTACGACCCGGACCTGCCGGTGCCCGCCGCCGAGGCACTGGCCAGCTTTCTCACCGCGCTCGGCGTGCCCGGCGCGGAGATCCCGGTCGACCTGGCCGGCCGGGCGGCCCGGTTCCGCACCGAGGTCAGCGGCCGCCGGGTGCTGCTGCTGCTGGACAACGCCGCGTCGGTGGAGCAGGTCCGGCCGCTGCTGCCCGGCTCGGCCGGCTGCCTGGTGCTGGTCACCAGCCGCGACTCGCTGGCCGGCCTGGTCGCCCGGCACGGCGCGCACCGGCTCGATCTCGACCTGCTCCCGGACACCGACGCGTTGCGGCTGCTGCGCCGGCTGATCGGCCCGCGGGTGGACGCCGAGCCGGCAGCCGCGGCGACGCTGGCCGAGCAGTGCGCCCGGCTGCCGCTGGCGCTGCGGGTGGCGGCGGAGCTCGCCACCACCCGGCCGGGCGTGCCGCTCGTGCACCTGGTCACCGAGCTGGTCGACGAACGCCGCCGGCTCGACCTGCTGGACGCCGGTGGCGAGATCCGGGCCGTCTTCTCGTGGTCGTACCGGCACCTGGCCACCACGGACAAGGCCGCGTTCCGGCTGCTCGGCCTGCACCCCGGCGCCGACTTCGAGCTCTACGCGGCGGCGGCGCTGATGGGCACCGAGGTGGCCGCCGCCGGCCGGCTGCTGGACGCGCTGACCCGCGCGCACCTGGTCGAACCGGCCGGCCCGGGCCGGTTCCGGCTGCACGACCTGCTCCGCGGCTACGGCCGGCAGCTGGCCGAGACCACCGACCCGGACGCCGACCGGCGGGCCGCGTGGACCCGGCTGCTCGATCACTACCTCGCGACCAGCACCACCGCGACCGACCTGCTGCACCCGGTCGAGCAGACCCGCCGGCCGCAGTTCCAGCGCCTGGACGCGGCCGTCCCCCCGCTGCCCGACCCGGCCGCCGCCCGGACGTGGCTGGCCGCGGAGCGCCCGACGCTGGTCGCCGCCTGCGGCCACGCCGCCCGGCACGGCTGGCCGGGGCACGCCACCCGGCTGGCCGGGGTCCTGTACCGCTACCTGGACACCGCCGGCCGGTGGGCCGACGCGCAGGCCGTGCACGCGCACGCGCTGGCCGCCGCGCAGGCCAGCGGTGACCAGGTCGCCGAGGCACGGGCGCTGACCGGGCTGGGCCTGGCCGACTGGCGGCTGGGCCGGTACCGCTCCGCCGCCGACCGCTACCAGCAGGCGCTGCGGCTGTTCGCCGCCGCCGGCGACCCGGTCGGCGAGGGCCGGGCGCTCGGCAACCTCGGCATCACGTACTGGCGGCTGGGCCGCTACGAGCAGGCCGCCGAACACCACCGGCAGGCGCTCGCGCTGCACCGGCGGCTGGCCGACCGGGTCGGCGAGGCCCGCTCGCTGAACAACCTCGGCCTGGTCGAGGCGCGGATGGGCCGCTGCCCGGACGCCGCCCGGCACTACCGGGAGGCGCTGCGACTGTTCGACGACCTGGCCGACCAGCTCGGCGAAGGCTGCGCGCGCAACGGGCTCGGCCTGGTCTACCAGCGGCTACGGCAGTACGGCCGGGCCGCCGAGCACCACCGGCAGGCGCTGCGGCTGTTCGCCGCGGCCGGTGACCTGGACGGCGAGGCGCACGCGCTGACCGGGCTGGCTGACGTGGACGTCCGGGTCGGCCAGAGCGGCGTCGCCGTGGACCGGTACCAGCAGGCGCTGCGGACGTTCCAGGAGATCGGTGACCGGGTCGGCGAGGCGACCGCGCTGACCGGGCGCGGCGACGCCCGGCAGAGCACCGGCCAGCCGGCGGCCGCGATCACCGACCACCTGGCCGCGCTGCAGCTCGCGGTCGACATCGGCGAGCAGGACGTGCAGGCCCACGCGCATGCCGGCCTCGGCCAGGCGCACCGCAGCGCCGGCGACGTGGACCGCGCGCGGACGCACTGGCGGCACGCCCTCGCCCTCTACACCGGTCTCGGGGTGGACGAGGCCGAGACCGTCCGCGGTCAGCTGGCCGAGCTGGACGCCCCGCCGGGCGCCGGCCGCCGGCCGCCCCGCCGGCCGCCGGGCGCGTCCGGCGCCGGGTAGCCGCGCGCGGGCGCTCGGGGCGGTCAGATGGCGAGCGCCGGGACGAGTTGGCCGGGGTCGAGGTGGTACATGGCGGCGCGGGTGAGCTCGGCCTTGTTGCCGACGCCGAGCTTGGTGCGGATGCGGGCCACGTAGGTGTCGACGGTGGCGGTGGCGATCCGCAGCCGGCGGGCGATCTGCGCGTGGGTCAGGCCACCGGCGATCGCCGCCAGCACCTCCCGCTCGCGGGTGGACAGCGCCGGGCCGGCGGGGTGCGGCCGGGTGGCGGGTACCGGCGGGGGCAGCCGGCCCGGCGCGACAGCGCGCAGCACGAGGTCGGCGTCCCGCGCCGCGCTCGGCAGCTCGGCCGACGTGGTCACCCAGACCCCCACCTCGGTGCCGGCGCCAGCACGATCGAGCAACTGCCGGACGGCGACGGACTCCGCCACGCTGCTCACGACGACCGCGACCCGCATGTCCGTCCCCCTCCTCGTCCCGGCCGGTGGGCCGGTGACCTGTTCGCCGCCGACGCTAGGTCGCCGGAATGCAGGTTTCGTGGAAGGAACGTGGAGGCCGCGGTCGGCCGCCGCACAGGCCGGCCGGAGGCGGAAGCGGCGGTGCGGTGCGGAGGCGACCGGTGGTATCCGGCGCCGGTCGGGCGCCGGACAGCGGTCGGGTGCGCGGGTCTCGCGCTGGCGTCGGGTGAGCGCGCGCCGGGTCGGTCAGTTCTCCGGCATCCCGGCGAACCGGTCGAGCCGGCCGATTGGAGCGTCCGGCTCCCAACTCAACCAGGGGATATCGGCATTTCCAGCCAAGTCGAAGGACGGCGGGTGGTCCAGGTGCAGCATCGGGTCGTCGAAGTTGTGGAGGACGGTGGCCAACTGCAGCCGCAACAGCAGGTCCATGTCTTCCTTACCCCAGCCCTCGTACCGCTCGTCCAGCCCGCCGATACCCTCGAAGACATCCCGGCGCATCCAGACGCAGCCGCCCGGCGCGCGATGCACGATGAATCCGCGCAGCGCCGCCCAGTCCACATCGGACAGCCGCCGGCCGCAGCGTTCACCGATGGCCCAGGCGCTGGCCGCGGCGTCCAAACAGAGCACATCGCGGTACGGCAGGAACGCGCCGGTCTCCGGCCGGTGGAACCGGCCATGTTCCGGGTCAGGAAATCGCCGTCGGCCAGCACATCCGCATGCCGTGCCCGGCCGGCGCCTGCCGCTTCCCAACGGCCAGTCCCTACACCCCGCTCCAACCACCCACCTGCGGGGCCACTCTTCACGACGCATCAACGGAGGTTTACGCGATTCACCCGTCCGGTCTGCGCCTCACCTGTGGCTCTCCGGGTGGAACGGAGGACCCTCGGGCTTTCCCCCTGTGCTCCGCACCCCGCCGTTACCGGCGACGCACGACAGGGCAGGGCCAGGCCATCGAGCACGAGCCCAGAACTACA
>JBBWZH010000349.1:0-3311 GCA_039648995.1 Mycobacteriales bacterium
CCACGCCGAGCTCGTTGCAGAACGCGGACAGCCAGTCGTGCCGGTTGGCCAGCACGGTGATCTGCCGGTAGTCGCGCACCTCGAACAGCTTCTCGGCGCCGCGGTGCATGTAGCCGACGACCGGCTCGGCGGCCAGCACCCGCTCGCCGTCCAGGGTCAGCCGCAGCCGCAGCACCCCGTGCGTGGACGGATGCTGCGGGCCGATGTTGAGCACCATCTCAGCGGTGGGCAGGCCGATCGCCGACTCGGCCGTGACCCCGGCCACCTCCGCCGCGCCCGCGCCGACACCCACCACCACGCTGCGACGCCCGGCCACCTCGCCGCCGACGCCTACCGGTTCCCGCTCGACCACGGCTTGCAGTCTGCCAGGATTCCGCCGCCGCGATACGGGCAATCAGCCGGAGAACGGCCAGGCTTCCGGGCCGGGCTGGGCCGCCCGCTGCTGCTGCGCCAACCCGGCCCGGTACAGCTGGTCGGTCGCGATCCGGATGGCCCGGTCGAGGTCGACGCCGGTCTGGTCGGCCAGGTTCAGCAGCGCGAAACCGATATCGCCGAGCAGCCGCTCCCAGTCGGGTGAGCCCCGGAACGGCCGGCGACCCAGTTCGGTGGCGCGCTCGATCTCGGTGGCCAGCGCGCCGATCCGGGCCTGCAGCCCGAGCGCCAGGATCGGCGCGGTCGCGTGCAGCCCGAGATGGTCCGCGGTGGACGAGACGGCTCGTTGCAGTTCCTGCACGGGCTGGAACGGTAGCGCAACCGGCCGCGGCCCGCCGTCACCCGTCCTCGGGAAAGCGGTCGCCCGGGGCCAGCGGCAGCGGCACGCCGACCGCCCGCACCAGCCAGCCGAACCCGCCCAGCCCGCCCGGATCGGTCAGCTCCGCCGCCTCCCCGGCCGCCACCAGCCCGGCCAGGTACCCGGCCGGGTCGGCGCTGGCCCGCGCGATCGGCGGCCGGTGCCCGCTGACGCCCAGCGCCCGCAGCGCCGCCCGCTGCGTGGTGAGCAGCGTGTCGGCGGCCGGCGCGGTCGGCTCCGTGCCGGGCGCCACGGGTCCGGCGGCCGAGGGCGCCGGGCGCACGGGGCCGGTCGGGTCGGCGGCGGGGGTGGTCGGGTCCGTGCCGGGCGCCGCCAGCTGGGTGGCCGGACCGTCGGGGCCCGGCCGCCCCGGGGCGGCCCGCATGGCGGCCAGCCGGTAGGTCGCGGCGCAGGCGTCGAGGGCGACGTGGGCGGTGAGGTCGCAGCTGCCGTCCGGGACCGGGGGCACCTGGCGGCCGGCGCGGTAGCCGGTGAGCGTGCCGGCGGGCGGCCGGGCGCGCCGGTCGTGCGCGTAGTCGATGGCGACCGCGACGCCGCGGCGCACCTGGCCGGCAGCCGCTGCCCAGGCCTGGTCCCGGGGGCGGCCGACCTCGGCACGCTGGCCGGGGCGCAGCGGCCACCAGTCGGCCAGCCACGCGGCGTCGGCGGCGCCGGGCGGGCCGCCCACCGACTCGGCGCCGGCCGGCGAGACCAGTACCAGCCGCGGCCCGGCGGTGGTCTGCTCCACCACGTCCACCGGCACGTTGTCGAGCCACTCGTTCGCGATGAGCAGGCCGGTCAGCTCGGGTATCTCGGCTGTCCAGCGGACGCCGCCGGGCAGCCCGGCCGGCCGCGGCGCCCGCTCGACCGCGGTCAGCCGCAGCCGCGCGGCCAGGTCGGGGCCGGCCGCGGCGGCGACGGCGGTCAGCAGATCGGCCCGGCCGGCGCCGACGTCGACCAGGTCCAGCGGCGCGGGGTGGCCGAGCGCGGCGTCCACCCGGCGGAGCAGCTCTCCGATCGCGCCGGCGAACAGCGGCGAGGCGTGCACCGAGGTCCGGAAGTGGGCGCCGGGCGCGGCGCCGCCGGTGTAGAAGCCGCGGGGCCCGTACAGGGCGTCCGCCATCGCCTCCCGCCATGGTCGCGGCGCACCCGTGCCCACGGCGACCACGCTAGGACATGTCGCCCGGCTGTGACCTCGCGCATACGGGACTGCGCGGCCCGCCCGGCCGGACGTAACCTGGCTGCGACCGGTACCCCCGTCGAGGACTGGATCGCATTCATGAGCGCAATGTCGCCCGGTGGCCACGGCAGTTCGCCGCCACCGCGCCCGCGGGAGCGCGGAGAATCCGCCGGCCCGCCGGCCCCGCCCCGGCTCACCGTCGGCGTGATCGGCACCGGTCGGGTCGGCAGCGTGTTGGGCGCCGCGCTGGCCAGGGCCGGGCATTCGGTGGTCGCGGCCAGCGGCGTCTCCCGGGAGTCGGTCCGCCGGGCCACCTCGATGCTGCCGGGCGTGCCGCTGCTGCCCGCCGACGAGGTGGTCGCCGCGGCCGGCCTGGTGCTGCTCGCGGTGCCCGATGACGTGCTCGCTCCGCTGGTGTCGGGCCTGGCCGAGACCGGTGCCTGGCGGCCGGGGCAGCTGGTCGCGCACACGTCCGGGGCGCACGGGGTCGGCGTGCTGGAGCCGGCCGCCCGGGCCGGCGCGCTGCCGCTGGCGCTGCATCCGGCGATGACGTTCGCCGGCCGCCCGGAGGACCTGGCCCGGCTGGCCGGCATCACGTTCGGGGTGACCGCGCCGGAGCCGCTGCGCCCGGTCGCCGAGGCGTTGGTGCTGGAGATGGGCGCCACCCCGGTCTGGGTGGCCGAGGCGGCCCGGCCGCTCTACCATGCCGCGCTGGTCGTCGGCGCGAACCACCTGGTCACGCTCGTGAACGACGCGGCCGACCTGCTTCGCCGGGCCGGCGTACAGGAGCCGGCGGCGGTGCTCGGCCCGCTGCTCGGCGCCGCGCTGGACAACGCCCTGCGGATCGGCGACGGCGCCCTCACCGGCCCGGTCTCCCGTGGCGACGCCGGCACGCTGGCTGAGCACCTGCGCACGTTGCGGGCGCAGGCGCCGGAGTCGGTGGCCGCGTACGTGGCGATGGCCCGGCTGACAGCCGACCGCGCGCTCGCCTCCGGGCGGCTCAAGTCCGACCAGGCCGGCCCGCTGCTGGGCGTGCTGGCCGCCCCGGCACGCCGGGCCCGGGCATGACCGTGTCTCCCGGCGGCCTCCTCCGCTCCGCTCCTCGGTCGCCGGGGCTCCCTGCGATGCTCACTCCGGATGCCGCCTCATGACGGCGCGGCCCGGCGGTCTCCTGCGCTCCGCTCCTCGGTCGCTGGGGCTCCCCGCGATGCTCACCGCGATGCTCAACGCGATGCTCACCGCGGAGGCCGTCTGATGACGGCGGACCCGGGCGCGCTGCTGTCCGCGCCGTCGCTGGCGTACGGCCGGGCGGAGCTGGCCGGCGAGCTGGGCCGGCTGCGC
>JBBWZH010000365.1:0-4799 GCA_039648995.1 Mycobacteriales bacterium
CGCTGCCGTCCGGGAGCAGCTCGCCGGTGTCGGCGAACAGGATCACGCCGTTGCACAGCAGGCTCCAGCCCTGCTCGGGGTGCGCGGCGACGACCTGGGCGCCGGCGTGGTCGGGAGCGTCCGCCCCGGGGCAGCTGATCTGGTGCTGGCACATGGCGTGTCCTCCGTCCCGCGTGCGGTGCCGGTTCCCGGTACCGCGTGGTTTGCCAACACCTGGAGCGTGGTCGCCGGGAACGGGCGCGGGCAGGGGAGAATCCCCCCGGCCGGGGGGCGCCATTGGGGGCCGGTGGGGGCCGCCGTCAGTCGCGCTCGGTGACGCCGGCCGTGTCGAAGGTGGCCATGTCACGCAGGGTGCGGGCGGCGGCCTGGACGATCGGCAGGGCGAGCAGCGCGCCAGTGCCCTCGCCGAGGCGCAGGTCGAGGTCGACCAGAGGGCGCAGGCCAAGATGCCCCAGCGCGGCGGTGTGCCCGGGCTCGACCGAGAGGTGCCCGGCCACGCAGCAGGCGAGCGCGGCCGGGCAGAGCCGCTGCGCGATCAGCGCGGCGCTGCCGGCGACCACCCCGTCGAGCAGCACCGGCACCCGGGCCGCCGCGCCGCCGAGGATGAACCCGGCGATCGCGGCGTGCTCGAACCCGCCGACCGCGGCCAGGACGGCGATCGGGTCGGCCGGGTCGGGCCGGTGCAGGGCCAGGGCCCGGCGGACCACGTCCACCTTGCGGGCCAGCGTGGCGTCGTCGATGCCGGTGCCGCGGCCGGTGACCGCGGCTGGGTCGGCCCCGGTGCAAACCGCGATCAGCGCGGCGCTGGCGGTGGTGTTCGCGATGCCCATGTCGCCGGTGAGCAGGATGCGGGTGCCGGCGGCGACCAGCTCGGCGGCCACCCCGATGCCGGCCTCGACCGCCGTCACCGCCCGCGCCCGGGACATCGCCGGCCCCGCGGTCATGTCCGCGGTGCCCGGCGCGACTTTGCGGGCCAGCAGGCCGGCGGCCGCCGGCAGGTCGGCCGCCACGCCGACGTCCACCACCTGGACGGCCGCTCCGACCTGGGCGGCCAGCACGTTCGCGGCGGCCCCGCCGGCCAGGAAGTTCGCCACCATCTGCGCGGTCACCTCCTGCGGCCACGGGGTGACGCCCTGGCGGTGCACCCCGTGGTCGGCGGCGAACACCGCGACCGTGGCCGGTTCCGGCAGCGGCGGCGGGCACTGTCCGGCGATCCCGGCCAGCAGCACCGACACGTCCTCCAGCCGGCCCAGCGCGCCGGCCGGCTTGGTCAGCCGGGCCTGCCGCTCGCGCGCCGCCGCGGCCGCCGCCCCGTCCAGCGGACCGATCCGGTCGGTCGTGGCGGCCAGCAGATCGCTCATGGGACGGACCTCCGGGTGTCGGCAAGGGCGGTGTCGGCAATGGCGGTGTCGGCAAGGGCGGTGAGGAGCCGGGCGGTGCGGGCCGGGTCGCGGACGGCGACCCGGAGATGGTCGGCGGTCAGCCCGGGAAACGTGTCGCCGCGCCGGACCGCGATGCCGGCGCGCCGCAGCCGCAACCGGACGGCCTCGCCACCGGCCACCTCCAGCAGCACGAAGGAGGTCGCGGACGGCGCGGCGACCCGGACGGGCCGGTCGGCCAGGTCGGTCAGGGCGGCCAGGTCGGTCAGCAGGGCGGCGCGCCAGGTGGTGAGGAGGGTGGCGGCGGCGTCCGCTTCGGCGATCGCCTCGTCGGTGCAGCAGGCCTCGGCAGCGGCCAGGGCGAGCGTGGAGACCGGCCAGGGCGGCTGCGCGGCGGCGACGGCGGCGACGACCTCGGCCGGGCCGAGCAGGTAGCCGGCGCGCAGACCGGCGAGGCCCCAGGTCTTGGTCAGGCTGCGGACGACGACCAGCCCGGGCAGGTCGCGCCGGCCGGCCAGGCTGCCCCGCTCGCCGGGCACCGTGTCGGCGAACGCCTCGTCCACCACGAGGATCCGGCCGGGGCGGGCCAGGCTGGCGACCGCGGCCGGGTCGTGCAGCACGCCGGTCGGGTTGGTCGGGTTGCCGAGCACGACCAGGTCGGCGGCGGCCGGGACCGCGGCCGGGTCGAGCCGGTACGGCGGCGGCAGGATCACCCGCTCGACCCGGTGCCGGGCGGACCGCAGCGCCACCTCCGGCTCGGTGAACGACGGGTGCACGCAGACCGCCAGGGCCGGCCGCAGCGCCCGCGCCAGCAGCACGAACGCCTCGGCCGCGCCGGCCGTGAGCAGCACCTCGCCGGCCGGGCGGGCGTGCCGCCGGCGCACCGCCGCCACCGCGCCCGCCTGGTCCGGGTAGCGGCCCAGCCCGTCCACGGCCGCGACCAGCGCGTCCCGCAGCCACCCCGGCGGGCCCGGCAGCGCGACGTTCACCGCCAGGTCGAGCATGCCGTCGGCGACGTCCTGATCGCCGTGGTGACGCAGCGCCGCCCAGTCGGGTGTGGGTGGGGTGGGCCGGGTCACGAGCCGGCGTCCGCAGTGTGCACGGGCGTGGGTCAGGCGTGCTGGTGGTCGGAAACGGGGTGGTGGGCGGGATCGTCGGGATGGTGGTGCGGGTGCTGCGCGGCGCCGACGCGGTGCTCGTGGCCGGGCAGCGCGACGCGGTAGAGGCAGGTGTCGCAGTTCATCCGGATGTCGCCCTGCAACGCCTCCTGCCAGCGTTCGATCACCAGGTCGGCCAGCGCCGGCGCGGCGCCGAGCACCTCGGCGCAGCGGACGTCGACGGCCGGGTGGTCGGCCGCCCAGACCCGGGCCTGGGCGGCGACACGGGTCGGCAGCACGCCGGCGAACAGGAAGTACGGCAGCACGACGACGCGTTCGGCGCCGAGCCGGCGGGCCCGGTCCAGCGCGGCCGGCACGCCCGGCTCGGCCAGGCTGACGAACGCCGGCTCGACGCCGGCCAGCCCGCTGCCCTCCCAGTGCAGCCGGGCGACCTTGGCGTGCTCGGCGTTCGCGTCCGGGTCGGACGAGCCGCGGCCCACCAGCACGACCGTGGTCGCCGGCCGGTCGGCCCGGGGCAGCGCGTCGTCCAGCCGCTCGTCCAGCAGCCGGAGCAGGGCCGGATGCGGGCCGAGCGGCCGGCCGTACCGGTAGGTCAGCCCGGGGTGCCGGCCGGCCTCGCGGGTCAGGGCGGCCGGCACGTCCCCCTTGGCGTGCCCGGCCGCGACCAGCACCAGCGGCACCACGCCCAGCCGGAGGTGCCCGCCGCCGACCAGCCGGGTGACCGCCTCGTGCAGCGGCGGCGGTGACAGCTCGATGAAGCCGCCCGCCACCGGCGCCGGCACCCGTTGCCGGACCAGCTCGACCAGCCGGTGGAACCCGGCCACCCCGGCGGTGTCCCGGGTGCCGTGACCGACGATCAGCAGGGCTGGCTCGGGCGTCATGTGTCCTCCGCGTAGAGCAGCGCGTTGACGGCGGCGGCGGCGACCGCGGAACCGCCCTTCTCGCTGGTGTTGCTGATCGCCGGCAGCCCGGACGCGCGCAGCGCCGCCTTCGCCTCGACCGCGCCGACGAAGCCCACCGGCAGCCCGACCACCAGGGCCGGCCGGGCGTCGGCGGCCAGCAGCGCGGCCAGCGCGGTCGGCGCGTTGCCGATGACCCAGACCGCGCCGGGCCCGACCTCGGCCAGCGCCAGCCGGATCGCGGCCGCGCTGCGGGTCTCCCCCGGGCCCGCGGCCACCCGCTCGACATGGCAGACCGCGCGCCGCGCGGTGATGCCGGCGGCCACCATCCGTACGTCGGCGACCACCGGCGCGCCGGCCCGCAACGCCTGCCAGCCCGCGCGCAGGTCCGCCTCCGCGGAGACGGCCAGGTCGGTCCGGTAGCCCAGGTCGGCGCTGGCGTGGATCACCCGCTCCACCACCGCCCTGGTGAGCGGCGGCAGCCCGCCGGTGTCCACTCTGGACCGCAGGATCTGGTACGACCGTGCCTCGATCTCCGACACCGTCCTCATCGGACGTCCTCAGTAGACACTGGGATGAACGCGTCGGCGGGGCAGATCTCGACGCACTCGCCGCAGCCGGTGCAGCGGTCGGCCAGCACCAGCAGCGGCCAGCCCTCGGCCGGGCGGATCGCGTGCTCCGGGCAGGTCCGCAGGCAGGCGCCGCATCCCGTACAGGCTGCGGTGACCGCGTAGATCAGCGCCACCGGTACCCCCTCGGCGTCACGAACCGGCCGGCGACCACCCGGCTGGACGACGACCCGACCACGACCAGGCTGCTCATTCCCACCCGTTCGACGTCCACATCGGACAGCGTGCTGATCCGGACGGTCTGGCCGGGGCAGCTGGCGTCGGTGACCACGCCGACCGGGGTGCCCGGCGGCCGCGCCCCGGCCAGCAGCGCCAGCGCCGCGCCGAGCTGCCAGTCCCGGCCGCGGCTGCGCGGGTTGTAGAACGCGACCACCAGGTCGCCGGCCGCGGCGGCGCGCACCCGCTGCTCGATCACCGGCCACGGGGTGTGCAGGTCGGACAGGCTGATCACGGCGTGGTCGTGCCCGAGCGGGGCGCCCAGCGCGGCCGCCGCGGCCAGCATCGCGGTCACCCCGGGCGCGCCGACCACGTCGAACGTATCGTCGGCGACGTCCAGCGCGGGGCTGGCCATCCCGTACACGCCGGCGTCGCCGCTGCCTACCAGCGCCACCGCGTGGCCGGCCCCGGCCAGCTCGACGGCCAGCCCAGCCCGCCGCTCCTCGGCACCGAGCCCGCTCGCCGCCACCCGGGTGCCCGGGCGCAGCAGCCCGCGGACCCGGTCGACGTACTGGTCCAGCCCGACGATCACGCTGGCCCGGCGCAGTTCGGCGGTGG
>JBBWZH010000373.1:0-7747 GCA_039648995.1 Mycobacteriales bacterium
CCGGACGTGCAGTGCGCAGGCATGATCGCGCCGAGCCGCGATCCGACCCGCACCGTAGTCGGCGCCTCGAGCGACTCGACGAATGCGACCTCGGTGCCGTGCAGCGTGATGATGTTGACGGTTCCGCCGACGCGCGAACTGAGCTCGGCCAGGTAGGGACGCGCGAAGTCCCACCGAGAACGGCCGGATGAGACCGAGTTGGCCACCGCGACCAGCTTGGGACCGGGGCCGTAACACCTGGTGGTCGTGTTCTGGGCAAGCAGCTGTTCGTCTTCGAGCGTGGTGAGCAACCGATGGGCGGCAGACAACGAGACGCCGAGCCGAGCCGCGACGTCGGAGACCTTGAGCTGGTGGTCGTCGGTCAGGAAGCCGAGGATGCGTGCGGCATTGGCGACGGACGCGATCGGGTAGCGGGCCGGGCCGGGCGCCGGATCGATCGGCGAAGGGACACTCCTGGGCACGCCGGACCTCCTCGCGCGTTCGCCGGGCACTGCCCCGACGCTACCAAGGTCTCCCTGCTCGGCCGTGCCGACGACCCGTGCCACGGCCGGCACACCGTTCCCGTCCGTCGCACGTGGACGGTCTGAAACCGTCAGCGCGCAGGGGAGGCGTGGCCGTCCGTGCCGGCCACGCCTCCCCTGCTGGCCCTAAGCCGCAGTCGACGACCTGGGCGGCCGCGGGCGGGTCGGTGATCCGGTAGCGGCACGGAGGACGGACATCAGGTCCACTAGTCGACGCTCAGCGGCACCCGATCGGGCACGCTCACCGATTCCTTCGCCACCGGCGGGAAGTTCGCTTCCTCCATCGAGCCGGCCGGCGGGGCAGGGTTGAAGACGAGTCCGAGATTCAGCCCCCACACCCAGTGCCAGAGGAAGACGGCCAGCACCAGCTTCCAGCCGAGGTTGTGGCTGAAGAACCCGGGATGCAACTGGGGGAAGTAGACGCGGGGGATCATGAACAGCACGCTGATGAGGGCCAGGAGCGTCCCCATCGCCATGGCCTTAGCGAGGTTCACAGCAGCCGTGGCCCGTCCGGGAAGCCACGGGTAGACGCCGGCCACGAAGACGACCGCGAAGACCACGCCGTCGATGTAGTGGAAGATCCCGCCGGACAGGAACTGCACGGACGCCGATGTTCCGGGCGTGAAGATGGCGCCGTTGGCGCGGTTCCAGTCCAGCTGCGGAAGGCCGATGCCGGTCAGCCAGTAGCCGACGACGGTGGCCATCTGGGTGGCGACGAGGCCGGCGAGAAGGGCAGCGGCCGTGAGGTGGTCGCGGACCCACAGGCGCCACGCGGCCATGAACTTCATGCCATCGCTCATGTGCATGCCTTCCTGATCGGTTGGGGCGTGAGCCTGCAGCCGACCCGGATCGGTCGCTGATATCAGGACGCTGGCCCTATCAAACCGTCGACATGATCGCCGTGTCAATCGTTGGCAGAATACTTTTCTGGATGTAGCAGAAGTATCTTCTGCATTGCTGGACCCAAGGCCACGGCCTCTACTCGGGCCGGGTCAGCACGACGTGCTTGCCGAAGGTCCGGTTCTCTTCCAGATCGAGGTGCGCCTGGCGGATGTCCTGCAGGCGGTGGACGTGGATCGGTCCGGGGCTCGTTGTGCCGGCCGCGAGCCGGTCCAGGTAGCGCTGCAGCACCTGCGGCGGGAGGTCGTCGCTGCCACCGCCGTAGGCGGTGAGCCGGACACCGCGAGGGATGTAGTCGATCGGGTAGAAGTCAGCCACCGTCCACTCGTTGGACAGCATGCCGGTGAAGCACACCGTGCCGTGCAGTCGTGTGGCCCGCAGTGTGTCCGGAAGGGTTGGCGTGCCGACAAGCTCGAGCGCCGCGTGCACACCATCGGGGACGAGGCGGCGCACCTGGACCGCGACCTGACCGTCGTCGACGACGACGTGGTCGGCGCCGTGCGCGAGCAGCCGCTGCACCCGGTCGGGCTGGCGCGTGGTGACGAGGACGGTGGCGCCGGTGTCCTTCGCCAGCGCGGTCGTGGCCAGCCCGAGCGCCGATGTGCCGCCCCGTACCAGCAGCGTCTGCCCGGCCTGCAGGTCCAGCCCGACGGTCAGTGACCCGTAGGCGGTCTGCAGCGTCTCCGGTACGGCCCCGATGACCTCCCACGGAAGGTCGGCGGAGAACGGGATCACCTGCCGCCGCGGGACGGCGGTGTACTCGGCATAGCCGCCGTCGAAGACCCGGCCCATGCCGCCCATGAGTGTGACCACCTGCTGCCCCGCCACCAGGTCGCTGCCGGGCGCCGCGTCCACGACTCCGGCGGCCTCGATGCCCAGCACCCGGGGGAACGTCACCCCCTCGGCCAGCCCGAGCCGGGTGTGCAGTTCGGACCGGTTCAGCCCGAACGCCATCACCTTGATCCGCACCCAGCCGGGCGCCGGCTCCGGAACGGGCACGTCACGGATCTCCAGGTTCTCGACCGGACCGGGTGCGGACAGCACCACCGCGCGCATCGTCTTCATGCTGGCCTCAACGACTCCATTCCATCCCGTACAAGGGTTGGGGTCTCGGCTATCCCACCTTCTGCCAGCCCCGGATCAGCGCATGCGGAGCACGGGCTTGACCGCGTCGCCCGCGACGGCGGCCGACGCGGCGTCCTCGATGTCGTCGAAGTCGAAATGAGTGATCAGCCGGTCGAACGGAAGCCGGCCGGAGGCCCGCAGCGTCATCAGGGCGGGCAGGAACTCGTCCGGGACGCTGCTGCCTTGGTTGACGCCGACGATGTGCGGGTTTCCGGTGAGCATGGCCGGCACGTCCAGGGAGACCTCGCTGCCGAACGGCGGCGCACCGACCACCGCACAGACGCCGTTGCCCGCCAGCGAATCGACCGCCTGCCGGAGCACGGCGGTGTTGCCGCTGGTCTCGAGCGCGTAGTGAGCGCCCCCCAGCGCACGCAGGAACCGCACCGGGTCGTCGCGCCGGGGATTGACGGTCGCCGTCGCACCGAGGTCGGTAGCCAGCACCAGCCGGCGTTCCTGGACGTCGACCGCCACGATCTGCGTGGCCGGGCTCAGCTGCGCGGCGATCAGCGCCGACAGCCCGACCCCGCCGGCACCGAAAATCGCCACGGTGCTCCCCGGATGCGGCCTGAGCACGTTGAGGATGGCACCCGCGCCGGTCTGCACCCCGCAACCGAGTGGCGCGAGCAGGTCCAGCGGGGCGTCGCCGACTACCTTGACGACGTTGCGCTCGCTGGCCAGCGCGTGTCGGGCGAAGGACGACTGGCCGAAGAAGTGGCCGTGCACCGGCTCGCCGTCGGGTCTGGTGATCGTCGCGCTGCCATCCAGCCGGCTGCCGCCGATCAGGTTCAGCGCGGGCCAGTGGGCGCACTGGGACGGACGACCGGTGAGGCACGGGATGCACCGGCCGCAGGAATCGAAGGTGACGACCACGCGGTCACCGGCGATGACCTTGCTGACCGCCGGGCCGACGGCCTCGACCACGCCGGCGCCCTCGTGCCCGAGAACTCCAGGCAGGGGGAACGGCGTCTTGCCCGACCGTACGGACAGGTCGCTGTGGCACAGCCCGACCGCCTCGATCCGGACGAGGACCTCACCCGGCCGCGGGTCATCGAGCTGGACGTCGGTGAGGGTGAAGGGATCACCGGCGGCCTTGACGACGGCCGCCGTTGTCGTGGTGGGCATGTTTGCTCCTCGAAGTTCCCCGCCGCGGTAGGCGGATGCGCCGGGCCGCCCCGTCCCATGAGGTTGTCGCCGACAGTGCGCCCGCGGTGAACGGCTCGCCGTCCCGGCCGGGGGCGACGTACGGAATGCCGGCCGGGTCAGCCGACCTGCTGGGCGTAGGTCTTGTACTCCTGGAACTCCGCCAGGGCGCGTACGCCGTTGAGCCGGCCGAGGCCGCTCTGCTTGAAGCCGCCTTCTTCGAACTGGTCGACCACGACGGCCCACGTGTTGGTCCAGACCGTGCCGGCCTTCAGCCGGCGTCCGACCCGGCGCGGCCGGTCCACGTCGCGGGACCAGACCGAGGCCGCCAGGCCGTACTCGGTGGCGTTGGCGAGCCGGATACCGTCGTTCTCGCCGTCGAACACCTCGAAGGTCGCCACCGGCCCGAAGACCTCCTGCTGGACGATGTCCGCGCTGGGGTCGTCCACCTCGACCAGGGAAGGTCGGTAGTACGCCGTTCCGGTCTCGGCGCCGCCGCGCACCACGATCGTCCCGTACGCCGCGGCATCGGCTACGACCGCGTCGACGCGTGCGGCGTTCGCCGCGTCGATCATCGGTCCCATGTCGCTGCCCGGGTCGTCGCCGGGGCCGACCTTGACGGCGGTCAGGGACTCCGCCAGCCGTGCCCGCAGTTCGTCGGCGATCCCGCGCTGGGCGAGGATCCTGCTGCCGGTCATGCAGAACTGGCCGGCGAAGGTCGTGACCGCCTTCGTCAGGACGGGGACGACGACGTCCAGATCCGCGTCGTCGAACACGATCATCGGCGTCTTCCCGCCGAGTTCGAAAGACAGTCGCTTGAGCCGCGACGCCGCGTTCGCCATGATCACGCGGCCGACCCGCGTGCTGCCGGTGTAGCTCAGGGCGTCCACGTCGGGCGAGTCGACCAGCAGCCGGGCGAGGGTGTCGGAGGTCTCGGTCAAGGAGTTGAGAACGCCGGCTGGCAGGCTCGCCGTCTCGGCCAGGATCTCGTGCAGGATGCCGTTGACCAACCCGGTCTGGCCGGGGAGCTTGACGACGGCGGTGCAGCCGGCCGCGAGGGCGGGCGCGAAGGAGCGCACGGACAGTACGACCGGGGAGTTCCACGGGGTGATGACACCCGCGACACCGATCGCCTCGGGGATCGAGGTCACGTACAGGCCGCCGGCGACCTCGGCGGCCCGGCCGCCCTCGGTGAGGGCCAGAGCTCCGTAGTAGCGCAGCTTGGAGGGCGTGAGGCTCAGCTCGAAGCCGGCCTCGCCGAGAACCTTGCCGTTCTCCCGGGCGAGCATCCGGATCAGCTCGTCCGCACGGCGCTCGACGCCGTCGGCAATCTCGTTGAGCACCTTGTGCCGCAGCTGCCGGTCACGAGACCAGTCCGACGCGTCGAACGCCGACCGGGCAGCCGCGATCGCCGCCTCGGCGTCGGCCGTCCCGGCGTCGGCGAAGGTACCGAGGACGGTTCCGTCGGCCGGCGACCGCGATTCCACGACGGTGTCGGCGGACCTGAGCTTCCCATCGACGAAGTTGAGGGCGGTGACGTTGCTGGACATCGGTTCCTCCAGTGGACGCGTCGTTGCGGATCAGGGAGAGCACGGACGTGTCCCGGGGGCACGTCCGGCGCGACTGCGGGCGCGGCGTTCGCCGGCGCTACAGCCAGGGCGGCAGGGCGGGGATCTTCCCGGCGGGGGCCTTCAGGTCCGGAGCGGGGCGGCCGGTGAGATAGCCGGCAATGCCGGCGAGGGATCCGTGTACGTCGATGGGCTCGCCGCGGCCCCGCACCGACCAGGTGTGCCGGTCATCTGCGACCAGCGACAGCGCCGGCTGCCGGCCGTCGGAACGGCGTGCCACGATGTCGTCGACGAGTGCGCGGAGGAAGTCGTCGGGAAGGTCGCCGAACCCGAGGCCCGGGTCGAGGTCTACCGCGTGCACCATGACCTCCCGCGCGCGCAGCCACAGGATCTCCGTGGCCGGGATCTCGCGTCCCTGCGCGGTACGGACGCGCCGCGACCACTGGCCGCCGGTGAGCGCGGCCAGTTCGGAGCGCAGCCGCTGGGCCGATGCCGCGGCCCACTGGCGCAGATCCGCGGAGGGCCGTCGGGAGCCGGCCTCGATGTCCGCGCTCCGCTGGTCCGGCGAGGAGTACATCGGCGTGGGCTCGCCGGTGGCGGCCCAGTGTCCGAGGTTGAGCAGCGCCTCGGCGTTGGCCGCCACGTGCGCCACCAGGTGCCGTCCGGTCCAGCCGGGCAGGGCGGTGGGGCCCGCCAACGCCTCGTCGCCGGTGCGGGCCAGCGCGCCCAGGAACAACTCGGTGCCGCGGTCCGTCCAGGCGCGGCCGGCGGTCGGGTCGCTCACCGTCGTCACGTTCCCGGCTCGGCGACGACCCGGTTGTCGCACCGGCCGAGGCCGGCGATCTCGGTGGTCAGCCGCTGGCCCACCTCCAGATAGCGGACGGGCTCGCGGGCGTGGCCGACACCACCGGGCGTCCCGGTGGCGATCACGTCGCCCGGCCGCAGGGTGACCATCGTCGAGACGTACTCGACCAGTGCGACCGGCTCGAAGACCATGTCGCCGGTGGTGTCCTTCTGCACCGTCTCACCGTCGATCCTCGTCGTGATCTCCAGCACCGGCCGCACTCCCCCGGGCAGCTCGTCCGGAGTGACGAGGTAGGGGCCCAGCGGCGTGGTCGATTCCCAGTTCTTGCCCTGCAGCCACTCCCGCGTGCGGAACTGCCAGTCCCGGCAGGTGATGTCGTTGAACACCGCGAAGCCGGCGATGGCCCGCTCGGCCCCGGCGCCCCGGGCCCGGCGGACCGGGGCTCCGATGATCACCGCGAGCTCGCACTCCCAGTCGAACCCGGTCGTCTCCGGCGGTTTGACGATGTCGTCGGTGGCGCCGACGAGGGTGTCCGCGTACTTGGCGAACAGCGTCGGGAATTCGGGTAGGTCCCGGCCCATCTCGAGGATGTGGTTGCGGTAGTTGAGCCCGACGCAGACGATCTTGCCCGGTGCCGGTACGACCGGCGCGAACGTCGCCCCGCGGGAGCCGGCGACCGGGCCGGCCGCGACGGCGGCCCGTTCGGCCCAGTCCCGGTCCGCGAGTAACGCGCCCAGGTCGGAGGTGCCCAGATCGACGAGGCGATCGTCCTCGACGCGCACCGCCCGGGTGCGCCCGTCGAGGGTTCGGATGGTGGCGAGCTTCACCGGCCGGTGCCTTCCACCCAGACGCGGTCGAGGTGGAGCGCCTCGAAGATCGGGGTGTCACTGAACCGGAAGAGGTCCAGCGCGCCGGAGTCCGAGTCCGATGCGGCCGCCTCGGAGCGGACCGACAGCGGTTGCCAGGACGGGACGACGAACAGGTCGCCGCGGGACACCGTCCAGGACGAGCCCCCGACGGACACCGAGCCGCTGCCGTCGAACACCTGGAACACCGACGAACCGGCCTCCCGCCGGGGAGCGGTCTCGGCGCCGCGGCGGATTCGGTGCATCTCGGCCCGGATGGTCGGCAGCACGTCGCCACCGGTCGTGGGATTGGTGTAGCGGACGGCGGCGTGGCCGGGTTCCACCGTGCCGGCGTGGCCGTCGGCCTCCAGCGCAAGCTGATCGGTGAGGGCGGCGTCGGTGTCGGCCCAGCGGTAGTTGAGCAGCGGGGTGCCGGCGGTGGCGCCGGACGCGGACACCGGCCGCAGGCCGGGGTGACCCCACAGCCGCTGTGACCGCGACCGCTCCGGCGTCGTTCGCTCCTCCGCACTGATCCGGTCGCGGCCGAACTCGAAGAACTGTGACTCGGTGACGTACTGGAACGGGATGTCCAGCCCGTCGATCCACGCCATCGGCCGGTCGGCGGCGTTGTGATGGGCGTGCCAGTTCCATCCCGCCTGGGGCAGGAAGTCGCCCCGGTTCATCGGCACGGGGTCGCGGCCGACGACGGTCCACACGCCCTCGCCCTCGACGACGAAGCGGAAGGCGTTCTGGGTGTGCCGGTGTTCCGGGGCGTCCTCGCCGGGCATCAGGTACTGGATCGCCGCCCAGAGTGTCGGCGTCGCGTAGGGGTTGCCGCCCAGC
>JBBWZH010000391.1:0-6467 GCA_039648995.1 Mycobacteriales bacterium
AGCGTGCCTCCGTTCGTGCCCCACATCGCGACGGCGCGGCCCAGCGCCGGGACGACCGGTTCGAGCAGCGTGGCGAGCTTCGGGTCGGCCTTGAGGGCGGCCCGGACGGCGGCGGCCGCCGGGAGCCGCTCGCGCATCGGCCGCAGGACGTCGGCGACCTCGCCCGGCGTGTCGAGCAGCTCGTCGAGGGCGGCGGCGAACGGCGCGACGGGTTCCCGCGGCGTCCACCGGCTGTTGGTGCGCATCAGGTCGGCGGCCCGGGTGAGGAACTGGCGCCACCGGTCCGGGCCGTGGGTCGCCGGGCCGCGGGTGTGCAGGACCAGCGCGGCGTGGCGGGCGGCCGGAGCGCGGCCGGGGCTGTCGGTTCCGCGCGGTGCTTCGGCGCCGCCGAGGAGGTCGGCGAGGCGGGCGAGCGTGAAGTAGACGGTGTCGACCAGGTGGACGCGGGCGATGCCGGCGAGCGGCCCGTCGGGACCGAGCAGGTCGTGGACGAGGTCGCGGTGCCGCGGGCGCAGCAGGGCGCCGGCCTTCAGCTCGCCCCGCGGACCGCCGTCCATCCGGCGGCGCAGGTCTGCGATCACCTCGGCCGCGGCCGAGGTGTCGATGCGCACCGAGGCGTGCGCGAGCACCGGGGCGTGCCCGCCGACGAGGTTGCCGCCGCTGAAGCCGGACTCGTCGCAGACGATCTCCAGGTGCGGCACGCCGCGCGGGCGGCCGGACACCCACCGGCGGATCACCACGGGTGCGGGCGGATCCCCCATGCCCGACGATGCTGCCATCGCCCCGCCCGCGCTGGCGACCAAAATTCTCGAAACCTCGACTCGGATCCCTACGATGGCGGCCATGTCCGCGAACCTTCACGAGACGTACGGCATCCCGGAGTGGTACTGGGACAGCCCGGACCGCGACGAGATAGCCGACCTCGTGGTGCGCCGGGTCGGCGCGTTGCTCATGGCGACCGCGCCGGAGGGGTGGCGCCGCCTGGACCTGGTGGCCGCAATGTCCGTGTCGGCCCGGCAGGTGGTGCCCACCGCCGTACTGCCCGACGGGTCGGCGCGACGCGTGGATCCTCCGGACGATCTCGACTTCCTGCTGACGGAGCTGCGCGAGCTGAAGAACGAGCCGGGCCTGGGCACCTGGTTGTCGGTGCGGCTGACCGTCGACCCGGACGGCGCGTACGCGGTGTGGTTCAACTTCGCCCAGGACCCGCGGTGGGACCCGCCGCTGGAGCCGGCGGCGTACCGGCGGGATCTGGACGCCTTCCCGCGCGACGACCAGTGGGTGCCGTACTGGTACCGGGAACGGATGGCCGGCCGGCAGCCGGTGGACACCGTTCCGGTCGGCCCGGTCGACGCGGCCAAGCTGGCGGACGAGGTCTTCAGCGAGCTGAAGTTCCTGCTCCCCGCCGGCTGGGACGCGCTGCGGCTGGACGCCCTGGCCCGCGACGGCGGCCTGGACCTCACCGCGACGGTCACGTCGGTGGTCGGCGCCACCAGCCGGTGGGAGCCGCCTCCGGTCATCCCCGCGCTGCTGTCCCAGCACCGCGAGACGGACGGCGCCGCCTGGACCTCGGCCCGCCTGGACATGCGCTACCCCGTGGAGCAACAGGCGGACTTCAGCCCTCAGCACCAGTAGACTCGGACCACTTTCCCGCCCGCGGAAGGGGACACCGCGATGCATTCCGATTCTCGGACCAGGGCCGCGATCGAGGAACACTGGCGGGCATCGGAGGCCGGGGAGACCGAAGCGGAGCACGCCATCTACGCCGAGGACGCGATCCTCGACTACCCCCAGTCGGGGGAACGGTTCCGGGGGCGCGCGACGATCGTGGCGCAACGCGGCGGGCACCCCGCCGACCGGCACTTCACCGTCCGCCGGATCGCCGGCACCCGCAACCTGTGGGTGAGCGAGTGCGTCATCACCTACGACGGCGTGCCCACCCACTCGGTGAGCATCATGGAATTCGCCCAGGATCACGTGGTCCACGAGACCCAGTACTTCGCGGACCCCTTCCCCGCACCCGCCCGGCGAGCCGCCCTCGCAGAGCCGATACCGGACACCCCCACGCCCTGACCGGACCGTTCCCACCTGGTGCGGCTCCGCCAGCCGGAAATGAACTCCGGGTGCGCACTCACCGTGGTCATGGGCATGACAACATTTCCGGCACTATCGCACGTGGCCGTGACGGTGACAGACCTCGATGCCAGCGAGCGCTGGTACACCGACGTGCTGGGCGTCAAGCCCGTCCTCGACGAGGACACCGGCCCGTTCCGGCACGTCGTCTACTCGCTGGGCGGCACCCTCTTCGGCCTGCACGGCTTCCCGCACCTGGACAGCGAGGAGAGCTTCAACGAGCGCCGGCCCGGCCTCGACCACATCTCCTTCGGCTGCGCCCACCGCCAGGAGCTCGTCGACTGGGCGGTCCGGCTGGACAAGCTCGGGGTGGCGCACGGTGACATCGTCGACGCCGGCTACGGCTCGGGACTGTCGTTCCGCGACCCCGACAACATCGCCCTCGAACTCTTCGCCCCACCGGAGTAGCCGCCCTCAGCCGCGGCCGATGTACGGCATCGCCGTCGCGGTGATGGTCAGGAACTGCACGTTGGCGTCCAGGGGCAGGCCCGCCATGTAGAGCACCGCCTGGGCCACGTGCTCGGCGTCGAAGGTCGGCTCCGGCACCAGGCTGCCGTCGGCCTGCCGGGCCCCGCGGGCGATCCCCGCGGTCATGTCGGTGGCGGCGTTGCCGATGTCGATCTGGCCGCAGGCGATGCCGTGCGCGCGGCCGTCCAGCGAGATCGACTTGGTCAGGCCGGTGATGGCGTGCTTGGTGGCGGTGTAGGCGACCGAGCCGGGCCGCGGGCTGTGCGCCGAGATCGAGCCGTTGTTGATGATCCGGCCGCCGCCGGGTCGCTGCCGCTTCATCAGGCGCACCGCGTGCTGGGCGCAGAGGAAGGCTCCGGTGAGGTTGGTCTGCACGGTGCGCTGCCACTCCTGGTACGGGATCTCGTCCACCGCACCGGCGGGGCCGAACGTGCCCGCGTTGTTGAACAGCAGGTCGAGCCGGCCCCAGCCGCGCCACACCGCGTCGAACAGCGCGGCCACCGACTCCGGTGAGCCGACGTCGGCCGGCACGACCAGCGCGGAGTCCGAGCCGCCGGCCGTCCCGCGCAGCGCGTCGGCCCGCCGCCCGGCGAGCGCGACGCGGTAGCCGGCCCGCAGCAGCGCCCGCGCCACCTGCCGCCCCAGCCCCGAGCCCGCCCCGGTGACCACCGCCACCCGCCCCGGCTCCGTCACCTGTTCCGGATCGATTCCCATCCCCCCATGATCGCGTGCGGGCCGGCGGAGCGGGGGTAGATACTGCTACCCATGTCCCAGTCCGAGTACCTCGCCGATGACCTGCCGCCGAGCATCGACCCGAACAAGCCCTCCGCGGCGCGGGCCTACGACTACTTCCTCGGCGGCGCCTCCAACTTCGCGCCCGACCGCGAGTTCGCCCAGCAGGTCCTGGCCATCGCCCCGACCATCCCGGCGGTGGCCCGGCTCAACCGTGGCTTCCTGCGCCGGGCCGTCCAGTACTACCTGGCCCAGGGCATCCGCCAGTTCCTCGACCTCGGCTCCGGCATCCCGACCGTGGGCAACACCCACCAGGTCGCCGAGGCCGCCGGCATCAAGGCCCGCGTGGTGTACGTCGACAACGAGCCGGTGGCCTACCACCACGCCGAGCACCTGCTGGCCGGCAACGACAACGCGACGGCCATCCAGACCGACATGCGCGACGTGGACGCCGTACTGCACCACCCGCAGACCGAGCGGCTGCTCGACCTCGACCAGCCGCTCGGCCTGCTGGTGGTCGGTGTGCTGCTCTACCTGCCCGACCCGGAGCCCGCCGAGCTGCTGCACGCCTACCGCCAGCACCTCGCGCCGGGCAGCCTCGTCGCGGTGTCCACCATGACCGAGGAGCACGCCGGCCCCGACCTGCGCGCCGAGATGGGACGGCTGCGGGCCGCCTACGCCCAGCTCGGCGAGCCGGTCTACCCGCGAGACCACGCCGAGATCAGCGCCTGGTTCGACGGCCTGGAGCTGGTCGAGCCGGGCCTGGTGACACTGCCCGAGTGGCACAACGACGACGACCCCGACGAACTGGACGACCCGGCCCGACCGCTCGGCTACGGCGCGGTCGCGGTTGTCTGATTAGCCGGCTGCCAGGTCGGTGAGGGGGGCGACGGCCTGGAGGCGCCACCGTCGAGGTCTCGCCCCGCGCCGGCGAGTGCTGCGCGCCCAACCCTGATCCCGCCGGACCGCCGCGCGGCCAAGCGAAAGGGCACGGCCGGGTGCCCCGCCGGTCATTTGTCGCGAAGATTCGCGGCGGACCCGGCCGAATGGTGGTAATCACGACGCGCCGCCGGGGTGTTCACTGGTCAGCATGGGAACCGACAGGGCCGCGGGTGCCCGGCCCGCCCGGTCGCAGGCCGCCCCGGAGCGGGCCGTGCCGCAGCCGGCATCGAAGGACCGGGTGGGCGAGCTGCTCGGGTTGCAGCGCGCGGCGGGGAACGTCGCGGTGTCGGCCCTCTTCACCGCGCAACGGGAGCCGGACGCGCAGCCGGACACGGTCGTCCGGGCACCCGGAGCCGACCTGGTAGACCAGGCGCCGGGGTCGCTGCCGGCGTCGGTAGCGGGGCTCACCGGCGAGGCGCTGCTGTCCGCCGTGCACGCTCTCGGCCTGACCGGCACGCTGGTCCGGGTCCTGGTGGCGAACGGCCACCGCGCCCCGAACGCGCTGGCCAACATCGCCTTCTGGGCCGCCCATCCGGACCTGTTCGGTACGAAGCTGCAGCCCTCGCAGCCGGGATTCGCCGCGCTGGCCGCCGAATGGACCCGGCTGCGCAACGGCGTCGTCGCGGAGGCGTTGCGGGCCCCGGCCGCCGCTGCCGGCCCGACCCCGCCCCCGGCCGTTCCCGCTCCCACCGGCCCCGCCCCTGCCGCCCCGGCGCCTGCTGGTCCCGCGCCTGCCGGCCCCGCGCCTGTGACCGGTGCTGGCCCCGCCGTTCCCGCTCCCGCCGGACCCGCCCCTGCTGGCCCCGCCCCTGCTGCCCCGGCGCCTGCTGGTCCCGCGCCTGCCGGCCCTGCGCCGGCTACCGGTTCTGGTTCGGCCGGCCACGCGCCTGCCGCCGGCCCGGCGGCCGCGGGGCCCGCGGCGGCGGGTGGCGGCGCTGACGCGGACTTCGTGGCCGATGCGTTGCGGTCCACCGTCGACCGGTTGCCCGAGGCCCAGCGGACCAGGTTCGCGGGCATCCGGTGGGGTTGGGCGGACTACCCGGGCACGACGTACCCGACGGCGGGCATGACGCCGGAGAAGCTCGCCGAGTTCCAGCGCGACGCGTCCCTCACGTTCTCCTCGCGGACCAACTCGTTCGTCGGCCTGCACCAGGCCGACGCCCAGGCCCTGTTCGACGCGCTGGCCGCGGCGCGTCCCGGCGGCGGCGAGCGCCGCGTCAACGCCGGCAACGCGGCGATGATCACGGCAGATCAGTTCGCCGCGGCCGACGACCGGGCGGCGATCGACGCCTACGTCGACGCCCAGATCGACCCGACCGCGCTGCCGGGCGGCGGGAAGCTGAACAAGCACGCGGCGGAGGCGTTCCGCACCATGGCGGCCGCCGCGGCGGCGCAGGGCGTCACGCTGCGGGTGATGTCCGGCTACCGGACCCGGGCGGCCGAGGAGGCCGGGGCGAGGCGGAACACGAACCGGCTGGCCTTCGGGGCCTTCTCGCCGCACGCCCTGGGCCTGGCAGCCGACGTCTCGCTCAAGGTGGGCACCAGCGCGCACGCGTCGTTCGCCGAGGCCAGCACGGTGATGACCCAGCTGGTCACCATGTTGAACTCGCCCGCCTACAAGTGGATCTACATGAACGGCGCCACCTACGGCTTCTACCAGTACCGCAACGAGCCCTGGCACTGGGAGTACAACCCGTCCGGCTTCAGGGCCACCTTCTGGTCGGAGGCCGACGACGCCATCAGGGCCCAGCCCTTCGCCCAGCCCGCCCCGGCCACCCCACCACGAGGCCACCACTGAAGACTGTCATCGGTCACATGATCTGTATATAGTGATCACGTGAGTATGAACGGGGTGAGCGGGGACCACGAGGCGCTGGAGCGCCGCTACCTGGCCCTGCTGCGGTGCTACCCGGCGGCTGGCCCAGCTACGTCCCGGGTCTGCCGCGCGGGGGCATGCCGGTGACCATGTCACTGGTCGTCCAGGCGGTCCTGGTCGCGGTGCTGGTCGCGGCCGGCGCCTGGCGCGCCACCGGGCAGGCAAGACCCTGAGGGACGGTGCCGGCGACCGGCTGGACGGCCGGTCGCCGGCACCTGTCAGGTCAGGCCGGTGATCCTCGGTAGAGGGTGACCGGGCACTAGGACCGGTACCGGTAGCGGATCCGGCCGCGGGTGAGGTCGTAGGGGCTGAGCTC
>JBBWZH010000427.1:0-5655 GCA_039648995.1 Mycobacteriales bacterium
GTACCGCGACACCGATCCTGCCGGCTGACAGAAAGAGGACCGATGCGCATTCTCCGAGGCGCCCTCACGGCAGCACTACTCACCGCCGGGCTGGGCGTGGCAACCGCGGGTACGGCCGAGGCCGCGACCCCCAACTGCACCAGCTACACCACGTACTACGCGCCCTACACCACCAGCTACGTGATTCATGTGCCCAGCGCCGGCTACCAGACCGGCACCGTCAACTGCAACCTCAAGCAGGGCGCGCATAACGACGCGGTCACTGTCCTGCAGCGCGCGCTCAAATATTGCTATGGCTACAACATCTCCGTCGACGGCGACTACGGCCCGCAGACCAAGGCCACCGTCAAGGCCCGGCAGAACCAGGCGAACGGCGATTTCAACGCCGGCCTCGTCGAGGACGGCGAGTACGGGCCGAAGACACGCGAATGGATCGTATTCCCGGACTGGACGTGGCCAGCGAATGTGCGGACCAACCGCTGCGACTGGCCGCCGGTCTGATCTGACACCGGACGGCGCTGGCTCGGCGCGGCGCGGGTGTGACCTGCGCCGCGCCGAGCTGTGTGCCCGGAGGCGGCTCCGGTGATCTCGGCTGGCGTGGTCGGCCCGCGACCGACCGACCACGTTCCGGAGACCCCGGTGCCGCCGCCGGGCCGGGACCGCGTCCAGCCGCTGCCGCCGCGATCCCGGACGTCCCGGCTCCGACGCCGGGCGCGGGCCGCCGGCGCACGCCGCCAGCTATGCCGGAGTACTTGGCATTACCCGTGAAGGTCATGCCGATGCAAAGCTCTCGCTGCCCCAATTCATCCGGCCGGTTCCGCTGGGCGAATGGGGTGTCGCACTGCCGCGACGGCAGATCATCCGGCTGACGAAAAGAGGCTCGATGCGCATTCTCCGAGGTGCTCTGCTGGCGGTGTTAGTCACCGCCGGACTGGGCGTGGCGACCGCGGGTACGGCCAGCGCCGCCACCCCCAACTGCACGAGCTACACCACGTACTACGCGCCCTTCACCACCAGCTACGTGACCCACGTTCCCAGCGCGGGCAGCCAGACCGGCACCGTCAACTGCAATCTCAAGCTGGGCGCGCACAACGACGCGGTGACCGTCCTGCAGCGCGCGCTGAAGTATTGCCTCGGCTACAACGTCTCCATCGACGGCGAGTACGGGCCGCAGACGAAGGCCACCGTCAAGGCCTGGCAGAACCAGGTGAACGGCGATTTCAACGCCGGTCTCGTCGAGGACGGCGAGTACGGGCCGAAGACGCGCGAATGGATTACGTTCCCGGACTGGACGTGGCCGGCGAATGTGCGGACCAACCGCTGCGACTTCCCGCCGGTCTGATCTAGCCGGCGCCGGCCCGGCGCGGGATTCGTTCCCGCGCCGGGCCGGCGTCCGTCTCAGGGGGCCAGCTCGGCGAGCATCGACGTGTGCGCCGGGGCCCAGCCGAGCCGGTCGCGCGTCCTGGCCGCGCTGACCTTTTGGTCACGGGTGAACAGGTCAGCGAGCGGGCCGAGTTCCTCGGTCGCCTCGGCCAGCGGCCAGGAGATCGCGGCGCCCGCGCCGAGCCCGGCCGCGACCGCGTCCAGCCGCACCGTCTCGCCGACGCCATGCCAGATCGTGCCCGGGCCGGCGGCCTCGGCGACCGCGACGTAGAGCGCGGCCAGGTCGTCGACGTGCACGGCCGGCCACCGGACACCGGGTGGCCCGATATACACGCCGGTGCCGGCCTTGGCGGCCCAGGCGCCGAGCAACTCGGGCACCAGGCCGGCGCCGCGGCCGTACACCAGGCCGGGGCGGATGACCCGCCCGCCGGCCGCGAGGACCTCGCGCTCGATCTGGTCCCGGCCGGTGGCGACCGGGTGCGGGTCCGGCGCGGTGTCCTCGTCCGCCGGGCCGGCCGGGAGCACGGCTGCGCCCGTGGTGTAGATGACCGGGCTGCCGGCCGCGAGCAGCGCGCGGGCGGCGGCGAGGTCGGCGTCCGGGCCGAGTGGGGCGGCGGCCTGGATCACGTGGTCGAAGCCGGTCGCCGCGCGGGTGAGCGACGGCGGGTCGGCGAGGTCGCCCGACACGGGACGGTACCCACCGACCGGCCGGCCGCCGGGCCGCCTCAGGGCGGCGACGTCATGCCCGGCGGCGGCGAACGCGGCGGCGACGGTCGAGCCGATATAGCCGGCCGCGCCGACGATCAGGATGTTCATGTACGGGCCTCTCGTGGATCGTGGGATGGCAGGCGGTCAGGCAACGGGCTGCCGGGCGCCGGTCCGGGACGACTCCGCGGCGGCGGCGAGCAGGCGGTGGTAGCGCACAGCGGTCGTGAAGCTGGGCCGCGCCGGGCGGCCCTCGGCGATGGCCCGGGCGATCTCCTGGTAGCCGGCGGCCACGTTGGCCGCCGGGCCGGCCGGCACGCCGGGCGGCAGCGTGCGGTAGCGGTCGGGCAGCGGCAGGTCGGTCACGGTGCCGTCGGCGCCGGTCGCGCGCACCCGCCAGGTCGCCCAGCCCGGGTAGTGGCCGGGGTCGTCGGGCGTGATCGTCAGCGTCCCGTCGGTGCCGGCGATCCGCAGCGTGAAGCTGTCCGGGCCGGGGCCGGAGCCGCCCTGGATGGTCACCGCGCCGAGCGCGCCGCCGGCCAGCCGCCCGATCAGAGCCACCTGGCTCGGCGCGGTGTTGCGGATCCGCTCGCCGGTCTCGATCACGGCCACCTCGTCGTCCCGGTGTGTGACCTGGGCGGCCAGGTCCACGAATTCGCCGGTCACGTACTCGACCGCGGCCAGCGCGTGTCCCGCCATGATCGTCAGCACCGTGTTGCCGGCCGCCGCGTCGGCCCCCCAGACGAGCCCCTGCGGGATGCGGCTGCCGCCGAGGGGGTCGCCGGCCGCGACCAGGCTGACCGCGTCGACCCGGCCGACCCGGCCGCCGGCGAGCAGGTCCCGGACGAACCGGGCCGACGGCGAGTGGAAAGCCTGCAGCCCGACCGCGTGCACCATGCCGGCCGCCTCCGCCTCGGCGGCGAGCTCGGTCGCCTCGGTCAGGTCGACGCCGAGCGGCCACTCGCTGAGCACGTGCTTGCCGGCCTTGAGGGCGGGCCGGATGGCGTCGGCGTGGCCCGGCGCCCGGACCGACACGACCACCAGGTCGACCTGCGGGTGGTTGGCCAGCTCGGTCGCGGAGGTGAAGGCGTGCCGGGCCCCGAACGCGGCCGCGGCCCGCTCGGCGCTGGCCGCCCTCGTGGTGGCCACCGCGGTCACCTCGAAGTCGTCCAGATGCGCCAGCGCCGGCAGGTGCGCGGCGGCCGCCCAACTCCGCACGCTGGCCCCCACCACCCCGACCCGGATCCTCGCCGGACTACTCATGATCAGTCCTCCACTAGTTCTGTACCGTGTGGTAAGAAACTAGAGAGGCTGCGCGTGCGGCGTCAAGAGGTAATGTACTGAGAGGTAAGAAATTATGGGAGGCGCGATGGCGGGAGGCCGACCCCGGGCGTTCGACGCGGAGGCGGCGCTGGACCGGGCGCTGGAGGTCTTCTGGCGCCACGGCTACGAGGGCGCGTCGATGGCGGACCTCACCAGCGCGATGGGCATCAACCGCCCCAGCCTGTACGCGGCGTTCGGCAACAAGGAGGAGCTCTTCAGCCGGGTGCTGGACCGCTACCTGGCCGGCCCGGGCGGGTTCAGCACCGCCGCGCTCGCCGCCGACCGGGCACGCGACGTCGTCGAGCGGCTGCTGTACGGGGCGGTCGAGCTGACCACCGGCGACGGCACACCCGCCGGCTGCCTGAACGTCGGCGGCGTCCAGGCATGCGGGCCGGAGGCGGAGCCGGCGCGCCGGGCGGCGATCGACCGCCGCGCCGCCGGCGACGCGGCGCTGCGCGAACGCCTCGACCGCGCCCACGCGGCCGGCGACCTGCCGCCCGGCTGCGACCCGGCCACCCTTACCCGACTGGTCAGCATGCTGACCGACGGCATCGCCGTCCAAGCGGCCAGCGGTGCCAGCCGGGCCGAGCTGACCGAGGCGGTCAAGACCGCGCTCCGCGCCTGGCCGGCCTGACCGGCGGCCGGCGCCGGGCGCTGGTCAGAGGCCCATGGTGCGGCCGATGATCTCCTTCATGATCTCGTTGGTGCCGCCGTAGATCGCCTGCACCCGGCCGTCCACGAACGCGCGGGAGATCGGGTACTCGGTCATGTAGCCGTACCCGCCGTGCAGTTGGAGGCAGCCGTCGGCGACCTTGTTCTGCAGGTCGGTGGTCCACCACTTCGCCATCGCCGCGTCCGGCACGGTCAGGTCGCCGTCGTTGTGCTGCCGGATGCACTCGTCCAGGAAGGTGCGCGCCACCGAGACCAGGGTGGCGTACTCGGCGAGCACGAACCGGGTGTTCTGGAAACTGCCGATCGGCCGGCCGAACGCGGTGCGGCTCTTCGCGTACTCGACGGTCATCTCGAGCATCCGCTCGCAGGCCGCGACCGCCGCCACCGCGATCGACAGCCGCTCCTGTGGCAGCCGCTCCATCAGGTGGACGAATCCGCGGTTCTCCCCGCCGAGCAGGTTGGTCGCCGGCACCCGGACGTCGTCGAAGAACAGTTCGGCGGTGTCCTGCGCCTTGAGACCGATCTTGTCGAGGTTGCGGCCGCGCTCGAAGCCGGGCATCCCCCGCTCGACCGCCAGCAGGCTGATCCCGCGGGCACCGTCCGCTTCCGCGTCGGTCTTCGCGACCACGATCACCAGGTCGGCGTTGATCCCGTTGGTGATGAACGTCTTCGACCCGGACAGCACCCAGTCGTCGCCGTCCCGCCGGGCGCGGGTCCGGACGTTCTGCAGATCGCTGCCGGCCGCCGGCTCGCTCATCGCGATCGCCGTGATCAACTCGCCGGAGCAGAACCCGGGCAGCCAGCGCTGCTTCTGCTCCTCGGTGCCGAGGTCGAGCAGGTAGGGCGCCACGATGTCGTTGTGCAGGCCGAAGCCGAGCCCGGTCGCGCCGACGCGGATGATCTCCTCGTCGATGATCGCGTTGTACCGGAAATCCTTGGTCCCGCCGCCGCCGTACTCCTCCGGCACCGCCATCCCGAGCATGCCCTGCTTGCCGGCCTCCACCCAGACCGCCCGGTCGACGATCCCGGCCTTCTCCCACTCGGCGTGGCGCGGAACGACATGGCGTTCCAGAAAAGCCCGCACCGACTCACGGAAGGCCTGATGCTCGGCTTCGTACAGCGTTCGGCGCATGGCCGCAGTCTCTCAGGTATCCCTACTGGCGAGTAGGGCAGCCCGCCAGATCGGCTCGCCCTCGCGACAGTCCGCCTCCGGACCGCGCCCGCGGCGGTCAGCGCGGGCCGGACGGGGACCAGCGCGGGCCGGAGGGGGTCAGCGCGGGCCGGGCGGGGGTCAGCGCGGGCCGGGCGGGGACCAGCGCGGGCCGGGCGGGGACCAGCGCGGGCCGGACGGGGACCAGCGCGGGCCGGACGGGGATCAGCGCGGGCCGGACGGGGATCAGCGCGGGTCGGGCGGGGCCCAGGGCGGGTTGGGATCGGGCGGGGACAGGCCCGGGCCGGGCGGTACGGCGCTGCCGGGACGGGGCACCGGCTCCGACGCGGGCTCGGCCGGGTCGCCCGGGCGAGCCCGGGCCGGGTCGGGCGGGCGTGGACGGGGCTGGTCCGGCGGGCGAG
>JBBWZH010000442.1:0-2893 GCA_039648995.1 Mycobacteriales bacterium
GCGAGGCAGATCACCGCGGCCGCGTTGCGGATCTCACCGGTCGCTGCCAGCCGGTCGGTGAGGGCGGCGAGGGTGGCTCGCGCCTGCTCGACCCTCCCGAGGCGGGCCTGGGCGGCGATCGTCCAGGCGGTGACTCGTGAGGTGAGCGCGTGCTCCCCGACCATGAGCGCTTGCACCTGCCCCGCCGCGACGAGCTCGGCCAGCGCCTCGGGGTACCGGCCGCGTGCCGCCCGGAGGATCGCGGAGATCAGGTGGATGAACAGCCGGATGCCCGGCTCGCCCCCGGTCCGGGTGACGCGCCCGGCGCGGTCCAGCCACTGCTCGCCGCGGTCGAACTCGCCCGTCCAGATGAGGATCCCGGCGAGCGTGGCCTGTGCGGGGGCGATCACCGGCTCGGCGTCCCAGCCGTGCCGGGCCGCCTGCGCGATGGCGACCTCGCAACGCCGCCGGGCCAGGGCGAAGGAGTCGGCCAGGGCGGCGAACCCCAGGTGAGCCAGGCAGGCCACCTCCAGGTACGGCCGGCCGATGTCGCGGGCGAGGGTGGCGCCTTCGCGCAGGTACCGTTCGCTGTCGGCCAGCCGCAGCGACCACGCCTCGGTGACGCCGAGGTTGAGCAGCACGACCGCGCGCAGGTCGCTGCCGAGGGCCACGTCGGCGTTGGACTGGCCGGCGGGCGGCGGGGGGAGCGCGCCCACCTGTTCGAACACGCCGTCGAAGTGTCCGCGCAGCCGTGCCGACAGCAGGTCCAGCGACGCGATGGCCATCCGGAGCCGGTACCGCCGGTCGGGCGGTGTCGTGGCGGCGTACGCCCTGGCCACGTCCAGGTGCGCGTCGGCCTGGTCGAGGCGCGCCTGGTCGAGGTCGGCGATCGCGTGCACCACGGCCAGCCCCGGGAAGTCCTCGCTGGTCCGGGCCGGGAAGCGGTGCAGCAGCGCCGCCACGGTCGCGGCCTGGCCGTCGAGGGTGAGGCTGAGCGCGTGGTCGGTGAGCAGCCGGGCCGCCTCGGTCCAGTCGCCGGCGGCCTGCAGGTGGCGGATGGCGTCGGCGGCCTGGGTGTGGTCGGCGAACCAGCGCGCGGCGAGCCGGTGCAGTTCCGGGATGTCGCCGGGCGCCGTGCGGCGTAGCTCCAGCCGGAGCAGGCCGCTGAACATGTGGTGGTAGCGGAACCAGGTGCGGCCGGGATCGAGCGACACCACGAACGCGTTGGCGTCCTCCAGGTCCAACAGGATCCGTTCCGATCCGGTGGCGCCGGTGAGCAGGTCGGCCAGATCGCCGTTGACCCGGTCCAGCAGGGCGGTGCGCAGCAGCAGGCGCTGTACCCGCGGTGGCTGCCGGTCCAGCATCTCGGCCACCAGGTACTCGGCGACCGTGCGGTCGCTGCCGGAGAACTCGGCGACGAACCGTTCCGGGTGGGGGTGCCCGGCGAGGGACAGCGCGGCCAGCCGCAGCCCGGCCGCCCAGCCCTCGGTCCGGTGGTGCAGCGTGGCAACCACCGGGTCCGGCAGCGTGATCCCGGCGGCGGTCAGCAGCGCGCGGGTCTCGTCCTCGGTGAAGCGCAGCTGCGCGGCGCGGACCTCGGCCAGCTCCCCGGCGAGCCGCAGCCGGTGCAGGCGCAGCGGCGGGTCGCGGCGGGTGGCCACGACCGCGTGGACGCCCGCAGGCAGGCTCGTCAGGAGCGCCGTGAGCTGCTCGGCGGCCTCGACGGAGCTGAGCTCGTGCAGGTCGTCGATGATCAGGACGAAGGGACCGCCGGACCCGGCGAGTTCGGACAGCACCTTGTCGACCATGGCCTGGCCGTTGAACCCGGGCGCCGCCGGCGGAGGCTCGGCGCCGCCGGTCGCGGCGCGGACCGCGCCCAGCAGGGCGAGCCAGAACAGCTGCGCGTCCTGCTGGCCCGGCTGTACGGACATGAAGGCGATCCGGCGGTGCTGGCCGGGCCGGTCGGCCCACGCGTGCAGCAGCGACGTCTTCCCGCTGCCGGCGGGCGCCGAGATGATCGTCACCCGCCTCCCGGCCGCGCGGTCCAGCGCCGCGACCAGGTCGTGACGGTCGATCAGCCCGCCGCGGGCCGCGCCGCCGCCCGCAGCCGACATGTCGATCGTCGCGCCATCTCCGCCGGGCACCCGGTCAGCGTAACTCCCCGTAGATCACCGGAATCCGGCGACGACCGTTCACCGTCCCGGCCGTGAACCTGACCAGGCCCGGATTCAGCGCGGCGACGGAAGGGGCGGCATGAGCGAGGAGCGGACGCAGTGAGCGATCGGGTGGCGATCGTGGTCGGCGCGGGCGGCGAGCTGGGCCGTGCGACCGCTCAGAAGCTGGCAACCGCCGGGTTCACGGTGGTCGGCGTCGACCGCAACGAGCAGGCGCTGAAGGAGCTGCCCGACGGCATCCGCCAGGTGGCGGGCGACCCGACCGACCCGGCCCTGGCCACGAGCCTGGTCGACCGGATCGCCGCCGAGGTCGGTCCGCCCGGGGTGCTGGTCAACACCATCGGCACGTATCACCCGGGCGAGGCGCTGGACGCGACGCCCGAGGACCTACGGCTCATGATCGACGTCAACGCGGGCACCGCGCTGTGGCTGACCCAGGCGGTGGCACCGCACATGCGGGAACGTGGCTCGGGCGCGATCGTGCACGTGGCCGCCCGCCCCGGGCTGGAGCCGACCGCCGGCATGGCCACCTACGGCGTCAGCAAGGCGGCCCTGGTCCACCTCATCCGCGTGCTCGACCTGGAGCTGCGCCCGCTCGGGATCCGCGTCAACGCCGTCGCGCCGCAAGTGCTCGACACGGCCAAGAACCGGCCGTACCTGCCCGCCGAGCTGCTGGCGCACGCGCTCGCACCGGAGGCGGTCGCCGACGTCATCGCCTACCTCGTCAGCGACGCCGCCGC
>JBBWZH010000446.1:0-8668 GCA_039648995.1 Mycobacteriales bacterium
CTGCCTTCAGCGAGGTTTGCCTCTGCCCGTTGCCACGCCTTGTCCGCCGCCTTCTCGGTCGTGAACGTGCCGGCGGACTGGATCTTGCCGCGAAGATCGCGATAGCTCGCCCGGTACCGGACCTTTCATCCTTGTTCGTTCGCTCTTGCGACCAACCCACGGCGCCGGTCACTCCTTGATCATTTGGTAGCAATTTGGCAGCAGACTCTTTGTCACAAGGGGGCAGTCAACGACATCAGATGTCAGGAAGTCTGACCCTCTGACCTGCAGTTTAGTGGAAAAGTCACGTGATCCAAGACATTCATTTGAACAAGCGACACCGTTCGCATCGAGGGGATCAGGGGTTCGAATCCCCTCAGCTCCACGCAGGTCAGAGCCGGGTGACCACTGGTCACCCGGCTCTTTCGTGCCCGTACAGCAGCGAAGTACAGCAGCAGTAAGCGCATGCCGTACCATCGCTGTAGCAGGTCGCGGCTTGAGACTGCGGGCGCTGGAGGTCGGGGACTCCCGCGCTCAGGAGGCTCGCCGTGGACTGGTTTCGGATGGCAGCAGGTCTGCCAATGTTTGGCGTCATCTTCGGGCTGCCCTTTGTCATAGTCGCTCTGCTGATCGGCGTCGCGGCCATGACGGCGATTTGGCATCCCGACCTCGAACGGCGAAGGGCCGCGTTCCGTGTCCTCGACCGTCTCCTCCAGGTCTTCCCGACCGGACGCAAGGCCGAGCGACGCGATCGGCACGACCGGGGCGGATGACCATGTCAGCTGTCCAAGCTCTTGCCGAGCCGTTTGAGCGCCTTGCGGGTGGCCTTCGACGACGCCTGGCTGTACACCTCCATCGTCACGGCGAAGTCGGCGTGCCGGAGGATCGGCATGATCATCCGCGGGTGTACGTTCAGGTCGACCAGCAGGTCGCCGCGATACCCGGTGATCGCGGCCCGCGGCGTGGGTGGGCACGGCGCAGGTGCCGGTCGCGGCGAGCGCAGCCGCCGGCGCCTGGTCGAACACCCGGAGGTCGACCCGGCAGCCCGGCGCGTCCTGCCAGCACAGGTCCCGGGGCGTGACCACCAGCGACGGCTCGCCGGCCAGCACGGCCCGCAGGTTGTGCGGCTCGCGGCACAGGTTGGTGAGCGTCTGCGCGTCGGTGGAGTCCGGCCAGAACACGCCGGCGAGGTGCTGGCGGGTCTGCGGCAGGCCCGCGTGCGTGGCGAGGAACGCGATCAGGCGACCGAACGCGACGACCGGGTCCGCACCGCGCCGGACCCGTCGTCGGTTACCGCCTGCTCCCCGAGGAGCGACACCCGCAACACCCCGCTGAGCCTCCCGACCAGCACGTTAGCCCCGGCAGCGGCGCCGCGCGCCGATCTCGCCCGATCGCGCACCAGCGCTGCCCAGCCGGGTCGCTAGCGTGGGCACCATGAGGCTATGGCGTCAGCGCAGATCGCCGGAAGACTGCGCACTCCTGTGGGAGGTCGTCGGTTCGGCCGGCGGCCGCGACGACGACGAGGCGGTGCGCCGGGTCGTGCGGGCGGCCGAGGCGCCCGATGCCGCGGACCTGGGCGAGCTGTACGGCCAGTACTGCCTGGCGATGGTGGCGCTGGACACCGCCGAGCACGCCCGCTGGATCACCGGGCTGCCGTGGCGGGGCCCGGGGCAGCCGTTCTCCGCGTCCCGGTTCACCACGGCGCGCGAGTCGGCGATCCTGCTGGGCCGCGAGTTCTACCTGGGCGTGCTGTCGGCGCCGTCCCGGATGGCCTTCGCCGTCAGTCCCCGAACGGTCGACCTCGGCTCGGAGCTGCAGAAGCGGCTGCCGCCGCAGAAGATGATCAAGATGCTGCGGCAGACTGCGGCAACCGTTCCGATGGAGAACGTGCCGGGGTGGCCCGACATCCCAGACGGGTACGACCCGCTCCGCTACGATCCGGACAACCGGCCGCTGCTGATCTTTCTGGACAGTGACCTGCCCGCGGACGTGTCCGAGGAGTGGCTGGACGATGCGGCTGACCGCGCCGAGGACCTGGTCTGGGACCTGCTCGGCCGGCCCATCACGCTCACCGAGGACAGCTGGTCGAGCGTGAGCGTGGAGCTGACCGCGGACGCGCAGTGGCAGGTCGAAGAGCTGGAGGTGCAGGAGCTGCGGCCGCGCCGGGGCCCATCGGTCACGGTCTCGGCGTCCGCACCGATGGCCGGGCTGGAGACCTGGACCGATGACCGGCTGCGCGACGTCACCGCCGCGATGGCGGCCCGGGCACTGCTCAGCGTCGACGGCATCCGGCTGCGCGGTGCCGAGCGGGACGTACTCACCCGCCTGGCGGCGACCGCCGGCCCCGAGTAGGACGGCCCGGCCCGCGCCAGGGGAGCTGGCCTGCCGGTCGACGATCGCCACCCCGCAGGATCGCCGACTGGGAGGTGGGATCGCTCGGCGCTCATCCGGCCGACCGAGTCGATCATCTCCACGGCTGCAGTCACTCGGGTCTCACCCGCGATCTCGGGGCCGTCAACGAGGACGAAGTGGTTCGTATTGTGGCACGTTAGGTCCACGGCTGGGCGGCCCTTGCCTGCGGAAAGCGCAGGCGAGGGCCGTTCCACATTTTGCCCCGGGGGGCGACCCGGGGACCCCGCGGTGCCGTTGGCGGCGGTTCGTGTTGGGCGGGCGGGGGGCCGTTCCGCATTCGGTTCTGGGTGATCCGTGGACCGCGTGGTGTGGTTGGCGGCGGTTCGTGTCGGGCAGGCGGGGGCCGTTCCGCATTCGTTTTGGGGTGGCCCTTGGCTGGGGCAGGATCGGCCCGTGACGAGCGTGGCTGGTACGGGGCGGCGGCTGCGGCGGGCGCTGGGTAGTGGCGACCCGTGGTCGGCGTTGGCGGCGTTGGCGGCCGGCGGCGCACCGGATCTGGTGGGGGTGGCTGAGGAGGCTTACCGGCGGGCGGGGCCCGAGTGGCGGCAGCTGCTGTCGTGGTTGCTGGCCAGGTTGCCCGGTGGCGGCGAGAGTCTGATCCGTCTGGTCGGCGGTGCTACCGGAGCGGAGGCGGCGGACCTTCTTGCGTCGGCGGTCGGCTGCGGGGCACGGCTGCCCGGTGAGGATGTTCGCCGGCTGCTCGCGGACGCCGAGGCCCGGCCGGCGGCGGTGGATGCGTCCGGTCTGTCCGGTGACCTGTCCTTCGTGCCGGTGTTGGTGGGGTTGTTGGACGATCCGGTGTTGCGGCGGAGGGCCGTGCTCGCGCTCGGCCGGCTCGGTGCGGTCGACTGCGCGGTCGACATTGCGGCGCGGATGCGGGGACTTTCGGAGCTCGATCATGAGACGTTCGCGGTCGCCCTGGAACTGATGGCGACCGGGGTCGATCCGCGGGTGCCGGTGATGCTGCGGGAGTGGCTGGCACGGGCGCCCGATGAGGAGGCCTGGGCGGTGCACCATGCCCTGGTATGCCTGACCGGACGGGATCCGTTCGTCGCGGCGGCCGCTGGTCTGGCGGGCCAGGCTCAGGCGGTGCGGCAGGCCTGGGCCGGCTTCGACGCCACCGGCCCGCCCCGGCCTGAGATCCGGAACGTCGTCGTCGCCGACGCTGCCCGGGCCGGTGTGTCCGTGCACGACGGGCTGGGCCTGATCGGCATCGACTACGACCCGCCGGTACCGGGCTCATCCTGGCCGCGGTGGGACAAGTCGCTGCACGTCGCCGGTCAGCCGCTCTATCGCGTCGGCAGCGACTGCGGCACCTGCGAGACGGCCCTGGTGCTGATCGGCTGGACCCCGGCGGTCGCCGCCGCCGGTTCGCAGCGGCTGCGGCGGCGGCTCGCTGACCTCGCCGCGTTGTCCACCGACCTGATCGACGACCTGACGCCGCTACTGCGGGGCCTGTCGTCCGGGCACTACGTGGTCCACCTGCTCGACCTCGACCTCGAGCGGGTCGCCGACCCGCGGGCGTCCTGGTGGGTACGCCGCCAGGCGGCCAGGGACGACCCGGACGCCGGCTCCGGGCCCGACTCCTACATCTGGCCCGGAACCGAGCACTACCAGCTGCGCCGACCGGTACCCGGCCAGGTACCCACGTACGGCTCGGTGCTGCCCTCCCGGCCGCTGGACGGCCTGGACCCCTCGACGGTGACCGGCCACACCGCAGCCGTCCGGGCCGGCGCCCGGCCGGCGGCCCTGCTGCTGGGCTGGACCGAACACCGGGAGGTCCAGATGACGCACGAGGAGCGGTTCTTGATCGGGGTCGTCCTCGACGGCCACCACAAGCTCGCCGCCTATACCCAACTCCAGGTACCCGCCCGCGCCGTCCTGTTGACCCGGGTCGAGGACAACTGGGGCCCGCCAGAAGACCCCACCCGATGGCTGACCGAAGTCACCACACCCCTACTCGCGCCGGTCGCCACCACCGGACCCGCTCCGGGGGCGCCGCCCGGACTCCCGTTCCCGTACGGGTTCCGCGACGGGACATGCCCCGGTCAGGGGTGACCCGGCAGCGCTCGGGCGTCGGGGATAGCGTCGGGAGCGACGTTCCGCGATGGGTGAGCCGGGCAACCGTCGAGCAAGGAGGCGCGATGGCCGAGGAGACGACCGGGTGGGGCGGGGAGCTGTGGGCGGCCGCTGACCTGGTGACCCCGATGGCCATCCGGGTGGCGGCGACGTTGCGGCTGGCCGATCACATCGCCGCCGGCACGCGGACGGCCGAAACGCTGGCCGCGGCGGTGGACGCTGACCTGGACGCGCTGGGGCGGCTGTTGGGCCACCTGGTGACCGCGGGTGTCGTGTCTCGTGCGGGGGCCGGCAGCTACAGCCTGACGGCCTTGGGCGAGCAACTCCGTGACGATGATCCGGCCGGAGTGCGGGCCTGGATCGATCTGGAGGGTGCTGTCGGGCGCGCCGATCTGTGCTTTGTCGAGCTGCTGCACACCGTCCGTACCGGCGAGCCCGCGTTCCCGCGTCAGTTCGGCCGGGCGTACTGGGACGATCTGTCGGCCGACCCTGGGCGGGCGGCGTCCTTTGACGCGCTGATGGGAGCCCGCCTGGTGGCGGACGCGCCCGCGGTGGCCGCGGCCTACCCCTGGGGCGCACTCGGTCACATCGTCGACGTGGGCGGCGGCAACGCCAGCTTGTTGATCGCCATCCTTCGCGCCCATGGCGACCTGCGCGGGACGGTGATCGACCTGCCCGGCCCGGTGACCCGCGCGGAACAAGCGATCGCCGCAGCCGGCCTGGGCCACCGGGCCGGCGCCCGGGCCGGCAGCTTCTTCGACGCCCTACCCGCCGGAGCGGGCGGCTACATCCTCTCCGGCATCCTCCACGACTGGCCTGATGAGGACGCCGTTCGGATCGCGCAACGGTGCGCCGACGCGGCCGCGGACACGGGAAAGGTCCTCGTCGTGGACCACATCGGCGATGCCCAGGGCGGCACAACGTACACCGAAGGGGACCTGCGCATGCTCTGCTACTGCCGCGGCCGGGAGCGCACCCTCGACGAGCTGGCCGAGCTGGTCAAGCCAGCCGGCCTACAGGTCAGCTCGGTCACGCCGGCCGGCTCGCGTTCGATCATCGAGTTGTGCCGGTCCCGCTGAGCCGCACCGTTGCGTGCGCCTACCCGGAGGCCGACGATCCGCCGGCGTGCGGACGGGGAGGGAACCGGTCGCGCATGCCACCGGCGGGAGGGTCGACGGCCACGGAGGAACGTCAGCGCACAACGGCCGGGACGATGCGCCAATCGGCCTGGAAGATCAGGTTGTGGACATCGGCGGCGACGATGCCGCGCAGGATCGGGACCAGCTCACGCGCATCGGACCCGTCGTAGACGTTGAGCGGCCAGTCGTGCACGGTCCCGCCGCGCAGGTGCGGATGGTGGAAGCCGCCACCGAACCACGCGGTGAGCGTGACCGCGGCGATGCCGCGGTCGCGCTGCTCGGGCCAGCTCAGCCGCCAGCTTCGGCTCAGCGTGCCGTCGCCGGTGCGTTCCAGACCGTCGTCGCCGATCTCACCGGTGCGCTCGAGCAGGAACTGGTCAACCTCGGCCAGCACCTGCCGGGCCACCGGGTCCAGGAACTCGACGGCACGCTCGAACACCCGCTCCTTACCCGCGCGGTCGGCCACGCCCGCGTGCGTGCCGTCCCGCAGGTCCTCACAGTGCCGCCGCAACGCGACCAGATATGCCGGTGCCGTCATCCCCACAGCATCCCCGATCACCCCAGCCGCACGCACGACCCACGGCCGCCCGCACCTCCGGCCGAGATCGGACAACCGGGCAGATCAGCCGCTCGGCCTACCCGCCCCGGACGACGGCCGGACATCGTGTCGTGCCTGCGGCGCGCCCGGCAGGCCCGGCGTGGCAGCTGAGCGGCGCACCCGCGGCCGGCCCGGGTGCGATGGCGGTGGCCGCCCGCGGGAGGCCCCGGGAGGTGCGCTCCTGACGCCGGCTCAGGTCGAGGTGGCGCGGGCGGCGTTCGCGTGGATCGCGTCGTGCGCGTACCGGGCCAGCCCCGGCGCCTGGTCGTCGTAGTGCGCGGTGAACCGCTCGTCGGCCAGGTACATGTCGGCCAGGCCGCGGTGCAGGTCGTACCCGCAGTCGTAGAACCAGCGGCTGATGTGCTGCCGGTGTGCCTCGGCCGCGTCCATCGCGGCCGTCCCGTCGGCGGGAACTCCCGCGCGCATCGCGGCGAGCAGCCCCTGGTTGACGGTCTCGGCCTCCGCCTTCAGCCGCAGCCAGTCCTCTTTGGAGTACGAGCTGGCGCGCTGCTGTGACTGGCGGTACGACTCGGTGTCACCCCAGCGCTGCCGCGCCTCCTCCTCGTACTGGCTGGGGTCGTGATCGCCGAACACCTCGAACATCTCCCGCGGGTTCAGTTGGATACCCATCTTGCGTGCCTCCAGGGTCTTCTCGATGGCCGCCAGTTGCTCCCGCAGCCGGTCGATCTCTTCGGTGAGCAGCCGGTGCCGCCGGCGCAGGTGTTCGACCGGGTCCACCGCCGGGTCGTCCATGACCTTCGCGATCTCGTCCAGGCCGAGCCCCAGCTCGCGGTACGCCAGGATGCGCTGCAGCCGTTCCAGCTCCGTGTACCCGTACCGTCGGTAGCCGGCCGCCGTCCGCCGGCCCGGCACCAGCAGGCCGATCTCGTCGTAGTGGTGCAGCGTCCGCACCGTCACGCCGGACACCGCGGCGATCTCGCCGACCGACCAGCTCCGCTCCTCATCCACGCCGCCGACGCTACGGACTCACGCCACGTGAGGCTCAACCCCGATTCCGGTCGGCCCGGCCCCGGCGGCGGCGCTGGTAGCGAACCGGCCCCCGCCGCGCCAACGAGGGCAGCGGGCGGGGGGACGGGCGGCCGCGGGTGGGCCGGATCAGGCGGGCGCGGCCTGCAGCTCGATGACCCGGCAGTGATCGCGGGCGGCGAGAATGGTGGCCCGGACGGCTGTCGCGGTCACCGCCGGGAACGACGCCGACATCTCACCGGCCGCGTTGCCGCGGATGGTCCCGACCAGGCCGCGCGCCGCGTGGGTCGGCGCGGCCGCTCCGGCGGACGGCACGGCGAGCGACGCCACCACCATCAGCACCGCCGCGGGCAGCGCGGTCAGGACCCCGCGACGACCGTGAGCTGCGAACCACTCCACGAAAGCTCCTCGCCTGAGGCGTCCGGCGCGATCGACCACGCGACGCTGAGATCGGCCCGGGGAACGTAGGCAGCGCCGTCAGCAACGGACAAGACGTAGCCGGGACACTGACCGCATGTGGCCACCGCCCGCCCGTCCGGGTAGCCACCGGGCCGGGTGAGGTTTTCCGCAGGGTCGGGCGACGGCTGGCTCTACTGACCGGGGAACCGGGCCGCGGCACGCTCTGCTCATGGAACTGCTACCCCGACGTGGACCCCGGCTGGCCGCCCTGATCGCGACCGCCAGCCTCATCACGACCGCGGCAGCCGCCGGGTTGCTGCCGGTGGCCGCATCGGCGACGCCCGGCCGCCCCGACCAGGTCACCCTGCTGCAGCGGGACGCCGACGCCGCGGTGGCCGCCGGGCTGCCCGGCTACGCCGCCCAGGTCACCGACGGCCGGCGGGTCCGCTACGTGCGGGCCGGCCTGGCCGACCGCGGCACCGGCCGCCCGCTGTCGCCCGCCGACGCCTTCGACATCGCCAGCAACACCAAGACATTCGGTGCGACGGTCGTGCTGCAGCTCGTCGGAGAGCACCGGCTCCGGCTCACCGACAACCTGGCCACGCTGCTGCCCGGCACCGTGCCCAACGGGGCCGCGATCACCCTGCGGATGCTGCTCAACCACACCAGCGGCCTGTTCGACTACACCCAGGACGAGCAGTGGCTCGCCGCCCTGCGCACCGACCCCGACCACGCCTGGACGCCCGCCGAGCTGCTCGCGCTGGCCCTGGCGCACCCGCCGAACTTCCCGCCGGGCGCCGAGCGGCTCTACTCGAACACCGGCTACCTGCTGGTCGGCATGATCCTGGAGCGGGTCACCGGCCGGTCGGTGCATGACCTGTTCGCCGAACGCATCATCCGCCCGCTCGGGCTCCGGCACACCTACTACGCCGCCGGGTCCACGTTCACCGCCGCCCGGCACGCGCACGGCTACCGCATCGGCACCGACGCCGACCGGCTCACCTACACCGACGTCACCGACCTGGGTCTGCTCAGCACCGGCATGGACGGCGGCCTGGTGTCCACCACCGGCGAC
>JBBWZH010000448.1:0-3909 GCA_039648995.1 Mycobacteriales bacterium
CCGATCATGATCGGGCGGGCGAACGACTCGACGCTTGTCTTGACCGATGACTACGCGAGCACCCGGCACGCGCGGTTGACCAGCAAGGACGGCGACTGGTACGTGGAGGACCTGGGTTCCACCAACGGCACCTACCTGGACCGGGACAAGGTCTCGGGCCCGACTCTGGTGCCTCCCGGCCTGCCGATCAGAATCGGCAAGACCGTTATCGAGCTGCGGTCCTGAGCCCGATGAGTCTCGCGCTGCGCTACGCCGCCCGGTCCGACCGTGGGCTGATCCGGGACGGCAACGAGGACTCCGTATATGCCGGTCCGCGCCTGCTCGCGGTCGCCGACGGGATGGGCGGCCACGTCGCCGGTGAGGTGGCGAGCAAGATCGTGATCGGGGCGCTGGCCCGGCTGGACGAGGACCGGCCGACCGATGACCCGATCACCGAGCTGCGCGACGCCACCGAGGACGCGAACGAGCACCTGCGCCAGCTGGTCGTCCAGGATCCGAACCTGGAGGGCATGGGCACCACGCTGACCGCGATGCTGTTCCTGGGCAGCCGGATCGGCCTGGTGCACGTCGGCGACTCGCGCGCGTACCTGCTGCGCGGCGGCCAGCTGATGCAGATCACCCATGACGACACGTTCGTTCAGGCGCTGATCGACGAGGGCAGGCTGACCGAGGAGGAGGCGCACAGCCATCCGCAGCGATCGCTGATCCTGCGCGCGCTGAACGGCACCGACGTGGAGCCGGACCTGTCGATCCGGGAGGCCCGGATCGGGGACCGGTACCTGCTGTGCACCGACGGCCTGTCCGGCGTGGTGTCGGCGGAGACGATGCTGGAGGCGCTGCACATCCCGGACCCGCAGCAGTGCGCCGACCACCTGGTCGAGCTGGCGCTGCGCGGGGGCGGGCCGGACAACGTCACCTGCATCGTCGCCGACGTCATCGATGTGGAATACGGCGACGACGCGCCGGTGGTGGACGGCGCGGCCGGTGGCAACATCGGCCAGCGCGACCCGGCGGACAGCCCCGCGGCCCGGGCGGCGGCCAGCCAGCGGCAGAGCCGGCTGTCCCCGCCCGACGACCGGCCGATGCGCCGCCGGCGCCGCCGCCGCTCCCTGCTGTTCGTGGTGATCGTGTTGATCGTCCTGGGCGGCGGTCTGTACGGGCTGTACCGGTGGACGCAGACGCAGTACTTCATCGGCGCGGCCGGCGAGCAGGTGGCCGTGTACCGCGGGGTGAACGCGGCGCTCGGCCCGGTGAAGCTGTACTCGGTGGTGAACACCAGCAACCTCTGGCTGGACGACCTGCAGCAGGTGGCGCGCCGGCAGGTGGAGTCCGGGATCGGCGCGGCGAACCGGGCCGAGGCGGACCGCATACTGTCCAACCTGGACGGTCAGACACTGCCGATGTGCCAGTCGCCGCTCACGCCGACGCCGACCCCCACGCCGACCCCGACCCGCACGACGCCGAAGTCGACCGCCAAACCGCCCGCTCGGCCGCCGGCCAAGAAGACGACCCCGCCGCGTACCACCCCGCCGGCCACCACGGTGACGCCCAGCCCGACCGAGCAGCCGATCCCCGGGCAGGACTGCCGGGAGCCGCACTGATGGCGGCACCAAGCCCGACCGCAGTACCACGCCGCCGGGGCGTGGAGTTGGCCCTGCTGACATTCGCGGTGCTGCTCGTCGTCATCGCGGACACGATCGTCGACGCCACCCTGAACGACCGGGTCGGCTCGGACGTGCTCACCTATGGCCTGGGCTTCGCGTTGATCTACCTGGTGGCGCACGTGGCGGTGCGCTGGCTGGCGCCGTACGCGGACCCGGTGATCCTGCCGGCGGTGGCGCTGCTGAACGGGCTGGGCCTGGTGCTGATCCGCCGCCTCGACCTCGCCGAGGCGGAGAACGACCGGCGGCTGGGCCGGACGATCGACACCGGAGCGGCCGGCGTCCAGGTGGTGTGGACGTGCATCGGGCTGGCCCTGTTCGTCGCGGTGCTGCTGGTGATCCGCGATCATCGGGCGCTGTCCCGGTACGCGTACACGCTGGCCGCCGCTGGGCTGGCGTTCCTGGCCCTACCGGCGCTGCTGCCGGCCCGGTTCAGCGAGGTGAACGGCGCCAAGATCTGGATCCTGATCGCCGGCTTCTCGATCCAGCCGGGCGAGTTCGCCAAGCTCGCGCTGATGGTCTTCTTCGCCGCGTACCTGGTGCAGAAACGGGACGTGCTGGCGCTGGCCAGCCGCCGCTTCATCGGCATCGACCTGCCCCGCGGGCGCGACCTGGGGCCCGTGGTGGTGGCGTGGCTGATGTCGGTGCTGGTGCTGGTCCGGGAGAAGGACCTGGGCACGTCGCTGCTGTTCTTCGGCCTGTTCGTGGTGATGCTCTACGTCGCCACCGAGCGGACGTCCTGGCTGCTGATCGGCATCACGCTGTTCATCGGCGGCGCGTACCTGGCCTACCTGGAGTTCGGCCACGTGCAGCAGCGGGTGGCGATCTGGCTGCATCCGTTCAAGTACCGCAACGACGAGGGCTACCAGATCGTCCAGTCGCTGTTCGGGCTCGGCACCGGCGGGCTGTTCGGTACCGGACTCGGCGGCGGCCGGCCGGACACCGTCCCGTTCGCGCGGACCGATTTCATCATCGCCACCGTCGGCGAGGAGCTCGGCCTGTTCGGGCTGGTCGCGCTGCTCGCGCTGTATGCGCTGATGGTGTCGCGCGGGTTCCGGGCCGCGCTGAACGTGCGTGACTCGTTCGGCAAACTGCTCGCCGCCGGGCTGTCGTTCACGCTGGCGTTCCAGGTGTTCATCGTGGTCGGCGGTGTCACCAAGCTGATCCCGCTGACCGGCCTGACCACGCCCTTCCTCTCCTACGGCGGTTCATCACTGGTGGCCAACTTCGCGCTGATCGCACTGCTACTGCGGATCTCGGACGCGTCCCGCCGGCCACCGGCGCCGGTCACGCCGAGACCGCCGCTGGCCGAGGCGGTCACCGAGGTGGTGAGCCGGTGAACAGGCCCCTGCGCCGGGTGTCCATCGCCGCGCTGATCCTGTTCGGGCTGCTGGTGGCCAACGCGAACTACGTGCAGGTGTTCGAGGGCGACAACCTGCGCACCGACCCGGGCAACACCCGCGTGCTGCTGGACGAGTACGAGCGGCAGCGCGGCGCGATCGTGGTGGACGGGAAGTCGATCGCGGAGTCGCGGCCGACCAACGACAAGCTCAAGTACCTGCGGACCTACCCCGGCAAGGACATCTACGCGCCGGCCACCGGCTTCTACTCGCTGATCTACGGCAGCACCGGCATCGAGCAGACCGACAACGACCTGCTCACCGGCAGCGACAACCGGCTGTTCACCCGCAGGCTGTCCGACCTGCTCACCGGCCGCGACCCGCGCGGCGGCAATGTCGTGCTCACGCTCAACCGGGCGGCCCAGGAGACCGCGTACAAGGCGCTCGCCGGCCGGCGCGGCGCGGTCGTCGCGCTGGACCCGCGGACCGGTGCGATCCTCGCCCTGGCCAGCTCGCCGTCGTACGACCCGACCCTGCTCTCCTCGCACGACCCGCAGGCGATCCGGGCCACGTACAACAGGCTGGACGCGGACGCGAACGCGCCGATGCTGGACCGGGCGCTGAACCAAGCGTACCCGCCGGGCTCCACGTTCAAGGTGGTCGTGTCGGCGGCCGCGCTGCAGAACGGCCGCACCCCGGACACGGTGGTGGACTGCCCGCACCGGTTCAAGCTGCCGCAGTCATCGAAGGAGCTGCGCAACTTCGGCGACGAGACCTGCGGCGCGGACCGGGTGCCGCTGATCACCGCGTTCACCAACTCGTACAACACCGCGTTCGCGAAGCTGGGCGTCGACCTCGGCGTGGCGGCCATCCGCCGGCAGGCCGAGGCGTTCGGGATCAACGACTCG
>JBBWZH010000449.1:0-36962 GCA_039648995.1 Mycobacteriales bacterium
CAGCTCACCCAACTGGGCAAGACCGACCTGGCCCGGCTGCGGTTGGCCGACTCCCCCACAATCCAGTACCGGCTCAACGAGCACTGGGATTCCTACGCCGGGCTGAACCCCCCGGACGGCTGGAGCATGGTCGAACGCGGCTACGCCGGGCACTCGCTCTGGCAGATGGACCTGCCGGTGTCCGACGTGATCGACCGCTACCGGGTGTACGCCCGGGCCAACGCCGCCGTCGGCATCAACGGCGCGGTGATCAACAACACCACCGCCACGCACGACTGGGTGGAGGAGGCGAACCTGCCCCGGGTGGCCGCGATCGCCGACGCGCTGCGGCCGTACGGGATGCAGGTCTACCTGTCGATGCGCTTTGACGGGCCGATCGCGCTGGGCGGGCTGACCACCGCCGACCCGCTGGACCCGGCCGTCCGGCGGTGGTGGCAGGACCGGATCGACATGATCTACCGCTACATCCCGGATTTCGGCGGGGTGATGGTGAAGGGCGACTCGGACGGTGAGCCCGGCCCGCTGCAGTACGGCCGCACCCACGCCGACGGCGCCAACATGCTGGCCGACGCGCTGCGGCCGCACGGCGGCCTGGTGATCTGGCGGACGTTCGTGTTCTCCGAGCTGATCACCGATCCGGACCGGGCCAAGCGGGTCTACCAGCTGTTCAAGCCTCTGGACGGCAAGTTCGACGAGAACGTGGTGCTGCAGACCAAGAACGGAGTGGTGGACTTCCAGCCGCGCGAGCCCGTCACCCCGCTGATCGGCGGGATGCCGCACACCAACGTCGGCGTCGAACTGCCGGTGGCCAAGGAGTACACCGGCCACAGCACCGACGTGAACTACCAGCTGCCCGAGTTCGAGCGGATCATGAAGTTCGACACCCAGGCCAACGGCCCGGGCACCCCGGTGAGCAAGGTGCTGGACGGCACGGCGTTCGGCTCCACCCGCACGCTGATCGCCGACGTGGCCCGCGCCGGTACCGACACCAACTGGACCCGGCTGCAGCTGGACCAGGCCAACTGGTACGGCTTCGGCCGGCTGGCCTGGAACCCGAGCACGGCCTCGGCGGCACAATTCGCCGACGAGTGGGCCCGGCTGACGTTCAGTACCGGCGACCGGGCCACCGCGACGATCGTCAGCATGCTGCTCGGCTCGGAGGAGGCGTTCGCCCGGTACGCCGAGCCGCTGGGCCTGAACTACACGGTGTCGCTGCGCTACCACTTCAAGAACGATGTGTCCACACAGGACAGCCTGAACGGGGTGACCGACACCGGCGTCGGCGTGGACCGCACGGTGGCCACCGGCAGCGGCTACACCGGGCTCTACCCGCCGGGGGTGGCCGCCGGGTTCGAGAACCTCGCGACCACGCCGGAGGATCTGGTGCTGTTCGTCCACCACCTGAACTGGGACACGGTGCTGCCGCGGTCGGGCCAGACGGTGATACAGCGGATGTACGACCTCACCTTCGACGGGGTCGACCGCGTGCGCACGCTGATCCGGCAGTGGGATTCCGTCCGGTCCGATGTGGACGAACGGCGGTGGCGGGAGGTCCGGGTCATGATGAGCCGGAACCTGTCCGAGGCGATCAACTACCGCAACGTGATGAACCGGTACTTCTTCGGCCGGTCCGGGATCGCCGACCAGCGCGGCCGCGCCGACGCGTTCACCGCGCCGGTCGCCACCCTGGCCGACCAGACCGTGCCGCCGGGCGCCACGATCACAGGCGCTGTCGGCAGCGAGGCCGGCCGGGTCTACCTGGTGCCGGCCGACTGGGCGGGCACCGGCCACTGGGAGCGGGAGGCCCGCCTCGCGCTGGCCGCCGACCGGCTGAACGGCACCCAGGCCGCGGTCGCCCGGGCCGGCGAGCCGGTCTCGCTGACCGCGCCGGCCCGCCCCGGCACCTACCACCTGTACGCGGTCGACCGGTGGGGCAACGTCTCCACCCCGTCCACCGGGCTGGTCACCGTCCAGTAGCCAACCCCGCGGCCACGATAGCGGTTCGGTTCGCCGGGTGAGCACCGCTCACCCGGCGGTCGAACCGCTCTCGTGGCGGTAGGCGTAGATGAGCACGTCCTGGAACTGTCCGGTGGACGCGACCGGCACGCTCGCCGCGTCCACCTTGTAGCTGAAGCCGTGCCGTTCCAGTGTGGACAGGAAGCCGCCGAGCCGGGCCGGCCGGCCCGGGATGAGGTGGTGGTACTCCACGACCAGCGCGTCCACCCGGGCCAGCGCGCCGGGTTGGTCCAGGCTGGCGAGCACCTCCGGCTCGGAGCCTTCGATGTCCATCTTCAGCAGGTCCACGTGCCGGCCGGGCGGCAGGCCGGCGAGCACGTCGGCCAGGAAGTCGGCCAGCCGGACCACCGGCACGGTGCGGACCACGGCGACCCGGCCGGCCAGCCGTTCCGGCAGCAGCCCCATCGTCAGCTCCCCCGGCTGACTGTCCACATAGAACTCCGCGGTGCCGGCGGTGGCGCCGACCGCGACGGGGTGCACGTGCACGTCGCGCAGCCGGTTGCGGGCGATGTTGCGGCGCAGCATGGCGACGGTGTCCGGGTCCGGCTCGAACGCGTGCACGACCGCGTCGGGGTAGAGCTGCTTGACGTAGAGCACGGCGAAACCGGCGTTGGCGCCGAGGTCGAGCACCAGCGGGTCGGCCCGGCCGGCGACGAAGTGGTACTCGCCGCGGACGAAGATCTCGCCGAACAGGTAGTGGATGTTCCAGAAGCTGGCCGCCTCCACCCGCAGGCCGAGGAACCGGGCCCGCCGCCAGCGCAGCAGCATGCCGGCCGGCAGCAGCAGCGTCAGCCGGGTGTAGGCCAGACCGGCCCGCAGCTTGTATCCCGGCCGGCGCGGCGTGCGGAGCAGGTACGCCATCGCCTGGACGTAGTTGTAGACGACACCGAAGAAGATCACCCCGGCTGCCCTCCCCGCCCCGCACGGGGCCAGGCGACGCTACCGGCCGGGCCTGAAATCCAGCTGTACTACCGGGCCGATCGGTTGTGACGGCAGGTAGTCAAGGTCCAGTTCAGGTTCGATCCAGCCGGCCGTCACTAGCGTGGCGGACGTGACCACGCCGAGCCGGTTGCCGCCGCGGCCGACGGTGTCGGTGATCGTCCCGAACTACAACTACGCGAAGACGCTGCCCGCCTGCCTGGCCGCGGCGCGGGCGCAGAGCTACCCGGTCAGCGAGATCATCGTGGTCGACGACGCCAGCACCGACGGCTCGGCGCGGATCGCCCGGTCCGCGGGCTGCACGGTGATCGAGCAGCCTGGCAACCGCGGGGCGGCGGCGGCCCGCAACGCCGGCGCGGCGGCCAGCAGCGGCGACATCCTGTTCTTCCTCGATTCCGACGTCGCGCTGCAGCCGGACGCGGTCGGCAACGCGGTCGACCTGCTGCTCGCCGACCCCAGCTGCGGCTGCGTGCACGGCATCTACCTGGCCCGGCCGCTGGTCGACGACGGGCCGGTCGAGCACTGCCGGATCCTGCACACCCGCTACGCGCTGCTGCGGGCGGCCGGGTACACCAAGACGCTGATCTCCGCGCTGTGCGCGATCCCACGCCGGGTCTTCGCCGAGATCGGCCCGTTCGACGAGCGGTTCCGCGGCGCCGGCGGCGAGGACACCGACTACAGCGACCGGCTCGCCGCCCGGTACCGGATCCTGCTGACCGCGGCGGTGGCCGGCCGGCACGACGACGACGACCGGCTGCTGCCGCTGCTGCGCAAGCAGTACCGGCGCGGCCAACTGCTGCGGTTCCAGGCCGGGCACCGCTTCACCCCGGGCGCGGTGAAGGTGAACAGCCTGACCCGGGTACTGACCGCCGGGCTGACCGCGGCCACCGTGCCGCTCGGCCTGCTCGGGCTGCCCTGGCTGGCCGTGCCGGCCGGCTTGGCGCTGCTGTTCGCACTCGCCGACCCCGGCCTGTCCCGGCTGGTGCGCCGGGAGCGCGGAGCGGCCTTCCTGCCGTACTTCACCACCGTCCACTTCCTGGTCAACCTCGCCATCCTGGCCGGCGTCGCGGCCGGTGTCGTCCGCGCCGCTGTCGACCCCGGGTTCGGCCCGGAACGGCCCCGCCGGCGCCGCCGGGCCACCCCCGGGGAGCAGCCGGAGGCGGCCGGTGGCTGACGGACTGATCGGCCTCGACGACTGTGAACGGCTCGACCCGCGGCAGGTCAACGAGCTGTACCGGCAGTACGTCAGCCGCAGCCAGGTGTCCCTGATGACCGCCTTCGGCTTCGGTCGCGAGCTGGTCGAGCGGGCCGAGGGCGCCTGGATCTGGACCCGGAACGGCCGGAAGATCCTCGACTTCACCGGCGGGGTGGGCGTCCTCAACCACGGCCACAACCACCCGCGCATCCTGGCCGCCCGGCAGCGGTTCGGGCAGCGGCAGCGGATGGAGGTGCACAAGACCTACTTCTCGCCGTACGTGGCCGCGCTGTCGCACAACCTGGCCCAGTTGCTGCCCGGTGACCTGAACCGCTCGTTCTTCCCGAACTCCGGCGCCGAGGCGGTGGAGGGTGCGGTCAAGCTGGCCTACAAGTACCACCGCGGCAAGCGGCAGCAGATCCTGCACGCCGATATCAGCTTCCACGGCAGGTTGCTCGGCTCCGGCAGCCTGACCGGCAGCGCCCAGCACGCCTTCCACTTCCCCGGCATCCCCGGGGTGGGCACGTTCGGCTACGACGATCTGGCCAGCGTGCGGGCGGCGGTGGCGGCGGCCCGCACGGCGCACGGCGGCTGCGACGTGTACGCGATCCTGATCGAGCCGTTCAGCGCGTCCACCATGCGCTGGTGCTCGGAGGAGTTCCTGCGCGGCCTGCGCGCGCTCTGCGACGCCGAGAGGATCGTGCTGATCTTCGACGAGATCTACACCGGCTGGGGGAAGACCGGCAGCCTGTTCTACTTCATGCGCTACCCCGACCTGGTGCCGGACATCGTGACCACGTCGAAGTCCTTCGGCGGCGGCAAGTCGTCGATCTCGGCGTACATCACCCGCGAGCCGATCTTCAACAATGCGTACGACAATCTCGCCGACTCGATGCTGCAGAGCACCAGCACGACGTACTACGGCTTCGGCGAGGAGACCGCGACGGCGATCGAGGCGGTCAACATCGCCGTCGAGGACGACTACCCGCGGCGGGCGCGGGAGATCGAGCGGGTGCTCGGCCCGGGTCTGGACCGCATCCGCAAGCAGTACCCGGAGGCGGTGGCCGACGTGCGCGGGGCCGGCGCGCTGTACGGGATCTTCCTCGACGGCGGGCCGCGGCTGCTCGACCTGGCCAGCCGGCTGGCCCCGCGCGGGCTGGCCAAGGACCCCAACTTCCGGATCAAGCTGGTCACCGGCGCGGTGGTGGACGCCCTCTACCGCGACCACGGCGTCTACACGTACTACACGCTCAACGGCCGGAACCCGCTGGTCGCCGGCCCGTCGCTGGTGGTCCAGCCGGCGGACACCGAGCACTTTCTGGCCAGCCTCGACGCCACCCTGGCCACTGGCCTGAGCCGGCTGCTGACCAGGTTCGTCCGGGAGAAGGTGGCGCCGTGGTGGCCGGCCGGCTCCCGCTGACCGGCGCCGTGCCGGCCGGCACAGCGCCGGCCGGAGCGACCGGATCCGGGACAGCCGCCGGCGAGTCCGAAGTGGACGGACCGGCCGGGGCGGCTCGGACGCCAGCGCCGGCCACGCCAACGGCGGCCACGCCGGCGCCGCCGGCGCCCGCGGCCGCGGGCGCGGGCGCGGCTGCGCCCGCGGAGCGGGCGCGACCGGCAGGATGGGCGACGTCGACGTCGGCGTCGGCGTCGGCGTCGGCGGCTGCGTCCGCGGAGCGGGCGTTACCGGCAGGACGGGCAGCGTCGGGCGCGGCGGCGGCCGCGGAGCGGGCGTTGCCGGCAGGACGGGCGGCATCGGCGGCGGGCGGGCGGCGGGTGGTGCTCGGCGGGCTGCGGGCGGTCGCCGCCGCGCTGCTGCTGGGCTTCCTCGGCTACCAACTCTGGCAGGCGCGCGGCGCGCTCGGGCCGAACCTGCACCTGGTGGGCTGGCGGACCGCGGCCGCCGCCACCGTGCTCGCCAGCCTGGCCGGGCTGCCCGGCTTCTTCGGCTGGCGGCTGCTGCTGGCGCGGCTCGGCACCCGGCTGCCCTGGCGCACCGCGCTGCGGCTCTACCTGCTGGCCGGGCTGACCCGCTACCTGCCCGGTGGGCTCTGGCCGGCCGTCACCCACGCCGCGCTGGCCCGGTCGCTCGGCGAATCGCCGGCCCGGCTGGGAGGCGGGTACGCCGCCGCGCAGGGCCTGGGCGCGATCGCCGGGCTCGGCGTCGGGCTGGTCGCGCTGCCGCGGCTGACCGCCGCGCACGCGGCCTGGTGGCTGCTGCTGCCGGTGCTGCTCGCCGCGCTGGTCCCGGTGGTGTCGCCGCGGCTGCTGGCGGCCGTGTTCGGCGTGGCGCTGCGGGTGCTGCGCCGGCCCGGGCGGCGGCCGGTGCTGCCGGACCGCCGCACGCTGCTGACCGTGACCGGGCTGACCGTGGTCGGCTGGCTCGGGTACGGCCTGCACATCACGCTGCTCGCGGTCGCCCTGGGCGCCGACCCGGTCGGCGCGCTGACGGTGGGCACCGGCGGCTTCGCGCTGTCGGTGGTGGCCGGAGCGGTCGCCGCGGTGCTGCCGGCCGGGCTCGGCGTGCGTGAGGTGGTGCTCGGGCTGACGCTGGCCACCCTGGTCACCGGCCCGGCCCTGGTCACGCTGGTCGCGCTCAGCCGGGTGCTGATGACCCTCGGCGATCTGCTCGGCACGACGACGGTCCTGGGCGCCCTGGCCCTGACCGGCCGCCTGCACCGCCCGCGGCCGGCGCCCCGCCCGGCCGAGGAGCCGGCCGGATGAGTGCCGACCGGGACGCCATCACCGCGCCCCGGCCCACCGCCCAGCCGGCCGAGCCGGCCGAGGCGGCCGAGCCGACCCCGCCAGCCCAGCCGGCTCAGCCAGCCCGGCCGGCAGCGGGCGGGCGGCCGCGGCGGGTGGTGCGGTGGGTGGCCGGGTTGCTGCTCGGCGCGCTGCTGGGGTGGATGGTGCTGGTGCTCGTCAGCCGGGCCAGGGGCGGCACGTTCTGGTTGTGGGGGCTGCCGGACCCGGCGCCGGTGCTGCTGTACTTCCTCGGCCCGCCTGCCGCGCTGGCCGGCGTCGCGATGCTGGTGCTGGCCCGGACCGGGTGGCCACGGCGGGACCGGGCGGCGGTCAGCCTGGCGGCCGCGCCGCTCGGCATGATCGTGCTGCACCTGCTGCTCACCGGGCGGACCTGGCTGTGGGTACTGCCCGACCTGGCCCCGCCGATCCTGCTGTTCCTGGCGGCGCCGCTGACCCTGCTGGCCGGCGTCGGCGCCGCACGGCTGACGGGCCACCGGCTCACCCGGCCGGCCGGGCGGGCGGTGCTGCTGCTCGGGCTGACCGCGCTCGGTCTCGGCGTCGACCAGGCCGGTCTCAACCTTGCCCTGGTCACCGGCGGCGGCTCGGCCGGCGCGGCACCGGCCGGCGCGCTGCGGGTGGTCTCCTGGGACACGTTCACCTGGGACCGGCGCAAGGGGCCGGCGCCGTTCTACCAGTTCCTGCACGCCCAGCGGGCGGACGTGTACCTGCTGCAGGGCTACCCGGGGCCCTTCCGGCCGCTGCGGCCCGACGACCCGGTCGCGCTCCGCCGCGAGTTCCCCGGCTTCGCCATCGCACAGGTCGGCGACCTGGTGACGGTCTCCCGCTTCCCGATCGTGGCGCAGCGGCCACTGTGGACGGCCCAGCCGCCGGGCACCGACAACATCGACTTCGTCCGTGCCTGGCAGTACGGCGCGCTGCGCACCGACGTCGCGGTCGGCGACCGGATCGTGTCCGTCTACAACGCACACTTCTACGACCAGTTCGCCTTCGGAGTGGGGCCGCTGACCCCGGCGTTCTACCGGAACGTGCGCGGGCTGACCGCCGGCCGGCGCAGCCAGTTCGACCGGCTGCGGGCCGACCTGCTCGGCAACCCGAACCCGGCCGTGGTCGGCGGCAACCTGAACACGCTGCCGAACAACGGCGACCTGCGCCGGCTCGGCCCGCTGACCGACGCCAGCCGGGCCAGCCGGTCGCTCTACCCGACCACCTTCCGGTTCGTCCGATTGCGACTGTGGCGAATGGACTGGATCTTCGTGAGCCGAGGCGTCGCGGTGCACTCCTACGACCTGGTCGACCCGCACCGGCTGTCCACGCGGTCGCTGCAGCGCGCCGTCCTGTCCCTGCCGGGTGACTGACCGAGGGGTGAGTTCCGTGCCGTACGACCGTCCACTGGTGACAGTCATCGTGCCGAACTACAACTACGGCCGGGTGCTGCCGCTGTGCCTGGCCGCGGTCCAGGCGCAGACGTACGCCCCGCTGGAGATCCTGCTGGTGGACGACGGCAGCACGGACGACTCGGTGCGGCTCGCCGAGTCGATGTCGGTTCCGGTGCTGCGGCTGCCCGGCAACAGCGGCCCGGCGACCGCCCGCAGCGTCGGGGCGGCGCACGCCCGTGGCGAGATCCTCTTCTTCGTCGACTCAGACGTCGCCCCGGCGCCGGACGCGGTGGCCAACGCGGTGGCGCTACTGGCCGCGGACGAACGGATCGGCGGGATCGGCGGCACCTACGACCCGCGGCCGCTGCTGCGGGACACCCCGGTCGAGCACTACCGCGCCCTGCAGCACCACTACTGGTCGGCCAGCTCGGTGGGCGAGGTCTCGTTCGTCTGGTCGCCGCTGTTCGCGATGCCGGCCGCGGTGTTCGCCGAGACCGGTCCGTTCAACGCGCGGCTGCGCTACACGGAGGAACTCGAGTACGGCGAGCGACTGACCCGCAAGTACACCCTGTGGACGACCACCGCGATCCACGGCCGGGCCGACCACGACCCGCTCGGCACGCTGCTGCGCAAGATCTTCCAGCGCTGCCGGTACCGGGTGCCGCTGTACGCCCGACGGCGCCGGTTCGCCCGTGGCTACGAACGGCCGACCCGCGTGCTCGGCGCGCTGGCCGCGCTGCTCGCCGTCCTCACCGTGCCGTTGCCGGTGCTGCTGGGCCCGGTCTGGGCGGCCGTCCCGGTGGCGCTGCTGGTGGCCTGGCTGGCCTGCGACGCGGGCATGTACCGGTTCGTCCGGCGCCGCCGCGGCTGGGCCTTCACCGCTTTCTTCACCGCGCTGCACCTGCTGGTGAACCTCGTGATCGCGGCCGCGGTACTCACCGGCGCGACGCAGTGGCTGCTCTCGCCGGCGTTCCGGCACTACTACGACACACCGGCACCGCTCGTTCCCGTCGGTCCGCGACTCGGCGGGCCGCCGCGCGGCTAGGTCCCCGGAGGCAGCGATGTCCCAACTCTCGTCGATCCAGCCCCGGCTGCTGCCGGAAGCCGCGGTGCTGGCCACCAGCCCGGTGGACCACCCCGACTGGAACTACCGGCCGGTGCTGCGCCGCGTCCAGTTGCTGAGATTCCGGATGATCCTCGCGCTGCTCGGCGAGCGGCACTACTCGCGGCTGCTGGAGATCGGCTACGGCAGTGGGGTTTTCATGCCGGAGCTGGCGGCCCGGTGCGCCGAACTGCACGGCATCGACCCGCATCCGAACCTCCCGGTGGTGGCGTCGAACCTGGCCGGCCACGGCGTACCGGCACGGCTCGCCCGCGGCAGCGCCGAATCGATGCCGTACCCGACCGGGTACTTCGACTGCGTGGTCGCGGTCAGCTGCCTGGAGTTCGTGCCGGCCATCGACCGGGCCTGCAAGGAGATCGCCCGGGTGCTGGCGCCGGGCGGGGTGCTGGCCGTGGTCACCCCGGGCGCCACCCCGCTGTGGAACCTGGCGCTGCGCATCGCGACCCGGGAAGGGCCGGGCCAGTACGGCGACCGGCGCGCGGCGCTGCAACCGGCGCTGCGCCGGCACTTCCAGGTCGTCCGGGAGATCCGGGTGCCCCGGCTGGGCGGCCCGGCGGTGCGGCTCTACACCGGCCTGGCGCTGGCCGGTGCGTAGGGCCGCCGTTCCGCCGGGGATCACCGCCGGTAGTCGAGGTCGAGTTCAGGTGTCGTCCAGACCGGTTTCGATAGCTTCGCCCGGGCTGGGTGGAGCGCGGGGAGGAGCGGCGTGCTGAGTCGGCCGGTGCGGCTGCGACAGTCGGCCCGGTCGGCGACTGTGCAGGCCCGGTCGGCGGCCGACCCGCTGGCGGCCCGGCTGGCGCTGGCGAGCGGCGGGCTGGCCTTCCTCCTCCGGGCGCGGACCGCCGGACACTTCCGCACCTGGGACGAGACGACCTGGCTGGTGCGCTCGGAACGGTTCGGCGACGCGATCGCCACCGGCCGGCTCGACCACGCATCGTCCACTCCGGACTGGACGGTGGCCACCATGCCCGGGCTCAGCACGATGGCCATCGGCGCGGTCGCGCACGCCGTCTGGCGGGCCGGCCAGTGGGCCGGTGTCTGGGCGCAGGCGCCGGGCGACACCTTCGAGATGTCCCGTACCGGCCTGCTGTTCGCCCACCTCGGCGTCGCCGCGGTGACCGCCGCGCTGGTCGGGCTGCTCGTGCTGCTGCTCGCCCGCTGGGTGGGCACCGGCGCCGCCGCGATCGCGGGCGTACTGGTGGCGACCGAGCCGTGGCTGGTCGCGCACGGCGCCGTGCTGCACACCGACGAGCTGATGACGCTGTTCGCGATCACCGGGCTGGTCGCCACCGCGCTCGCGCTCGGCGTCCCGCACCGCACCGACTGGGCCGGCCGGCGGCGGGTCGGGCTGCTGGCCGGGCTGCTGTTCGGCGGCGCCCTGCTGACCAAGATCTCCGCGGTGATCTTCCTGCCCGGAGCCGTGCTGCTGGCCGGTTGGGCGGTCATGCGCGCCAGGGCGGCCGCCGGCCCCGCGGGCGGTGGCGGGCTGCGCGCGGCGACGGCGACGGTACGGCCGCCGGTGGCCGGGTGGTTGGCCGGCGCGGGCGGGCTGAGCCTGGTCGCGTACCCGGCACTGTGGCTGATGCTGCCGGTGACCGAGCTGGGCCGGCTGACCATGTCGCTGGGGCTCGGCGTCTACCCCACCCAGGTCTACCAGCTGTTCCGCGGCCGCCCGGTGACCGACCCGGGGCCGGCGTTCTACCTGGTGGTGCTGCCGTTCCGGATGACGCCGTGGCTGCTGGTCGGCACGCTGGCCGGCGCGGTCGCGATCTGCTGCCGGCGGGTCTGGCGCGGGTACGCGCTCGCGCTGGCCTGCCTGGCCGTCCCGCCGTTCGGGCTGCTCAGCCTGGCCAACAAGAAGTTCGACCGGTACGCCCTGCCGTTCCTGGTATTCGGCGCGATCCTGGTCGGCATCGTGCTGGCACCGGTGGTGCCGGCGCTGCTGCGCCGGTACTGGCCCGGCCGGCCGGCGCGGGCCGCCGCCGCGCTGGGCATGGCCGCCGCGGTGCTGGTCGCCGGCCACTCGCTGCTGGTCGCGCCGTGGGGCTCGGCGTACTTCGACCCGCTGCTCGGCGGCGGCCCGGCCGCGATCCGGACCATCCCGGTCGGCTGGGGCGAGGGTCTGGAACAGGCCGGTGCGTTCATCGCCCGGCGGGAGGCCGGCCGCTGCGACGCGGTGAGCGTCTACTCGACCTGGCCGATCCGCGCGGTCTTCCCCTGCGGCGTCTGGCTGACCGAGCAGCAGGCTCCGGCGGCGACGTACCTCGTGCTCTACGTCGGCGACCGGCAGGTGTTGCCGCCGGCCCGGATCGCCGAGCTGATCGGGCCGCGCGCGCTGGTCGCCACGGTCACCCTGCGCGGCCTGGACTACGCCCAGGTCTACGGCCCGGCAACGGGGTCGACCGGCGCGGCGTCGACCGGCGCGGGACCCGCCGCGACGGGGTCGACCGGGACGGGCGGAGGCTGACATGACCGACGTATCGGTGCTGGTGCCGGCGAAGGACGAGGGCCGCACGATCGCCCCGCTGTACGCGGAGATCACCGCGGCGCTGGCGCACCGCCCGGACCTGAGCTTCGAAGTGATCTTCGTCGATGACGGCAGCACCGACGACACCTGGGCGCAGATCCGGGCGCTGTCCGAGCGGGACCGCGACCGGGTACGGGCGATCCGGTTCCGCCGCACGTTCGGCAAGGCGGCGGCGCTGTCCGCCGCGTTGGACAGCGCCACCGGCTCGATTGTCGTCACGATTGACGCCGATATGCAGGACAATCCGCACGAGCTGCCCCGGCTGCTGGCGGAGCTGGAGTCCGGCCGGGATCTGATCAGCGGCTACAAGCGCAACCGGCAGGACCCGCTGGGCAAGCGGCTGCCGTCCAGGGTGTTCAATGCGGCCACCGGCTGGGTCACCGGCCTCAAGCTGCACGACCACAACAGCGGCCTGCGGGTGGCCCGGCGCGAGGTCTACGAGGCGATACCGCTCTACGGCGAGCTGCACCGGTACGTGCCGGCGCTGGCGCACGCGCAGGGCTTCCTGGTGACCGAGCTGCCGGTGCATCACCGGCCGCGCCGGTACGGCCGGTCCAAGTACGGCCTGGAGCGCTACCCGCGCGGCGCGCTGGACCTGCTCACCGTCGTCGCGATCAGCCGGTTCGGCCGCCGGCCGGCGCACCTGATCGGCGGCGTCGGCCTGCTGTTCGGCCTGATCGGGACGACGATCCTGACCTACCTGACCGGCATCTGGATCTTCACCGACCACGCCATCGGCATGCGCCCGCTGTTGCAGCTGGGCATCCTGCTGGACGTGCTGGCCGTGCAACTGGTCGGGATGGGCCTGCTCGCCGAGCTGGTCATCCACCGCACCCGCGACGCCGGCAACGGCACGCTGATCGCGGCGCGGCTGGGCAGCGAGGTAGCCGACCCCGGTGCCGAGCCAGCGGCGTCGGCGCCGCCGCCCGCACCGGCCCCGGAGCCCGGGCTACCGGCCCCGGCAGCCCCGGCAGCCCTGGCGGCCGACCCGGCGGCGGCGCCAGCGCCAGCGCCGACGCCGACGGCATCGACGCCGGCAGGGCCGACAGCGGCAGGGCCGACAGCGGCAGCGTCACCGACGGCGGCGGTGCCGCAGCTGCAGGTTCCGGCGTAGCCGGTGGGAGGTGGGGAGCGGGATGACTGAACCCGGGCGCCGGTCGGCACCGCCGGTCGGCGGGCCGTCCCGCGAGCTGACCGCCGCGGTGGTGCTGATGGTGGTTCGGGTGACGCTGGGCCTGGCGGTGGCGGCCGCGCAGTTGGCCGACGCGGCCACGGTCCGGACGGCGATCGGCACGGCGAACCCGCCGCTGACCGGCGCCCAGGTGCAGACGGTGTACGACGGCATCGTCGGCGTCGCGATCATCGCCGGCCTCGGCTACGCCGGCCTGTATGCTTTGTTGATCATGCAGATCCGCCGCGCCCGGAGCTGGGCCCGCACCGCCACCCGGCTGCTGGCCGGGCTCAGCGCGTTGGCCGCGCTGTCCAGCCTGAGCGAGCCTGACTCGGTGGTGGGTCACCCGCTGGCGATGGCGATCCTGCCGGTGGACGTGGCCGTGCTCGTCCTGCTGAGTCTGCCGGCGGCGAACAGGTTCTTTTCCCAGCCGGCACCCTCGCCGGCCGCCGACCCCGCCGTCTGAAGCCCACCGCATGAAGCCCCATCGCATGAAGCCCGCATGAGCCCCGCCACATGAGCCCGGACGCCGGCACCGACCTCACCGATCCGGGCCGCCCCGGCCCGCCCACGCCCGGCCCGCCCACGCCCGGCCCGCCCGGCCCGCCCGAGCTCGGCCCGCCCGGCCCGCCCACGCCCGGCCCGCCCACGCCCCACCCGGAACCGCGGACCACGGAACCGCGGACCACCGAACCACCCGCCACGGAGCCGGCTGCGCAGCCGGGACCGGGCGGGCCGCGGTGGTGCCGGGTCACCCGGCTGGTGCTGGCCGGCACCGCCGGCTGGCTGGCGTTCGTCCTGCTGCACCTCGGGCTGAGCGGCCGGTTCTGGCTCTGGCTGCTGCCGGACGCGCTGCCGCCGATCGCGTTCCTGGCCGTGCCGGCGCTGCTGGCGGCGACGGTGCCGGCGCTGCGGCTGCTGCGCCGGCCGATGCCACGCCGGGCGCGGCGGTTGGTAGCGGCCGGCGCCGCGATCGCGCTGGTGCTCGGTGCCGGGTCGGCCGGGCTGAACCTGCACGCGCTGGCGCCGGCCGGCGCGGTGCGGCCGGACGCCATCCGGGTCTTCGCCTGGAACACCGAGTACTGGGACCAGACCGACGACCCGGACCGGTTCTACCGGTTCCTGGCCGGCCAGCGGGCCGACGTCTACGTGCTGCAGGAGCACCTGAACTGGGACATGGCCGCCGGCGACGACGGCGCCCGGCCCCTCGACGACACCGATCGGCTGCGCCGTGCGTTCCCCGGCTACCACCTGGCCGCGCGGGGGGAACTGCTGACGCTGTCGCGGTTCCCGATCCTCGCGCGGCCGCCGGTCGGGCCGGACCGGTTCCTCCCGCCGACCGCCCGGTACCGCGATGTGGTGTCGGCGGCCCGGGTGCTGCGTACCGACCTGGACGTCGGCGGCCGGCCGCTGTCTGTCTACAACGTGCACATCCCGGTGCAGTTCTCGCTGGAACCGAGCCGGATCCTGGGCCGGCTGGCCGGCCGCGACGCGGCGCGGCGGCAGCAGTTCGGCGGCCTGCTCGCCGACCTGGCCGGCAATCCGCTGCCGGTGCTGGTAGCCGGCGACTTCAACACCAGCCCGGCCATGGGCGACCTGGCCGGGCTGCGCGGCCGGCTGGTCGATGCGACGCCGGCCAACCGCTCGCTCTACCCGGTCTCCTGGGACGCGTCCGGCTGGCTGCGGCTCTGGCGGCTGGACTGGGCCTTCACCAGCCGCGCCGTCCAGGTGCAGCGGTACGAGTTCGTCGACCCCGCGGGGCTGTCCGACCACCGCGGCCAGCGGCTGCTGCTGCACCTGGCCGGTTAACGCACCGGGATCAGCAGCCCGGCCAGGCCCGGGTGATGCGCCGCGGCCAGCAGGGCGCCGGTCAGCACCAGCCAGAGCGCCGAGTTGACCAGCATCGGGCGGTCCCGGATCAGCAGCCGGGTCGGGTCCTCACCGCCCTGGTCGAGTTCGATCACCTGCAGGTAGCGGAACAGGCCGAACAGCGCGAACGGCGCGGACAGCAGCGCGGCGGCAGCCGCGTAGCTGCCCAGCGGCGCATCGGTACGCAGGTAGTGCAGGTAGGCCACCGCGGTCAGCCCCGCGCTGAGCAGCATCAGCTGGTCGGTCAGCGGCACGGTGTAGCCGCGCAGCGCCGGCCGGTGCGCCGGCCCGACGGTCCGCAGCTCCTGCCGTCGTTTGCCCACGGTCAGCAGCAGGCAGAACGAGAACACGCTGATCAGCAGCCAGCCGGAGGCGGCGGCCCGGATCGCCAGGTAGCCGGCCAGCAACCGCAGCACGAAGCCGAGCGCGACGGCGAACGCGTCCACCAGCGGCACGTGCTTGAGGCGCACGCTGTAGCCGAGGCTGAGCAGCAGGTACGCGACGATCGGCGCCGACCACACCGCCGGCCGGGTGCTCAGGATGCCGGCCAGCACGGCGCTCTGGGCGACGGCGCACAGCACCGCCACCGGCACCGGCACCTGGCCGGACGCGATCGCCCGCAGCCGCTTGGTCGGGTGGCTCCGATCCCGCTCCCGGTCGGCGATGTCGTTGACGGTGTAGACCACCGTGGACGCGACCGTGAAGGTGACCACTGCAAGCGCTACCTGACCGAGCGCCGCGACCGTCCACACGCGAAGGTCGATCAGCGGCAGCGCGACGACGAGCAGGTTCTTCGGCCATTGCCCGGGCCGCCAGAGGCGGAGCACGCTGCGGCCGAGCCCGCGCCGGGCCAGGCCGGCCGGGTGCAGCGGGCTGACCGCGGCGACGGTGCGCTCCGCCGCGCCCGCCGGCGGTTGGGCAGGGCTCGCGACCACGCGCCTGGCCTCCCGTCTTCCGGTCCGAGCCTCGCGGGATCCGGGCGGCCTCGGGCGCCGGTCATGGTCAGAAGAAAACCTTTGCCGCCCTGAGCAGTCCCTGCCGCCACGGATCCCGGCTGGTCCGCCCGGCCGGGTTCGCCGCCTCGCCGCTGGCGCACTGCGCCCGGAAAGCGGCGAACGCCTGCAGCAGCGCGTCCTGGTTGGAGTAGCGCGGGGCGAAGCCCAACTGCTGCCCGGCCTTGACGATGCTGACGTAGGAATCGGCCAGCAGCTTGTGCAGCAGCCGGCCGTACACCGGGGAGAGCCGGGCCCGCTGCAGCAGGTCGAGCAGCGCGACCGCCGGCCGCGCCGGGATGGAGATCACCCGCTTGCCGTGGCCGGCGGCGTCCAGCACGGCCTGGAAGTCCTCGCGCAGCGTGCCGAAGTCGCCGGCGGCGATGTTGAACGTGTCGTTGGCGGCGGCCGGGTCGGCGGTCAGCGCGAGCTCCACCGCGTCGAGCAGGTCGTCGATCGCGCACATCTGGATGCGGACGTCGCCGCGGCCGAGCACCGGGAAGTTCCGACCGTCCTGGGCCCACTCGAACAGCATCGAGAACAGCCCCATCCGGCCGGCACCGACGAACGTCTTGGGCCGCAGCACCGGCACGCACAGCCCGTCCGCGCGGTGCTGCTCGCAGAGCCGCTCGGCACCGGCCTTGGCCCGGCCGTAGCCGTCCACCGGCTCGCGCGGGTACTCCTCCGTGGTCGGCACCACCGCCGGCAGGCCGTACACCGCCGTGGAGGAGATGTGCACGACCCGGTCCAACCCGGCCGCTCGGGCCGCCGCCAGCACGGCCGCCGTGCCGTCGACGATCACCGACCAGATCTGGTCGGCCGGGTAACTGGGCAGCGCGGCGGCGGTGTGCACGGCGACGTCCGCTCCGGCCAGCGCTCCGGCCAGCGCCGCGGTGTCCCGGACGTCGGCGACCAGGTAGCGGGCGCCGGCCACGGGCTCGACCGGCTCCCGCAGGTCGACCGCGCAGACCTGGTGGTCGGCGACCCGCAACCGCCGTACCAGGCTGCCGCCGAGCATTCCGCAACCGCCGGTCACCACCGCCCGCATTTGCCCTGACACCCCTCGGCAACCGGCCCAGCTAATCCTCCGGACAACCCGGCGCGAATTTATCCGGCGCGCCCTGGAGCCCACCTGAACTGGACCTCGACTACCGCTTGTGACAGTCCGCGGAAATGCTTCAGCGGCCCGAAACAATTCGTTAATTGGCTACCAGGGCGAGGCGATCACCATCGGCTCGCCGCGCAGCAGGCTGCGATACAGCTGCTGCAACTCGTGGCCCGGTTCGACGCCGAGCTGTTCGGCCAGCGTGACCCGCGCCTCGTGGTAGACGGTCAGCGCCTCCGCCGTCCGGGAGGTCTGGCCGAGGACCATCAGCAGCAGCGCCCACAGCCGTTCCCGGAGCGGATCTCTGACGATCATCCGCTTCAACTCGGGGACCAGCCCGCGGACGTCGCCGAGCAGCAGCCTGACCCGCATCAGCTCCTCGACGACCTCGTGCTTCATCTCGTTCAGCCGGACCCGTTCGGCCTCGGCGACCGGGCCGCTCGCGCCGAGCAGCACCGGCCCGCGCCATAACTGGAGGGCGGCGTCGAACGCGGCCGCCGCGGCGGCCAGGTCACCCCGCCCGGCCGCGGCCCGGCCCTGCCGGACGAAATCCTCGAACCGGGTCACGTCCACGCTCTGCGGCCGGACGGCCAGGACGTACCCGGGCCGGTTGGACCGCAGCATGTCGCGCCCGGCGACTTCGGTCAACGCGCCGCGGAGCCGGCCGACGTAGGTGTGCACGAGGTTTTCCACGCTGCTGGGCTGCCGTTCACCCCAGACCTCCCGGGCGATCTCGCCCACCGACATCACCTGCCCGGCCCGGAACGCCAGGACAGCGAGCACCTCCCGCTGCCGAGCCGGCCCGACATACACCTCCTGGTCGCCCCACCACGCGGCGACCGGGCCTAACAACCCGATGTAGAGCCAGTTCTCCAACTGCATGGACGGCCTCCGACCGCGATCAGCCCGTAACACGAAGCACGCCCGGCGCAGGGGGCAGGAAAACCGCCGCGGTGGTTGGTACAACGCACGGCATCATTAGGTGGCCCGCACGCGCCGAATGCCCCCGTCAGCTACAGGGCGCCGCCGGAGCGCATTTGCCAGGCGCCAGACTCGGTGTTGTGGGCCGGCGGAAACGCCAGTCGAACCGCCAGGCGTGAGTGCTGTGGCGGGCGGGCCACGGATGGGACAAGAAGGCACGCTGGCCTAGTTTCTGGACCGAAGAGGACAGATGCCTTGATTGTGAACCGTTGATGTTGGTTAGCCAAGATGCCCGGTCTTGTCGATTCGTGCCGTATCGCCGGGTCCGGTGCCGAGGGGGCGCACGACCGGGCGGAACTGGATTCGCCGGCCGGTCCCGGACGGCGAGCGGGGCCAGCGGGGCGGCCGGCGCGCGTATCTCTACGCGAAGCGCCGCGCCACCACCCTGGCCCCGCCGTGAACTCCGCCGGCGCTTCGGCGCCGGCGATCGGATCAGCAGCTTTCCTGCACGCCCCAGTTGTCCCAGGTGGCCTGGAAGATCGACCCGGACGGGCCACTGACGTGTGCCAACTGGACGCTCTGGTTGCAGCTGGTCATCCGCACCGCGTCGATCGGCAGCGAGGCGAGCGCCAGCCAGGTGCCGCTGAAGCCGCCCCGGGCACCGCTGAACTGGACCTGGCTGGTCCGGGCGAGCGGGTGGTGGCCGGTGCTGCCGAAGCCGGCCCGCTCCAGGATCCACTCCGCCTGCGGCGCGGTCGCGTGGACCCGCGAGTCCACGAAGGAGAACTGCTGGCTCCGTCCGGTGTCCCGGTTGAGCATGTGGAACGACGCACGGCCGGCCGACTGGGTGACATGCACGTAGACATGGCTGCCCGGGCTGATGTCGAGCGGGATCTCCCGGATGCCGGTGTTGTCGATCGGGAAGACCTCCCACCAGGCGAAGTACGACACGGTGCCCTGCCCGCTGGTGATCAGGCCGGTGCCGGCCTGCGCCAGCGGCTCGGTGCCGGGGTTGCCGCGGCCCAGCCCGGCCCACTGCAGCGACCAGCGCTGCACGCCGTCACCCCGGTCCGTGCCCGGCGGCACCGCCCAGTTCCCGTCGACGTTGTCGTACGCCTCCGCGGTGGCCAGGTACCCGTCCCAGTTCGCGCTCGTGATGGTGGCCACCGCGGCCGTCGGGCCGCCTGACCAGGTGCGCGGGGCGCTGGCCGGACCGGCGGTGATCGGCAGGTGATGGGAGGGGGACAGGTCGGCGCAGCTGGTGCGGCGGTCCACCGGGCCGGTCACCAGCCGGCGCCAGCCGGCCAGATCGGCGGCGCTGGCCGGCCGGGGCGCCAGGCCGTTGGCGATCAGCTGGTCGTCGGTGGCGGTCGTCGGGTCGAAGCCCGCCGCCGGGACGATCGTCTCGGCGAACAGCCCGGCGCCGCAGCTCTCGCTGTGGACGGTGGGCGCGCTGGCCGGTCCGGCCGCGCCGGCCGGGGCCGCGAGCAGGGCGGCCGCGATCGCGCCGGCGGCGAGCATCACTCCCACGCGGGCCGGCGTGTTTACCTGGTCACGCATTGACATCACTCCTCGAACGGGACGGTTGACGCGCCGGACCGTCCCATCCGGGGATTGAATAGCGATGAATTCGACTCCCAGGTCACCGCGGGGGGCCCGGGCGGCGGCAGCGGAAAGCTCGCCCAGCCGGCCGCCTCCGCGCCAGCGATCTGCTGCCCCGGACGCCGCGCCCGAGCCGCGGGCGCCACCGGATTACCCGGCAGGTAATCCGGATGTCAGCAGCCTGTGCTGCGCTGGCCGCGCAGCAGCTCCATCGGTCGCGAGGAGGCAGGCACACGGTGGGTGGTTTCCAGGTCACTCCGGACGCCCTGGGCCGGGTCGGTGAACAGCTCACCGACGCGTCCAGACAGGTCACCCAGGTACGCAAGGGCCTGCTCGGCACCGGGGGCGACAGCTCGTTCGGGGCGAACCAGGTCGACCACCCGATCAACAACGTGATCGACCGCTGGCAGCGCGCGCTCGACGCGATGGCCCAGGAGACCGACGTCATCGGGCAGATGGTCGTCGCCGCCGGCAAGGCGTACGCGAAGACCGACTCCGACGTGGCCGGAGCGTGCGAGGCCTGATGGACGCCGAAGCGATCATCAAGCAGGCGACCGACTTCGTCCTGCGCCAGGCGCCGAGCCTGGACGACGTGGGCAGCCTGACCGGCATCGACCCGTACGACGGCCACTACTACCGCGGCCTGGGCTTCAACCCGGTCGGCGCGAACCCCGGGGCGATGCCGGGCCTGGAGGAGCGCACCGCCCGGCAGGCGCAGACGCTGGCCCACGTGGCGTCGCTGCTCCGGCTGCTCGGCGACCCCGATCCGACCACCTGGGAGGGCGACGGCGCCAAGGCGTTCGTCGACCGGGTCAAGAAGCTGCCGCCGGAGTACGACGACGCGGCCGCGGCGCTGCGTGCGCTCGGCCCGCTGGTCGCCGAGGTCCGGCAGGCGATCACCGCCGGCAAGAAGCAGGCGCACCAGCTGGACGACGCGGCCTGGCAGGCGAAGCAGCAGATCGTCCGCGCGGTGGCCGACGCGTCGAAGCCGGAGGGGATCGTCGACTCGCTGGTCCGCACCGTCGTGCCGGTGGTCAGCGTCATCGGTGTCGCGCTCGACCCGGCCGTGGCCCGCGCGGTGCACGAGTTCGTCGAGACGATGGAGAACGGCGTCCGGCTGTACGTCGACATCAGGGGCCGGCTCAACGACATCGGCAGCCGGATCGCGAAGCTGGACGACAAGGTCCCGGCGCAGAAGAAGTCCGGGGTGACGAACATCCCGTTCCTCGGTGACCTCACCGACCTGCTCGCGGACGGCTCGGACCTGGTCGACCAGATGATGAACCCGTTCACGAAGTACCTGATCGACCGGTTCCCGTCCGAGGCGCACCTGCTCGCCGGCTTCCTGAACGACACGTCCACGCTGCTGGGCGCGGCGGCGTTGCTGTGCGACCTCACCGGCATCGGCGCTCCGATCGGCATCGTGCTCGGCATCGGCGCCATCCTGACCTCCGTCGGCCAGATCGCGATCGACGAGCGGATCTACCGGACCGGCGCGGTGGACGCGACCGGGAAGCCGGTGGTCACCCAGGACGAGATGGCCCAGGAGTACAGCGAGTTCGCGATCGGTCTGATCTCGGTGGGCACCGGCAAGGTGGCCGGGAAGGTGGCCGGCCCGGTCGGCGACTTCATCAACGAGTTCGCCGGTTTCGCCGTCGACAAGGGCGACGAGATCGACCCGAGCGACCCGAGCACGCTGCGGCCGAAGATCCTCTACGTCGACCCGCTGCAGGGTTACGCCGAGGACAAGGGGTGGACCGGCGGCGACGACCCGGTGCCGCAGCTGCGGGTGCGCCGCGACCCGAGTCTGTGCTACCCCGGCACCGACTCCGGCACGACGGGCAAGCTGCAACAGCTGCCACCCAACGTGGTGCCGCTGCCGCCGGCCACCGGGCAGCCGGACGGCGACGGCAGCCCCTACACCGGGCCGCCCGGCGGTCAACCGCGGCCGCTGGCGAACACGGCGTGACGGCGGGTCTGACCGAGCTGCCGCCCCGGGTCGGCGTCGCCATCCCGGCGGACTACCGGCAGCTCGACCTGACCGACCCGCGGTACGCGTGGGCGCGCCGGCACGGCATCCAGTCCGCCGCGCTGTCCCGGCGCGGCGCCGGTACGCCGGCCGACCCGATCTCGTTCATCCAACTCACCGTCGCGCTGGTACCGGACTGGTCGGCGGGCCGCGAGCCGGAGCCGGCTCCCTCTCCTGTGGACAGTGAACCGTCCACAGTGGAGCCACCGGGCGTCGCGCCGGCGGGCCCGGGTGGGCCGGCGGGTCCGGGTGAGCCGGAGGCTCCAGGTGGGCCGGAGGCCCCGGGTGGGCCGGAGGCCCCGGGTGGGCTCGGCGGCACGGGCGCGGCCGGCGGCGCGGGCGGCGCGCCGCCCGGCGAGGCCCTGCCCGCCACGCCGCCGGTCGACGACGACTGGCTGCGCCCGCCGGCGTACCTGCTGGTGAACGGACTGCCGGCGGCGCAACTGGTGCTGGAACGCCGGGTGCGGCTGCCGCGCACGGCGGGCGAGATACGCACGTTCGCCGTCGAGGTGCTGGTGCCGCTGCCGGACAGCGGCTACGTCGTCGTGGTCACCGCGGCGACCACCGACCCCGACCGCCACGCCGACGTCGAGTGGACCGCGCTCGCGGTGTCCGGCACCCTGGCGTACCGCCCGGCCGGCCGGCCCGGACCCCGGCCCGACCCCGCGCCCCGGCCGATCCCCGAGCTGCGGTTCGCCGACCCGTCCCGCCTGCTCGCCCCGCCCGACTCCGAGCCGGCCGCCGCATCCCCTCCCCCGCCACCGATCCCGCCCCCGCCCCCGCCCCCAGCACCGGCACCGGGGGCGGGATCGGGATCGGCGCCGGTCCGGTCGCCGCCACCCCCGCGGGCGCCGGCCCCGCCGGTCCCGGCCCGGTCGGCCGCGGCGCCGCCGCCGCGCGGCACCATCGGTCAGGCCGCGGTCGAGCAGCTCATCGGGTCCGCGGGAAGCCGAGGTCCACAGTGGACGTGGCCGGGTCCGGCCAGCGGGACGTGACCACCTTGGCGCGCGTGTAGAACTGGATGCCGTCCGGGCCGTACATGTGGATGTCCCCGAACAGGGATGCCTTCCAACCGCCGAAGGAGTAGTGCGCCACCGGTACCGGGATCGGCACGTTGACGCCGACCATGCCGGCTTCCACCTCGAACTGGAACTTCCGCGCGGCGCCGCCGTCCCGGGTGAAGATGGCCGCGCCGTTGCCGAAGTCGTGCCGGTTGACCAGCTGGACGGCTTCGTCGAACGTCCCGGCTCGTAGCACGCACAGCACCGGGCCGAAGATCTCGTCGGTGTACACGCTCATCTCCGGCGTGACCCGGTCCAGCAGCGTGACGCCCAGGAAGAAGCCGTCCGCCGGCAGGTCCGCCGCGCGACCGTCCACCACCGCGGTGGCACCGGCCGACACGCCCTGGGCGATGTAGTCGCGTACCCGGTCGCGGTGCGCCGCCGTGATCAGCGGGCCCAGGTCGGATCCGGGGTCATCGCCCCCGCCGACGCGCAGCTTCGGCAACCGCGCGGCGATGGCCTCGACCAGGCGGTCACCGGCGTCGCCCACCGCGACCGCCACCGAGACCGCCATGCACCGTTCGCCGGCCGAGCCGTAGGCGGCCGACACCGCGGCGTCCGCCGCCACCTCGATGTCCGCGTCGGGCAACACCACCATGTGGTTCTTCGCCCCGCCGAGCGCCTGGACCCGCTTGCCGTTGGCGGTACCGGTGACGTAGACCTGCCGCGCGATCGGCGTGGAGCCGACGAAGCTCACCGCGGCCACGTCCGGCTGGGCGAGCAGCCGATCCACGGCCTCACGGTCGCCCTGCAGCACGGTGAACACCCCGTCGGGTAGGCCGGCGCGCTGCCACAGCCGGGCCAGCATGAGCGACGCGGACGGGTCCCGCTCGCTCGGCTTGAGGATGAACGCGTTGCCGCAGGCGATCGCGTTCGCGCACATCCACAGCGGCACCATGACGGGGAAGTTGAACGGCGTTATCCCGGCCACGACGCCGAGCGGTTGGCGGATGGAGTAGACGTCGACGCCGGTGGACACCTGCTCGGAGAACCCGCCGCGCAGCAGGTGCGGTACGCCGCAGGCGAACTCGACGTTCTCCAGCCCTCTGGCGACCTCGCCGGCCGCGTCCGACAGCACCTTGCCGTGCTCCCGCATGATCTGATCGGCCAGCTCGGCCGCCTGCGCGCGGACCAGTTCCCGGAACGCGAACAGGATGTCGGAGCGGGTCGACAGCGAGGAGCGCCGCCACTGTGCCGCCGCGACCGTGGCCGAGCCGACCGCGGCCGACACGTCACCGGCGTCGGCCAGGTGGACGGCGCCCGTCCGGGTACCGGTCGCGGGGTTGAACACCGGCGCGGTACGGGACGAGCGCCCCGACACGAGGCGCCCATCGATCCAGTGCGGTACCTGGTTCACCGGCTGCGTCATGCCGCGGCCTCGACGACCCGGACGCTGAACCCGCCTATGTGCTCGACCTCCAGCGTGACGACGTCACCCGGTGTGAGCCAGGGATAGGCGCCGGAGCCGTGGGTACCGGACAGCTCCAGGATGCAGCCGGTACCCACGGTGCCGCTGCCGATGACGTCCCCGGTCCGCAACTCGGTGCCGCGCGAGGCGTGCGCGACGAGCCGCGCGAACTCCCAGTAGATGGTCGAGAAGTTGCCGCTGCTGTACGGCCGTCCGTTCACGGACGCGGTCATCGCCAGGTCGTACGCGTTGCCCGCCCGGTACGGCTCCAGCTCATCCGGCGTGACCAGTACCGGCCCGAGCGTCGTCGCCGAGTCCTTGCCCTTCGCCGGACCGAGGTTGAGCCTCATCTCCCGCTCCTGCAGATCCCGCGCGCTCCAGTCGCAGAGCACGGTGTACCCGGCGATGTGGCGCTCCGCCTCGGCGGCCGGGATGTCCCGGCCCGGTGTCCCGATCACCGCGGCGATCTCGAGCTCGAAGTCGAAGGCCGCCGACCCGGGCGGCACCCGCACGTCGTCCATCGGCCCGCGGATCGCCGCCGGGTTGCTGAAGTAGAAGACCGGGACCTCGTACCACAGCGGGTCGACCTCGATGCCGAGCGCCTGGTGCGACGCGATGACGTGGTCCTGGAACGCCATGAAGTCCCGTACCGCCGGAGGAACCGGCACCGGCGCGTGCAGCCGCGCCGTGGCCAGTTCGGCGCGCTCGGCGGGGTGGTGCCTGGCGGCGTGTTCCGCCGCGGCGAGCGTCTCGGGCGAGCGCAGCACCTCGATCAGCGTCGCCGGTTCGGCGAGCCCGAGGATGACCTCACCCTCGACCAGCCCCACCCGGGGCGCGGCGGTTCCCGTCGTGTACGTGCACCACCTCACGCCGGCACCGTGGCCACCACCGGTTCGTACTTCCGCAGCTCCGGCATCACCTCGGCGGCGAACAACCGCATGCTCGCCTCGGCCTCATCCGTGGGCATCCCGGCGTACCGGAACACGGGGACGAACGTGTCGGCACCGGTCAGCTCGGAGAAGTTGACGACCTTCTCGTACACCTGCTCCGGGGTACCCCACGCCTGCAGCGCGACGTAGTCGTCGGCGTACTTCTCCTTGCCGCCCGGGGCCATCAGCCCCTCGTACATCTTGACGTGGAATTCGTACCCCGGCGTGTCCTTGAGGTGCGGCTTGTCGAACTCGTAGTGCTCGACGACCGAGTTCCAGTACCGGCCGATCCACAGCCTCGCCCGCTCCGCGGCCCGGTCCGGGTTCGGGTCGACGTAGGTCCAGCCGACGCAGATCGGCGCCGGCGGGTTCGACCCGTTCGCCTCCCGGAACGTGGTCCGGAAGGTGTCGCACTCCTTCTTGACCTGCGCCCACGGCTTCTGCGGGATGATCAGGACGCCGGTACCGATCCGGGCCATGATCTCGGCGGACTCCGGCGAGATGGTGGCCGAGTACAGCCGGTCCCGGAAGCTGCGGACGGGCTTGGGGCGCAGCTCGACCCGGGGCTGCTTCACGATCTCGCCGTCGAACTCCATGACGCCCGTCTCCAGGGCGGTGATGATCGCCTGGGCCGCCTCCTTGAACTGCTGGCGGGCGGTGCCCATGTAGATGCGGAACGCGTCGAACTCGATCTTGCCGGTGCCGCGGCCCATGCCCAGGATGACCCGGCCGCCGGAGAGGTTGTCGAGCATGAGGATCTGCTCGGCCAGCCGAAGGGGGTCGTGCCAGGGGAGCACGGCCACCATCGAGCCCAGGTTGACCCGCTGGGTCCGGGCGGCCATGTAGGTGAGGAACTGCATCACGTCCGGGCACATCGCGTAGCCGGTGAAGTGATGCTCCAGGCCCCAGATCGAGTCGAACCCGAGCGGCTCGGCGAGGTCCGCCAGCGCGATCTCGGCCCGGTAGACCTCGTGGTCCGTCATCGACCCGCCGTAGTTCTGGAACGTCGTGCCCACTCCGATGCGCATGGAAACTGTATATCTTCGGCGTTTGACTGGCGTCAAGACTAAGTGGATCATCTTGCCAAGATGTGTAGTGGTGTATACAGTAGCCTGGCTAACGAGGCGTCGTCACGGCGACAGGAAGAGAGCCCCTATGACACTGCTGCTCTCCGATGCGGACGTGCGCCAGGCCGTCGACTACGCCGAGCTGGCGAACTGCCTCGAGGCGGCACTCAAGGTCCAGGCCGAAGGCGGCGCGCTCATACCCGGGCGGGTGAACCTCGAGCACTTCGACATCTGGCTGCGCCTCATGCCGGCCATCGTGCCGTCCGCCAACGTCATGGGGCTGAAGGTCTTCCACGGCGTACCAGGGCGGGGCGCGCGCTACCTGATCCTCCTCTACTCCCTGGCCGACGGGGCCGCGCTGGCCGCCGTGGACGCGTGCTACCTGACCGCCGCCCGCACCGCGGCCACGAGCGCGGTCGCCTCCCGCTACCTGGCACCGCCGGGGCCGGCACGGCTCGGGGTCATCGGTTCCGGCCTGGAGGCCGAGACGCACTGCCGGGCGCTGTGCACCGCCGGCGAGGTCACCGAGCTGAAGGTCTACAGCCCGAACGAGGCCCGGCGCCAGGCGTTCGCCGACCGGATGCGCTCCGCGCTCGGGATACCGGTGATCGCCTGCGACCGCCCGGAGGGTGCGGTCGCGGACGTCGAGCACGCCGTCGTCGCCACGAACACCGGGCCGGGCATGGCGGTGGCGTGCCACGCGGAGTGGCTCAGCGCCGGCCAGCACGTGACGTCCATCGGCTCCACCAACGTGCGGTTGCGCGAGCTGGATGCGGCCACGTTCCGCAAGGCCGACCTTGTCGTCCTCGACGCCGACTTCGACCAGATGGTCGAGGAATCCGGCGATCTCATCCAGTACCGCGCCGAGGGCGGCGGGTTCGACCCGGTACGGATGCAGACGCTGCCCAACCTCATCGGCGGCGACGGAGTGGGCCGCCAGCGCAGCGACCAGTTGACCCTGTACAAGTCGGTCGGCACCGCCCTGCAGGACGTGATCGCCGCCGACCTCCTCTACCGCCGCGCCCGCGAGCTGGGTCTGGGCGTCGACATCCCGGACCTGTGCCAGGAGAAGCAGGACGCCGTCACCAAGCCCGCCGGATCCGTCCTGGGATAAGGGAGCGATCAGTGCCGCGTTACCACACCGATGAGGCGAGGGACTGGGCCCGGGAACACTTCCGGGGCGTCCACAACGTCATCATCCCGAGCTACACGAGCGACCTGTCGGACATCAACGAGCAGGCCATCCGGCACGACGTCCGGCGCAACATCGAGTTCGGCTTCGCCGGCGCCCTGCTGGTCTCCGAGACCAGCATCACCGTCGAGGAGTACACGCGGTTCGTGGAGATCGCCGCGGACGAGGCCAAGGGCCGGATGATGCTCATCCATCACGCCGCCTTCAACACCCTGCAGCAGAACATCGACGCGGCAAACCGCGCGGCGGCCGCCGGTGCCGACCTCGTGCTGCTCGGGTATCCGCCCTCGTTCTACCCGCGGAGCGAACGGGACGTCTACGAGTACACCGAGACGTTCTGCGCCGCCGTGAACCTCGCGACCATGCTGTTCCCGGTGCCGCTGTGGGGTTTCGAGCGGCTGCACCCGGCGTGCATCTCGGTCGACGCGCTCGAGCAGCTCGTCGACGAGCTGCCGAACGTCGTCGCCATCAAGGCGGAGGGCGGGGCCCCGTCCGTGGTGGGCTTCGCCCACGTGTGGGCGCGGCTGGCGGACCGGGTGGTGATCTCGATGCCGATCATCGAGCACGCCATCTCCCTCGCGACCCTGCTACCGCTGCAGGTCGTCGCCACCTCCAACACCGAGTTCTACAGCTCGACGGCGCCGACGATGCTGTCGCTGGCCCAGACGGGCAAGCACGAGGAGGCGCTCAACCTGCTGTGGCAGATCATGCCGGCCTGGAAGTCGAATGAGAGCGTGGCACCCATCCCGGGCGCGCACGTCGTGCACCGGATGGCGTGGAAGTACCAGGCCTGGCTGGCCGGCTACAACGGCGGTCCGCTGCGCATGCCCACCAACCGGCTCATCTGGAAGGAGATGCGGGCCTACCGGCAGGCGCTGGTCGACTCCAGCCTCCCGGTGACGCCCGACCCCGACGAGGCGTTCTTCGTCGGCCGCAACCCCGCCTGAGCGCGGCCCCTGATCCCTGCCGCAAACGCTACCCACCGCCCGCGGGGCGGTGGGTAGCGTTTGCGGTCAGCTCCCGACGCGTGGCGCGAGGATCATCGGGTCCGTCCGGACGTCGACGACCACCGGTCGGTCGGCGGCGAGCGCCTTCTCCATCGCCGGTTCGAGCGCGGCCGGCTCCTCCACCCGGATGCCCACCGCGCCCATGTCCTCGGCGATCCGGGCGAAGTCGACCTCGCCGAATGCCCACAGCTCGCGCTCGCCGGGCAGGCCCTGGTCCGCGTACACCGCGTCGTAGCCGTTGCGGGTCTGGTTCCCGCCGCTGTTGTTGTTCACGACGGTGACGGTGTTGATCTTCCACCGCACCGCGGTCTCGATCTCCGCGATGTGGTACCACATCCCGGCGTCACCGGTGAACACGACGACCGGGCGGTCCGGTGCCGCGCACTTGACCCCGAGGCCCGCCGGGAACGCCCAGCCGAGGTGGCCGCAGCTGCGGATGTAGCTCTGGTCGGGCGACGTGATGTCGAAGTAACCGCCCATCCACACGCCCGCGTGGCCGGTGTCCACGACCACCGCCGCGTTGCCCGGTACCAGTCGGCTGAGATCGCTGGCCAGCCGCTCGGGACGGATCGGGGCGTCCTCGGACCCGGTCAGCGACGCGTGCTCGGTACGCCACGCGGCGCAGGTCCCGCGGACCTGGTCCAGCCACTCCCCCCGTACCGGCGCGGGCTGGTCGCCGTTGCGTTCCAGCAGCCGCCGCAGGCTCACCTTCGCGTCGCCGTTGACGGCGGCGGCGAGCGGATAGTTGCGGCCGAGGTTGGCCGCGTCGATGTCGATCTGCACGACCGCGGTGCCGGGCTGCGGCAGGGTCCAGAAGTTCGTGACCATACCGCCGGCCTCGCTGCCGACGAAGCACACGAGGTCGGCCGCCGCCACGACCGTGTTCGCACACTCCCGGGAGTAGGTGCCCGCCACGCCGACGTGCAGCGGGTGGCTCGCCGGCACCAGCTGCTTGCCGTTCAACGAGGTGACCAGCGGTACCTGCAGCGCCTCGGCGACACCGATGACCTCGGCGCCCGCGCCGGACATCCGGGCGCCGCCGCCGACGACCAGCACCGGCCGCCGGGCGGCACGCAGCAGGGCCAGCGCCGCCGCGACGTCCGCGTCATCCGGGCCCGGGCGGAACGGCGGCAGGCTGCCGAACCGGGCCTCGACGACGGGCTCCATCGCCGCCGACTCCGTGTCGATCTGCCCTTCGTTGCCGCGGAACTGCAGGTGTACCGGCCCGGGGCAGCCGGTCGTCGCCGACCGGAACGCCTGGCGGATCATGTCCGGGAAGCGGGCGACGTCGTCGACCGTCGCGTTGAACTTCGTCACCTGTTCGAAGGCGGGGACGTCGTCGACTTCCTGGTACACCCGCTTGAACTTCAGCCTCGGATGCCGCCCGCCGGTCAGCGCGATCACCGGCGAGTGCGCCAGCTGGGCGTCGCGCAGCCCGGCCGCCAGGTTCATCGCGCCGACGACCTGGGCCGCGCACACCCCCGGCCGCCCCGACATCCGGGCGTACCCGTCGGCCATGTAGGCCGCCGCCTTCTCACCGTGCGCGTGGATGCGGACGATGTCCGTGCGCCGCTCCATCTCCATCAACGCGAGGTTGAAGACGGACGGGACCATGAAGAAGTGAGTCACGCCGTAGGCGGACAGCATCTCCGCCAGCACCTCGGCACCCGTACGATTGCTTGGCGAATCCGCCACTATTCAGCTCCGTTTCCCGTGCCGTGGCCTACGTTCGCCGCTACGCCGAGCGCCCCTCGCCGCCGAAGTTCATCCAGGCCTTCTGCGGCGCGTGGTCGACCCGGTCCTCGTTGGGCTGGCCGAAGGGGATGTCGGACGCCTCGAACTGCAGGATCTCGAGCGGCTCGTCGCCGCAGCTCTCGAACCAGTAGGGGTACTTCCTCGGGACGAGCACCCCTTCGAGGGGGCCACACTCCTTGAGCAGCTCGTCGTCGGTCGTGTAAAACCGCGCCCGGCCGGACAGCACGAACCAGAACCCGTCCACGTGCTCGTGGGAGTGCAGGTTGTTCTCCCCGCCGGTGTTCACCACCTGCACCGCGAAGAACGCCCGGTCGGTACGAGCGAGCATCTTCACCGCCTTCGGCTGGCCCTCCTTCAGGGTCGGCCGCTGGTAGTCGATGACTTTCGCGTCCATCTAGTCTCCCCTTGCTGGCTGGATCCGTTCCCTGACGTCCTGAGCTGGCCCAGCGGTCAGGGGGTGACGAAGAACTCGTCCCAGTTCGACGGGACGTTCACGCCGGCGGCGGCGGCGATCTGCTTGAGCGCGTTGTGCTGCGCGGGCGTGATCTGCAGGTCCTTGGCGATGATGGGCAGGTCGTCCTTGAAGGACGCCAAGAAGTTCGGCTGGTCGGGGAAGTACTTCGTGGCCACGACCTGGGCGGTACCGTCCGGGTCCGCCTTCATGGCGTCGAGGCCCTTCTGGTACCCGGCGAGGAACTTCGTGATGAGGTCCTTGTGGCTGTTGTAGTAGCTCTCGGTGGTCGCCAGCGTCTGGGTGACCGCCGTGTTCATCGGCGGGATCTCGGCCAGCGGCGCCCGGAAGAGGTACTGGGCGTACCCGTCGGACACGGCATTCGCGGGGTACGGGGACCCGATGTTCGCGCCGGCGATCTTGCCCTGCTTCATCGCGGCCAGGATCGCCTGTGGCATACCGAGCTGGACCATCTGGAGGTTGCTCGTCGGGATGCCCGCGTAGTTGAAGAGGTACTTGAAGATGATGGCGTTCTCGCCGGTGGCGCTGATGACGCCGAGCTTCTTGCCGGCGAGCGCCGCGATCTTCTCCTTGACCGTCGAGTTCGCGGTCAGGCCCGAGGCGGCGTAGGCCTCCTTCGACATGATGACGTCTTCGCTGTACCCGATCTCGATCGGCATGAAGTTCACGAACTTCGCGCCGTTGGCCGCCGCCTTGATGACGTTGAGGGTGCTGGTGCTCGCGAACTGGACGCTCCCACCGAGGACGGCGGCGAGCTGGGTGTTGCTGGACGCGGTGACGAACTTGACGTCGATGCCCTGCGCGGCATAGAGGCCCTTCTCCTCCGCGTACATGAGCGGGACGTCGACTGGTCCGAAGAAGGCCGCGTTGATGGTGAGCGTGGTCAGCTTCCCGTTGCTTCCCGCATCGGATCCGTCCGCCGACGAGCAACCCGCCACGAGGAGGGTTGCCACGGACGCGACCGCGGCCAGCTGGTAGCGCCGCCGGGCCACACGCCGTCCGCTCGTCCGTCTGGACGAGCCGGGTACTCCGCTATAAGACAAGACGTCCTCCTTCGGTCTTTCCAGATCGGCTGTTGACCCGTCGTTGCACCAGAACGATCAGCTGGTCCATCGCGACGGCGACGACGGTCACCGCGATGATCGCGACGAACACACCGGCCGTATCGGCTTGTGTGGCCGCGTTTTCCGCCACGTAGCCGAGCCCCTCGCTGGAGGCCACCAGCTCGCCGACCGTGGCGCCGATGAGGGCGACCGGGAAGGCGAGGCGGAGGCTGTTGAACAGCCAGGAAAGCGCCGACGGGACGTAGACGCCGCGGAGGATCGCCCAGCGGCCTCCGCCCATCACGCGGAACATCTCGACCAGGTCCTTGTCCACCTCTTGGACGCCGGTCCAGATGTTGTAGAAGACGATGAACACCACGAACAGGCCCGACAGCACGGCCTTCATCGTCAGGTCGATGCCGAACCACACGACGAACAGCGGGCCCAGCATGATCTTCGGGACGGCGTACAGGGCGTTGATGAACGGGGACAGGACGTCGGACGCGAACCGGCTCAGGCCGATCACGAAACCGGCCGCCGCGCCGACGGACGTGCCGACGGCGAAACCGATGAAGGTCTCCTTCAGCGTCACCGCCAGGTTGTCGAGGATGTACCCGTTGCCCAACCAGTCGGTCGTCTTGTCCCAGACCTGGGACGGGCTCGACATGACGAAGGCGGGGAACCAGTGGCCGCTGGACAGCTGCCAGGTGACCAGCACCGCGACCAGCAGGACGATCCGCCAGAGCCACACGTAGGCCCGGCGCAGCCGGCGACGGCGGCCGAACTGCCGCAGCGCGGCCTGGGTATCAGAGGGTGCCGCCGGCTCGACGACGCCGGTCTCGGTGTTCATTGGTCGCCTCGGCGCTCGCTCCGCCGCACCCCACGAAAACGCTCCGCGCGCAGGGCGCGCTCCACGTTTGGCCACCCCACGAAAGCGTTCCGCGCGCTGGGGCGCACTCCACGCTTCCGCGGGGACCCCGGACCTCCGCGGGGACCCCGCAGCGCGGCGCCCCGGACGGCGCCTGCGATGCTCACTCGCTGTCGGCTCGCGGTGGTCACTTCTGGCTCCCCTCGGACGAGATGGTCTCCCAGAGCTGGCTCTGGTACGTGGAGAACTCCGGCGTGCCACGGATGGCCATCAGGTCGTCCCGCCGCGTGAACGTCTCGATGACACAGTCGAGTGCGAGCCGACCCGGGGCGCCGGACAGCGCGACGACGCGATCGGACAGGGTGATCGCCTCGCCCAGATCGTGCGTGACGAACACGGTGCTGACCGGGTGCTCGCGCAGGATCGAGACCAGCAGCTCCTGCATGCGCATGCGCAGATAGGCGTCCAGCGCGCCGAACGGCTCGTCCATCAGCAGCAGCTTCGGGCGGGTCACGAGGGTGCGGCCGAGTTGCGCCCGCTGCCGCATGCCGCCCGAGAGCTGGCTGGGGAAGTGCTTGAGGTACTCGCCGAGGCCGAGGCTGACGGCCATTTCCCCGGCGACCCTGCGACGCTCGGCCCGGCGCACCCCGTGCAACTTCAAGGGGAGCGCGATGTTGTCCAGGACGGTGCACCACGGCAGCAGGGTGTCCTTCTGCGTCACGTAACCCACGTCCGGATGCAGCCCGGTCCACTCCTGGCCGAGATAGGAGACCTTGCCGGCCGCGGGTCGGATCAGGCCGGCCGCCACGTGCAGCAGCGTCGACTTGCCACAGCCGCTCCGCCCGACGATCGAGACGAACTCCCCAGGTTCGACCTTGATGCTCACGTCGGTGACCGCCGTGTTCAACCCGCTGCTCGTGAGGTAACGAACCGAGACCGACCGCAGATCGAGAACGGGTTCGGGCGCCAGGACCTCATCGGTTTCTTTGATGCGCCGCCACCCTGCTGTCCGAGTCATCCGCTTCCTCCCGAGCTGGTCGGTCGGCTCCGGCCGCCGGCGGTGGTGTGTAAGGTATACGGTTGCCAGTCTCTACTCAACTGTCGCTACGAAATCTCTTGGACATTCGGCCGGTACAGGAGACGCACGGCGCGCACCGGAGCGCTGGCGCTGATGCGGTTGAGACGTGCGGGCCGCCGACCGGCGCGGCCAGTTCAGGCCGGCGCTGCCCGCTATGCGGGCGGCTGTGCCGGCGGCTGGTCCAGGCGGACGAAGGTGGCCGAGTCGCGCAGGGCCGCGATGACCAGGCGCACCGCTTCGCTGGTCGGATCCGGCCAGGAGTGCAGCAGCGGCACGCACAAGCCCGCCTGCTCCCGCGCCGCGGCGATGATGGGCGCCGCGACATCGCCCGGGGTGGCCCCGGGGGCCCAGTCATTCCCGTCGCACGACCAGCCGATGTGGCGGTAACCGGACCGCGCCACGGCCCGCTCGATCCGCTCGGCCTCCGGCCCGTCGGTTCCGGCTCCCCAGGGCAGCCGGAACCGGTCACCGGTGGGGACGAACTCCTCCAGTATCGAGCGGGACAGCGCCAGATCCGCCGCCATCCCCTGGTCGGTCAGGTCGATGAACCGGCAGTGGTGTTGGCTGTGGTTCCCGACGAGGTGCCCGTCGCTCACGATGCGCCGCAGGACCCGCGGAAACGCGCGCGCCCATGCGCCCTGCACGAAGAACGTCGCCGGCACGGCGTGTTCACCGAGCACATCCAGCATCCGGTACGCGTTGCCGATCGGATCCTCGGCGGGATGGTCCGGGTGCTCCACGTCGAACGTCAGCGCGACGCGGACAGCCGTGGGTGCTCCTGGCGCCGGCACGATGCTAGGCGCTGACGAGGTCGTCGACGGGGACGGACTCGAACGCGCCCACCAGACGGCACCCCGCCAGGCCGGCGACGGTCTCCCGTGGTGACGCCGGCGCGCCCGCGCCCGACAGCACCACGAGATAGTCGTACCGGAAGAGGCTGCCGCCACTGACCGCCGCGATGCCCCGCAGCGTCATGTTGCCGGCCCGCGCCCGCGCCAGCAGGTCGGCGACCGCGCCGCTCACCGCCACGACGACCACGTCCGCCCGGGGACTCACCCGCAGCTCGCGCGACATGATCCACCACGCGCCGACGCTGCCGCGGTCGACGTCGCGCGCCAGTACCGCCAGGCCGTTCTTCTCGGCCGACAGCAGCGTGCCGACGACCGCGACGTCACCATCGCCGGCGAGCACCTCGGCCGCGGCGGCGAGCGAGTTCTGGTCGTGCATCCGCACCTCGGCCTGGGGCAACCGCTCGGCGAGAAATCCCCGGCAATGGATCAGCGAGCCGTGGCCGAGCACCAGCCTGATCCGGCCGAGGCTCGTGCCCGGCTTGCCCAGCAGCATGCAGTGGTACGGGACGAGAACCTCGCCGTTCACGTACAGCTCGGTCGCCGGAGCCAACAGGTGCGCTGCTATCTCCTGCAGGCCGCTGTTGGTCGTCTCGCTGGTGAGCACGGCCGAGTCCACGGCACCGGAGGACACGGCCGCCCAGATCTCGTCCATGGTGGGCAGGTACCGGACCGGGCCGAGCTCGGGCAGCAGCCCCGTGAAGGCCCGGGTGGCCTGCCCCGCGAAGGTTCCGGGCCCGCCGAGCGTGGCCACCACCCGGGTCTCCGTCCGCGCGGCCACTCACCCACCTCCAGCCGCAGCGGACCTGCCTCGCGCGCCGCGCGTGCGAAGCAGGCCCGACGCCGGGTTCAGCCCGGGCCGCCCTCGACTCCGGCCGGGCCGGCCGCCACAAAGCTCTTCTCCAGGTGCTGCCGCGTCGCGCGCACGTGGTACCGGATGGCCCGCTCGAGGGCCGCCTCGTCGCCCGCCTCCAGGGCCGTGATGAGCGCCGCGTGCTCCTTGAGCACCTCGCGCCGACGCTGCTGCAATGCGGGCGCCGACAGGAAGTAGCGGTGCACGCGTTCCCGCACCTCTTCGATGATCGCGGCGACGGCGGTGGTCGCGCCGTTCAGCTCGCGATGGAACTCGCGGTCGGCGGCCAGCCAGCTCTCGTCGTCCTGGCTCAGGGTCAGCGCCTTGGCGGCCGCCTTCGCGGCCCGGATGCGCTGCTGCGCGACATCCGAGGACATGGTCTTCTTCAACGCGAAGAACTCCATCTCCCCGCGCAGCTCGAGCAGCTCCATGACCTGGTCGGAGTCGAGGCTGGTGACGACGAAACACTGGAACGGCTCGGCGACGACGAGGTGCTCGGCCTGCAACCGGCGCAGCGCCTCGCGGACCGGCACCCGGCTCACGCCGAGCTGCGCGGCCAGCTCGCCCTGCTTGAGCTCGGTACCGTCGCGCATCCGGCCGCGCAGGATGGCAGTCTTCAGCTGCGTGTAGACGCTGTCCGCGAGGGTCTGGCGCTTCACGACCTGGAGGTCTTCTGGCGCCCGACCGAGTTCCGGGACGTCCTTGATTTGGCGTTGTGCCACGAGTACAGGATACAGCATCTTGTACATAAAATTGGACGGCGTGCCGCACCCGCGACCGGGCCATCAGGCACCCACCTCGAGCGCGTGATCGAGCGAGACGCGGGCGGCGAGCGACCTGCGCAGCGCGATCGCCCGGGCCGGCGCGTTCACCGTAAAAGCCCCGCTCAACCGGCCCTCCCGGGCGTAGAGCGCGACCAGCACCGTGTTCGCCGGGTCATCCTGGACGACGCGGACCTCGTCGTCCGCCCGGGGGCTACCGACGATCTGCAGCCGGTACCCGTACTGGTCGGACCACACATAGGGCACCGGCGCGTACGGACGCGGGCGGTCCGGGTTGACGATGTTCCAGGCCACGACCGCGGCCTGCTCAATGGCGTTGGTCCAGTGCTCGACCCGCATCGACTCGTCGAACAGCGCGTTCGGCCACCGGGCGACGTCCCCGACCGCGAACACCCCTGGCGCACTGGCCTGGCAGTACTCGTCGCACACCACCCCGTCCGCGACCTCGACCGCCGAACCGTCGAGCCACGCGGTATTCGGGCGGGCGCCGACGCCGACGACGACGAGGTCGGCGCACAGCGTCGTGCCGTCGTCCAGCACGACCTGCTTCTGCGCCCCCTCGGCCCCGCGGCCCCCGCCGTCGCGGATCGCGGTGACCGCGCGGCCGGGCAGGAGCCGGACGCCCCGGGCCTCGTGCAGCCGGGCGAGCCGCGCCCCGACGACGTTGCCGAGCACCCGGGCGAGCGGCGGGCCGGCCGGCTCCACCACCGTGATCTCGATACCGCGGGCCGACATGGCCGCCGCGACCTCCGAACCGATGAACCCGGCCCCGACCACGACCGCGCGCCGCGCCGACTCCATCGCGGTACGGAGCCGGTGGGCGTCGGCGAGGGTACGCAGGTAGTGCACGGCAGTGCGAGGCACGCCCGGCAACTCCCGGGCACTGGACCCGGTCGCCACCACCAGCGTGGAGTATTCGACTGCCCGGCCGTTGTCGAGATGGACCGTACGGCGTGCGGCGTCCAGCG